>JAYUFK010000127.1:0-15552 GCA_043739325.1 Methylocapsa sp. | reverse complement strand
TGCGCAAGGCCGCAGCACGAACCCTCGATAAACTCGAAGAGGCCATCGCCGACGCCCTCAAAACATTCCAGCCCGCCGAATGCGCAAACTACCTCGCCGACATCGGATATCGCTATCCGACGTGAAAGTGCTCTAAGGCCGCCTCATTTCTCCAGCGCGACCTGCCGGCAGGCCGGCGGCATCTGCGCGAGCGTCAGCGGTGGTTTGGGTTTGGCGTTCGGATCGACCCGTGGGTGCAGGACTTCGTCGGTAAACCACCAGTTCAGCGATTTGTCGCAGCCGTCGCCCGGCGGCACGGGCTCCTGCGCCTGGCAATTGTCCTGCCCCGCCGGACACTTGATGCGGATGTGGAAATGGTAATTGTGGCCCCAATAGGCGCGCACTTTGGTCATCCACGGCGCTCCGGCCGAAGTCTCGCATAGCGCCTTCTTGATTGCGGCGTTGACAAAGATGCGGTCAATTTCCGGCTCTTCCGCCGCCGCCTTGATAATGCCGGCCTGCCGCTCGGACCAGTGCGCGCGTTCGACGCCGAGGCCATCGTCCGTCACCATGTTGACTGCCCACATTTCCTCCCGCTCGGCGCGCGAAAGCGTGCGATCGGGCATCGGCGTCAGCCAGACGTCGGCGTCGAGGCCGATCTGGTGCGAGAGATGGCCGGTCAGCATGGGACCGCCGCGCGGCTGGGAGATATCGCCAACCAGAATTCCCGGCCAGACGCCCTGTTTTGCCGCCTTGCGCGAGAAGCGCTCGAGAAAATCGATCATCGCGGGGTTGCCCCAGTTGCGATTGCGCGACAGCCGCATCACCTGCCAGCTCTCGCCGTCGACAGGCAGCGCCTTGGCGCCGGCAAGGCAGCCGCGGGAATAGAACCCGATCGAGCGCGTTTGCGCTTCCGTCGGCGTCATCGCCCGGCCAAAAACCTGTTTTGCCGGAAGCTTCGGATCGTCCGAGTTGACGAACGGCGGGGACGGCGCGGCGTCGATTGCACCCCTGTCCTGCGCCATTGCGCCGGCGCCATACCCGATCGCTATCGCAAACGCGGCCGCACAAATGATCTTCCGGCAGATCGAAATGGTCATCGCGCCGTTCCCTTCGTTGCCGCCGTAGACTCGCAGAATGGCGTTAACACCCCATTAACCACGTTGGCGAACGGCAATTACGAACAGTCGGGGGAATGGCGGGAGCACATCGCCATTGGCGAGCGGCGGATAAGCGCGCGCCACCACTTCGGCGTATTGCGTCAGGTATGCTTCCTGTTCGCTTGCCGATAATGGTTCGAGAAACGGGCGCAGACCTGTTGCCTTGACCCACTCGACGATCGCGCCCGGCCCGGCGAGGCGGTAAACATAAGTCGTGCGCCAAATGTCGAAGCGCTCGCACGCCGGCGCCAACCGTTCGAAATAGTCGGAAAACGTCCCGATTTCTTCGCGCCGCGCGGCGGCTTTGGCCAGTTTGTCGCGAAATGCCGGCCGCGACGCGACTTCGCGCATTGAGGCGCGCAGCGATTCGTTGAAATTGTCTGGCATTTGCACCGCCAAACAGCCAGCGGGGGCCAATTGCCCAAGGAGATCCGCCATGACATTCAAATGATGGCGAACCCACTGCATGACCGCATTGGCGAAAATCAGATCCATGGGCGCTGCAGCACGCCACGTCTGCGCGGATGCTCGAAGAAACACCAAAGACGGCAAATTCTGGCGCGCAGTGGCCAGCATGTCGGGCGAAGTGTCGATGCCCAAAGTCTCGCTCGCTGGAAATCGCTCGACGAGCAGTCGCGTCGAATTGCCCGGACCGCAACCCAAGTCGACGATCAGTGATCGCGAACCCTGGGGAACGCGGTTCAACAGGTCGATCGCGGGTTGGGTTCGTTCAGCCTCGAAACGTAGATACTGCCGGGCGCTCCAATCTTCCGTGTGAACCTCCTGCTGGCAGGATACGCGCGCGCGGCGTGCGCGGTTTGGGCCCATGCCCATCGCGGGCCGATGGTTAATTTTTCGTTCATGCGACAAATTTACAACAGAAATATGATCGCCGCCGTTCAGAATCAAGAGACCATAGAAAGTCCTTATTTAACAATACCTTAAAAGCAAAAGCCTATCCGTTGGTCGCCGCATGGGTGATATCGCTCGATTAAGTACCGCGACAAAAAAGTCACGCATTAAATCGCGCCTCGGCGCGCGACAAGGGACGCGTTTTGAAGATCGCCTGTTTTTCAAGGCGTTGCATAGCCCGAACCGGGGAGTGGACATTTCAGTGGCGCGATCATCTCGGAATTGTGGCAAAATTTTGCGCTTGCCCAGTTGCCCCTCTCGGAGGTCCATGCGATATTCCACTTGTTGAAAGAAACGGGGGCAGTGTACATCGTCTTCGTGTGTATAACCGTTCCGCCTCGTAACATTGTTAAATAACGCTTTTGTTTGAATGCGGGTTTTGTTTGCCAAACTGAGACATTATACTGCTGATTGACCCTCGCAAGACATGATTTTTGTTTGATGGTCTTCAGCAATGCCAAAAAATCTGTTTCGTTCGCCACAGTGAGTGACTGTGGGAGGAGAGGGTATGACCAGTACAGGGGCAGGTGGATATGCTGGGGACATTTCTGCAACTGACGCCTATGAATTGCTCACGAAAGACCGCGATGCTCTGTTGGTCGACGTTCGCACCAAGCCAGAATGGGCATTTGTAGGGGCGCCCGACCTTTCAAGCATCGACAAGGAGCCGATTTTTATCGAGTGGCAGGAATACCCCTCAATGCGGGTAGCGCTCGACTTTGTCGCTCGATTGGAAGAAGCGATCGGCAAGAATGGCGGCAATGCTTCAACGCCAGTCTTATTTCTCTGCCGTTCCGGCGCTCGGTCGAAGGCTGCGGCGATTGCAATGAGCGCGGCTGGCCGGCAGCATTGCGTTAACATCGCCGGCGGTTTCGAAGGCGCCCCTGACGACCAACGGAGACGAGGGTCGGTCGACGGCTGGAAAGCCGCAGGGCTGCCTTGGACCCAATCCTGAATTGATACCACCCGGCTTTGTTCTTGCGGCCAGCGTAGCGGCGGGCCCTGCAATCAAGAAGAATGTTGCAATGACCATGAAATTGTCGCCGATTACGGCAGGAAATCCCGGTATCACCAATGATCAATCGAATGATCCCGAAGCGGCATGGCGGCGCTGTTGCGCCCGCCTGCGCGCGGAGCTCGGCGATGACATATTTAATAGTTGGTTTGGCCGTTTGGACATCGAGGCCGTGGCCAATGGGGTCGCCAGATTCACGGTTCCGACGCGCTTCCTGAAAAGCTGGATCGAGTCGCACTACCGCGATCGCATCCTCGTCGCGTTGCGTGGCGAGATCGGCACTATCTACGCCCTCAGCATCGCCGTGCGTTCATCAACGCGCACGAGCGGCGTCGTCGAAATACATCCGAATGCGCACAGCGCTAGGGAGCAGCGTGCGCCGACATCCAAACCTTCAGCCACGGCGGAACAAGACACTGCGCGGTCCACCACGCCGCGAAGCGAAGCCAATTCCTCGAGCGATGGCCTTGGCGGTTCGCCGTTGGATCGCCGACTGACCTTTTCGTCGTTTCTGGTGGGTCGCTCAAACCAGCTGGCCTATGCCGCCGCGCAGCGCGTGATTGAAACCCGCCCGGGACAAGCGCCGGCGTTCAGCCCGCTTTACCTGCATGCCGCGGTCGGGCTCGGCAAAACCCATTTGTTGCAAGCGCTGGCGCATTCCGCCGCGAGCCAGGGCCGGCGCGTGATCTACCTTACGGCGGAAAAGTTCATGTACGGCTTCGTTGCCGCGCTGCGAGCCCAGACCGCGATCGCCTTCAAGGAGAGCTTGCGCTCAATCGATCTGCTGATTTTCGACGATGCCCAATTCCTACAAGGAAAATCTATCCAGAACGAGTTCTGCCACGCCTTGAACGCCTTGGTCGACGCCGGGCGCCAGGTGGTTGTCGCGGCCGATCGTCCGCCGGGCGATCTCGAGTCGCTCGAGGAGCGGGTTCGCTCGCGTCTGGCCGGCGGTCTTTGCGTCGAAATGGGCGCTCTTGACGAGCCGCTGCGTATTAAAATTCTCGAAGCCCGCATTTTAGCGGCGCGCGCGACGCACCAGAATTTTGACGTTTCGCCCGCCGTCCTCGCCTATGTCGCCCGGGCTATCAATTCCAACGGCCGCGACCTTGAGGGGGCGGTCAACCGGCTGCTCGCACATACGACGCTGACCGGCGTTCCGCTGACTGTCGAAGGTGCCGAAATCGCGATCCGCGACCTCATACGCACCCACGAGCCCAAGCGCGTCAAGATCGAGGACATCCAGAAGCTCGTCGCCAGCCATTACAGCGTGACCCGCGCCGATATCTTGTCGTCGCGCCGCACCGCCACCGTCGTCAAGCCGCGGCAGATCGCGATGTATCTCGCCAAGACCATGACGCTGCGATCCCTGCCAGAAATCGGCCGGCGGTTTGGCGGGCGCGATCACACCACAGTGCTGCACGCCGTGCGCAAGATCGAGGGGCTGTCGGCCGCCGACCGGGCGCTGAACGACGAGCTCGAACTGCTGAAGCGCATGTTGCAGGAATGATCGGCGCGCCCGTTCGCTCGCGATGAGCCTTATCTTCAAGATCGTCGGCTCCGATGAATGGCGTGCGGCCGAGGCAGCAGGCGTCTTCACGGGCGCCGCCGTCGATCTCGCCGATGGGTACATCCATTTTTCAACCGCAGAGCAGGCGCCTGAGACAGCGGCAAAATGGTTTGCCGGGCGCGACGATTTGATGTTGGTCGCAGTCGATGCCGACAAGCTCGGCGCCCAATTGCGCTGGGAAGTGTCGCGCGGCGGCGCGCTCTTCCCGCATCTCTATGCGGCGCTGCCGATGTCGGCGGTGCGTTGGCGGCGCGCCCTGCCGCTGGGTCCTGACAGGCGGCACTTCTTGGGGTCGCTCGAAACGTGATGCGCGCGCTCAGCGCTTTGGCGCAACCGTTGCTGATGCGGCTTGCGCCCGAAACGGCGCATCGGGCGGCGATCGCGGGGCTGCGCTTCGCGCCTCCAACGTCCGGGCGCAGGAACGACCCGCGACTCGCGATCACAACTCTAGGGCTACAATTTCCCAATCCGCTCGGCATGGCGGCGGGCTTCGACAAGAATGCTGAAGTCCCCGGCGGCCTGCTCAGCGTAGGCTTCGGATTTTGTGAAGTCGGCACGCTGACGCCACGCCCGCAGGCCGGCAATCCACGTCCTCGCCTGTTTCGTCTTCCCGAGGACGGCGCTCTCGTCAATCGGCTTGGCTTCAACAACGAAGGGTACGAGCGGGCTCACACGCGAATGGCGGCGTCGCGCCCAGCCGGAATCATCGGTGTCAACATCGGCCCCAACAAGGATGCAGCGGACCGGGTCAACGACTTCGTCTTGGGCATCAAGACGTTCCAGGATGTCGCAAGCTATTTCACCATCAACATATCCTCGCCCAACACCCCGGGTCTGCGCGATCTGCAACAACGTGACGCGCTCGACAATCTCGTCGCGCGGGTGATCGACGCGCGCGAGGCGTGCGCCAACAAGCGACCCGTCGTCATCAAGATGGCGCCCGACGTCGACCTTATGACGCTCGACGACATCGTCGGCATCGCCCGGGCGCGCAGGATCGATGGACTGATTGTTTCCAACACAACAATCAGCCGCCCCTTAGGCCTGAAAAACGCCAACGCCCGCGAAGCTGGCGGCCTTTCCGGGCGTCCGCTGTTCCAACTCTCAACGCGAACCTTGGCCCGCGCCTCTATACGCGCCGAGGGCGCGTTGACGCTGATCGGCTGCGGCGGGGTCGATAGCGCAGCGTCGGCGATCGCCAAGATCGAGGCGGGCGCCAGCCTCGTGCAACTCTACACCGCGCTGGTCTATCGCGGCCTTCCGCTGATCGACGAAATCCTCGACGGACTTTCCCTGGCTCTGACTTCGCGAGGCCTCGCTCGGATCGGCGACCTCACCGGGAAAGGCGCGCGCGAATGGGCGATCCGCGAGGAATAATTCAGCGCGAACGCCTTGCGTCGAGCAGCCGCAAAACGAACCACACGGGAATGACGACGACCGCGCCAGTTAGAAGCGTGCGCCAGACCTGATGAAAATCGCTCAAGCCATACTCGATGAGCCGGCGCGCCATGCGCTCGGCGCTGGCGATGATATCCCATGGCTCGAAGCCAAACATCGCCAGCACCGCGCCAACGATGAACGACACCACAACCAGCCGAAGCGCGACGACGCCCGGCGAACCGCCAAGAAAACCTGTAAGGCCCGCACTATTCATCAACCAGTCCTTTGCAGCGCAGCGTTTCTGGCGCGAGCGTTACGCGCCTTTGGGGAAATGTACGATCGTTGACGCCTTGCCCGGCTTGGCGGGCGCTTCATGGGCCGCGCCGAACGCTTTGCCGTTGATCGTCAGCGCGCCATCCGGAGCGCCGATTTTCACAACCGCGCCATCGCCAAGCTCGCCCGCCAGCAGCATGTGCGCCAGCGGATCCTGCACGAAACGCTGGATCACGCGCTTCAGCGGCCGCGCGCCGTATGCGGGATCGTAGCCTTCGTCGGCGAGCCACTGCCGGCCCTTGGCGTCGAGCGACAGCGTGATTTTGCGATCCTCGAGCAGCTTGGCGAGCCGCTTGAACTGAATGTCGACAATCGCCGCCATGTCCTCGCGCCGCAGCCGATGGAACAGGATGATCTCGTCGACGCGGTTGATGAATTCGGGACGGAAGTGACCGCGCACGGCGTTCATCACATCTTTCTCCACCGCCTTCGATTCCTCGCCCTCTTTCTGGTTGACGAGATATTCCGAGCCAAGGTTCGACGTCATGACGATCAGCACATTGCGGAAATCCACCGTGCGCCCCTGCCCGTCCGTCAGCCGCCCGTCATCGAGCACCTGCAGCAAGACGTTGAACACATCCGGATGGGCCTTCTCGATTTCATCGAACAGCACGACCTGATAGGGCCGACGGCGCACCGCTTCCGTTAGGGCGCCGCCCTCTTCGTAACCGACGTAGCCGGGAGGTGCGCCGATCAAGCGGGCAACCGAATGCTTCTCCATGTATTCGGACATGTCGACGCGCACCATCGCCGTGTCGTCGTCGAAAAGGAACGAAGCCAGCGCTTTTGTCAGCTCGGTCTTGCCGACGCCCGTCGGCCCGAGGAACATGAACGAACCGATCGGACGGTTGGCGTCCTGCAAGCCCGCGCGGGCGCGGCGCACGGCGGTGGAAACCGCGCGCACCGCTTCGGCCTGGCCGACAACGCGCTTGCCGATTTCCTCTTCCATCCGCAGCAGTTTGGCGCGCTCGCCCTCGAGCATCTTGTCGACCGGTATGCCGGTCCAGCGCGAAACGACCTGCGCGACGTGGTCTGGCGTCACAGCCTCGTCGACAAGATTGTCGGGACCCTGCGCTTCCTTGGCGGCGAGTTTTTTCTCGATATCGGGGATAATGCCATATGTGAGCCTGCCGGCCTCGGCGAAATCGCCCTTGCGCTGCGCCTGCGCCAGGTCGTTGCGCGCGGTTTCCAATTGCTCTTTCAGCTTTTGCGCGGCGCCGAGCTTGTCCTTTTCGGCGCGCCAACGCGCCGTCAACACGTCAGACCGCTCTTGCAGGTCGGCGAGTTCCGCCACCAGTTTCGTCAAGCGATCCTTTGAGGCGGCGTCCGTCTCCTTCTTCAACGCCTCCTGCTCGATTTTGAGCTGGATGACGCGCCGATCGAGTTCGTCGAGCTCTTCCGGTTTGGAATCGACCTGCATGCGCTGGCGCGAGGCGGCCTCGTCGATGAGGTCGATCGCCTTATCCGGCAGGAACCGGTCAGCGATGTAACGGTGCGACAAAGTCGCGGCGGCGACGATCGCGGCGTCGGTAATATGCACGCCGTGATGCACCTCGTATTTTTCCTTGAGGCCGCGCAGGATCGAGATCGTATCCTCGACGCTCGGCTCGGAAACGAATACCGGCTGGAAGCGCCGGGCCAGCGCGGCGTCCTTCTCGACGTGCTTGCGATATTCATCGAGCGTCGTCGCGCCGATGCAGTGTAATTCACCGCGCGCCAGCGCGGGCTTGAGCAAGTTCGAAGCGTCCATCGCGCCGTCGGCCTTGCCGGCGCCGACGAGCGTATGCATCTCGTCGATGAATAGAATGATGCCGCCCTCTGCCGCCGTCACTTCATTAAGCACAGCCTTCAGGCGCTCTTCGAACTCGCCGCGATATTTGGCGCCGGCGATGAGCGAGCCCATGTCGAGCGACAACAGCTTCTTGTCCTTGAGCGATTCCGGCACGTCGCCGTTGACGATGCGTAGCGCCAGGCCCTCGACGATGGCGGTCTTGCCGACGCCGGGCTCGCCGATCAGCACCGGTTTGTTCTTGGTGCGGCGCGACAACACCTGCATCGTGCGGCGGATTTCTTCGTCGCGCCCGATCACCGGATCGAGTTTGCCGGCACGGGCCGCGTCGGTGAGGTTGCGGGTATATTTCTTCAGCGCTTCGTAGGCGTTCTCGGCGCTGGCGGAATCCGCCGTGCGGCCTTTGCGCAAATCTTCAATCGCGGCGTTCAGCGTCTGCGCCGACACGCCGGCGTTGGCGAGAATCTTGGCGGCGTCCGCGCCCTTTTCCATCGCCAGCGCAAGCAAAAGACGCTCAACAGTGACGAAGGAATCGCCCGCCTTCTGCGCGATCTTCTCGGCATTATCGAATAGCCGCGCCGTTGTCGGAGCGAGGTAGAGCTGCCCGGCGCCCGAGCCCTGCACTTTGGGCAGTTTGGCCAGCGCCAGCTCGACTTGCACGAGCGCATCGCGCGAGCGCCCGCCTGCCTTATCGATGAGCCCGGCGGCGAGGCCCTGCTCGTCGTCGAACAGAACCTTCAACAAATGTTCCGGCGTGAACTGCTGGTGGCCTTCACGCAGCGCCAACGACTGCGCGCTCTGGACAAAGCCGCGCGCGCGTTCCGTATACTTCTCCAAATTCATGACCGCCCCCTTGATCGGCTCCCGGCCGCGCCCCGAAGCAACGCCGCCAGGACCAGACGATGAATGATTCGCCGCGAAAAGCAGCTTACGCCCTATGTAGGGTCGGGCTGGCGTAGGGGGAAGGGCCGACCCAAGGGAAGTTCGCACTTTGGTTCGCGCGCTTGCAACATCAGCACATTGGGCGCCAAATCACGCACGTTTTCTCGTCGAGTTGCGGCGTCGATAAGGAATCAGAGCGAGCTGCAATTCATGCAAGCCTTTGCTCGCCGTGGGCCAAACACCCGGCCCCCGACGCTGAGGACCGAAGGGCTTCACCATAGCACAAATTCTGCCTTTCAAAAAGAAATAACTCTGGGAGTACACGTTGCCGCTTCGCCAAACGACCCTCCGGAGCGCGTTGCAAGAACGGGGGCTGCGGCAATTGTCGCGACGACGCGCAACGCCCTAGCCCCCGAACTCCCCACAAGGCGCAAACCTGATTGCGCCGCGCGACATCCGGACCAACGCTCAACCAGACTTGCCGGTGGACCGCGCTTGCAGTTTCGCTACTGCACGACCGGAAGCACGCTGGGATCAGGAGAGTTCAAGCATTTTGGATGGCCGAAGCCGCCCGCGCTCGGGGCGGCGCCTGCATCGCCACTTGGATTGGGCGCTATGTCAAAAATGATGTTGTCAGGGCGCGTGGTGTCTCCTGACACTCCGGCCACACCATTGAATTGATCGAGATTCAGATGGTTGCGGACGCGCCAGGCGACCATGTGATCGGTGCAGGACGTGTCGCCACTGACGCCAACCGCTCCAACTTTCACGCCCCCACGATAGAGCGCGAGACCGCCGCCGAAGACATTGACCCCGCCGATGCGCAGGCCAACCATCGGATCGTTGTTCGTGCCGAACGAACCGGCGCTGGCTGGATCCTCGCCCTCGCGATGGCTGTTGGCGTAGGCGACCGATGTGTCGACCGGATTGCTTGCCTGCAGGCCGTAGAGGCTCCCGCCAGGCTGCACGGCCGAGTACAGATTGGCCGTCGACAAGGCAAGACCCTTGGGGAACAGGCTGAGAGCGGGCGTGCTGTTGTGGCCCAGGCTGAAGTCATTGGCGGTATTTGCCTTCTGCGCGGAAATGACCCGGCTGCCCAGAAACTGCGAGGTATAGTTGGCCCCCGTAAAGGCGACAGCGCAGACCCTGCCGTCGTTAGCGACGATCGCGCCCCACATGTTGAAACCAAGGCCGCCGTTGGCTCCGCCGGTCGCGGTGATCGAACTGGTAAGAGCGGTCTTCAGCGCCGACCAGCCCGGCAGAGACGAGCAATCCGCGAGAGCCGGACCCGCCAGCAGGGACAGGATCGCGCCGGCCGAACCGGAAAATATCAATTGCCGCATTTTCATCGTAGCGCTCCTCCGTTGCGATGGGATGGACTAATCCGCGCGGGAGCCCACCATCTCCCGCGCGGAATTGCGTCACATCAGGTTGGCGGGCGGCGCCCGCTTGAAGGCGCCGTTGCGGGCAGGATCGAGATCTGGCGCTGCGCCTTCGTGTTGGCGCTTGATGCGCCGCGCGATTGATTGCGCTGTCTGGATCGAAGCGGAGCCGCTGGCGGCGGCAAAGGCAGCCGCACTCACCGGGAGGCGCGCTGTCGCCGCTCGAGAGTTTTGCACACAGGAGCCAAGCCTGAACAACATCGGCAACCTCGTAACGAACGAGATTCACCTGCCTTCAATGTAATGCTGCTTCGTCAGTCGACGACCGGGATCTGCCCCATTTGCCGACGATTGAATTCGCTCTTCTACTACGGCCCGATTCGGCGCTCCATAAATACTTGTGACGATTTTGTGCCAATTGTATGGCAATCATGCCCCTTTGGCTGCACGTTTCCAGCGCATTTTCAGTCAGTCGCGATGATCGCTTCCGCGGGCCGCGCCCCTAAGCGACCTTGGCCGGCCCAGACAATAAGCTATTCGCCGCATTGCGCGGGGCGCTGCTTATTCGGGAGTGGGACCACGGCGGCAAAGCGCAATCTCCCGCTTGCGCGAGTCGATGGCGCTGTTGCAACGGTCCAGGTCAGAAATGGTAGTTCAGGCCGACGCGGACCATTGAAAGGCCCAACGACCCCTTCGCCCTATCGGCTCCGCCAAAATAGCGATGCGAATCGAATCCGGCGTAGAGATACTCAGCCTTAGCGGAGATGTTGTTGGTGAAGGCGTATTCGAGGCCAGCGCCGACAACATAGCCATTCGACCAGTTGCCAGTTGTCCAGGCGCCGCGGGCCGGATCGACCAACGCCGCATCGACGTCGGCGCCTGCGTAGCCGCCTGTTACGAACAGAAGCACACGATCCCAAGTATAACCGAGGCGCAGGCGTTCGGTGATGAGCGAATCGTCAACGCGGACCGAACCGATAACGCCGCGCGCGCTGGTCCGCCGTCCCTTGATCCAATCGGTGTCGGTATAATCGACATCGCCTTCGTAGCCGATCACATAATTGCCGTACTGGTAATTGTAGCCGATCGTGCCGCCCAACATGCCGCCCTTGGGATTCGCCAGCAAGCCGGAGCCGCTGCCGCTAAAAGTTCCCCAAGCATATCCGCCATTGAGGCCGACATAGAAACCGGTCCAACTGAACACGGGAGCGGCAGCAAAAACCGGCGCCGGCGCGGGCTTCCTGGTTGGCAGGTCGGCCGCCAGCGCGCTCGAAGCCGCGATCGTCAGGGCCGCGATGCCCGCCAATGTCTTGAACATGAAAATTCGTCTCCTGAGCGAACGGAAATAAAAGCTTGAAAAATACGAACTCTGAAGTGACTAACGTAACGGAAACTTAACCTATAGCTTAGCGCGACCGTAATTGCAAAGTTCGCGTCCGAACCTTATTTTGCTCACGCTCCTCGCCACACAGCTCGCCTTCAACTAACGTCGGCCCGGTGTCCGGACCCAATCCAAGCTGAAATAGCCATGACCGACATCCCTCTCGTCCTCGAACCCGAAAGCCCTGGCGACGCTGACGCCATCGAGCGGCTCAACGAGCGCGTCTTTGGCCCCGGGCGGTTTGCGCGCACGGCGTATCGCATTCGCGAGGCGGTGACGCCTGAACCTTCGCTGAGCTTTGTCGCGCGCGTCGGCACGTTACTGGTCGGCGCCAACGCGATGACGCCGATCTCAGTTGGCGGGACGCCGGCGATGTTGCTCGGGCCGCTGATCGTCGAGCCGGTGTTCCGCTCGCAAGGCATCGGCGAGGCGCTGGTCAACCGATCCCTCGTTGCCGCCAGGGAGTTCGGCGTCGGCCTGGTGTTGCTTGTCGGCGACGAGCCTTACTATGCGCGCATGGGTTTCAAGCGGTGTCCGGCCGGCAGGGTCACGCTGCCCGGCCCCGTGGATCTGGCGCGCTTGCTTTATTGCGAATTGAAACCGGGCGCCTTCGAGGGCGTCAGCGGCGCGGCCGCCGCGGCTTGAGGCCAAGGGCCCCTCGCAATGGCCTGACGGCGCGGGGGAACAGAAGGAATTTTCGGTTCACGGTCGCGGATCGCCCGGGTCCGTGCACCGCGTCGCCTGCATCGTCCTCGCCATCCGCAAGGAAATACGCTAGGTGCGCTTGGCGAAACGAGCGAGACCCTGAATGAGCGCCGACACGACCTCATCCAACGTCAGACTGGCCTATGGCGTCGATCCCAAGCGGCCAGAGCGCTACAGCCTGCGGCAGGCGCGCTACGACGCGCTGGCCCATGACATCGACGCGCTCGCCGGACAGGCGGCGGGCGCCGGGCGCCGGCTCGGCGTCCTCGATATCGGCAGCGGAGGCGGGGCGACCCCAATGCACTTGCGGGCGCGCGCCAATTACAAGACGATCGACATCGACGCCACCGACCTCTACATGCAGTATAACGTCGACGTTTCGCTTTATCGGAACATGCTTATCGGCGACCTGACGAAGGGCTATCCAGAGCTGGCCGACGCCAGCTACGATGTCGTCGTCTGCGAGCAAGTGCTGGAACACATCAAAGATCTCGAAATGCCGATGGCGACGATTGGCCGGCTGGTGAAGCCGGGCGGCCGGGTGTTCGTCGGCGTGCCGATCTTTCTGCCGCCGCTGCATCTCGCTCGCCGGCACCTTGTCCCGGCATTCGACAAATTGGTCGGGCACACGAAACACCGCGATCATGTTCAGGAATTCACGCTTCGCAATCTGAAAGCGCTGCTGCGGGCCCACACCAAGCTCCGGTTTGTCGAAGCGCGCGGCTTCCGCATCGTTTCTGGGGGCATCCTGCGCCCGCTCGAGGAGCATCGCTGGTGGTGGGCGCTTAACCGCAAGCTCGGCGCCGCGCTGCCGGCGGCCTGCATCGAGGCGCAGGTCGTGCTGGAGCGCCCATGGTCGTAAGACTGCCGCGCTGGGCGCCCGGCCAGAAAATCGGCTTGCTCGGCGGCTCGTTCAATCCCGCGCATGACGGCCATTTGCTGATTTCCCACCTGGCGCTGCAGCGCCTGCGACTCGATAGACTGTGGTGGCTCGTCACCCCTGGCAATCCGCTGAAGGAAAACAGCGGCTTACCGAATTTGGAAGCCCGCATGGCGGCGGCCCGCGCCCGCATCGTCGACCCACGCATCGCCGTGACCGGTTTCGAGGCGGAAATCAGCGCACGCTTCACTTACGCCACGATCCGCTGGTTGGTGAAGCACGCACGCGGTGTGCATTTCGTCTGGATCATGGGGGCCGACAATCTCGAGCAATTCCACCACTGGCGGCACTGGCGCGATATCGCCCGCCTCGCGCCGATCGCGGTCATCGACCGACCGGGATCGACGCTGCGCTCCGCCACCAGTCACGCCGGAGCGACCCTTTCGCGCTACCGCGCCGCCGAACGCGACGCGGGCCGGTTCGCTTTGATGCGACCTCCGGCTTTCCTGTTCATGCACGGTCCCCGATCGACGCTTTCGTCCTCGGCATTAAGGGCCGATACGCCAAACCCCGACGGCAAAGCTTGAAAAGCCCGCCATGCGGGGTCATGTTGGGGGACAGCGAGCAGCGAATCGCGGCTCGCAGGAGGACTGAACCACTGACTCTATCGCCCCAGACCGAAATCGCCGCCCCGAAGCGCCGCACCCGGGCCGCCAAGGCCGATCCGGTGAAAGCCGGACCGGATCTCGGAAAAATCGCGCTGACCAGCCTCGAAGATTCCAAGGCCGAAAACATCGTCTCGATCGATCTGGCGGGCAAGACCAGCCTGGCGGATACGATGATCGTCGCGACCGGGCGCTCCAGCACGCATGTCGGCGCCATTGCCGATCACATCGCCCGCGCCTGGAAAGCCGCCGGCCTGCGCGCGCCGCGCGTCGAGGGCCTGCCGCATTGCGACTGGGTGCTGATCGACGCCTATGACATCATCATCCACGTCTTCAAGCCCGATGTGCGGCAGTTCTACAATCTCGAAAAGATGTGGGGCGACGATCGCCCGCACGAACGCGCCGGCAAAGCCTGAGATAGACGGTGCGCCTCGCGCTGATCGGCGTCGGCAAGCTTAAGGCCGGCCCAGAGCGTGAGCTGTTCGAGCGTTATTTCAAACGCCTGAGCGATCTGGCGCGCCCGCTCGGCTTTCAGGGCGTCGATCTGCGCGAGCTTGACGAGGGACGCGCGCCCCGCGCCGCCGATCGCCAGGCCGAAGAAGCCCGCGCGATTCTCGTCGCGATTCCGAAAGGCGCTCGGCTGATCCTGCTCGACGAGCGCGGCGAGGCGATGACCAGCCCGCAATTCGCGGCAGACATTATAAAGGCGCGCGACAATGCGGTGAGCGCTTACACGCTTGTCATCGGCGGCGCGGATGGGCTGGCGGCGAGCCTGCGCGAAATCGCCGATAAGACTATCAGCTTCGGCGCGATGACCTGGCCGCATCAGCTTGTGCGGGTGATGGCGGCGGAGCAGATGTATCGCGCGCTATCGATCATGGCGGGGCACCCGTATCATCGGGGGTGAAGGCGCGCGCGTTGCCTCCCAGATTTGTTTACTGACGCCATAATTTTCTTTCCCCTTCGTCGATCCAGGCCTATGCTCGATCTGTGACAAAACTCCTCGATCAAGCCTTCGACACGGTGCGCCGTTTGCCTCCTGACGATCAGGACGAGATAGCTCGGATCATGTTGCGCCTCGCGCAATCCGATGAAGGCGAAGCGGAGGACATCGATCCCGCGCATCTTACCGATATTCTGGAAGGCTTGGCGCAAGCCCGCTGCCGCGAATTCGCAACCGACGCCGAAGTTGCCGCCGCCTTCGGTCGCTTCGATCTGTGAAGCTGCGTTTTGCGCGACGCGCGATAAAAGATATCGCCAACATCGCCAACGCGATTCACGAGGAAAGTCCGGCATCGGCCCTGCGCGTGCGCTCGTCTATTTACAACAGTCTGCAAAATCTCCTTGTATTTCCACTAGCTGGCAGACGCCAGAAGGAACCCGGCGTGCGCAAGTTCGTCTCGCCGCGCTATGCCTATCTGGTGTATACCCTGACTCATTGAGAGGCCGAGATTTTTCTTGCCACGGATTGATTTCTGGATTCGTTTTGGGGGATGATTCGCGGCGGCTTTCTTTCACG
>JAYUFK010000126.1:0-5667 GCA_043739325.1 Methylocapsa sp. | reverse complement strand
CGACGATGACCATCAGGTCAATGCAAGCCGCCAGGATTCCAATCGATGAATGCGAGACGCCAAGATATTGAAATATAGAATTTTTTTGAGTCTGGTCGTAACTGTTCCAAGCTTTGCTCATCCATGCACCGCCATGAAACGTAGCATTCGGTCAACGCGCCCTGCGACCGGTGGCGACGCGGCAGAGTTAGCGCGCCTCCAAGGTCGAATGGAACGTCCAAACGCGAAAATAGCTATGCGTCGCGCGCAAAGCCCGAATTCTTGCGTTTTGTTACTGCGCTAGCACCGCGCTCTAGCCGATGCCTCCCGACCATTGGGGGCGGCGCAGCGCGGCCGCAAGCTATCAAATAAGCAAGACGCAACGTGAATTGCCGTATTTATCTGCCTATGGAAGAGTATTTGTCATGTTGACAGCGCCTTGGTGCAATACTCGACCGCTGACGTGTCTGAGCGGGATCGACTCGCTTATTGGCGGGAGGTCGTTTGCGGCAAGGTTCGCAAGATGGACGCTACGACCACGCCGAGCCGCCAAATCGACCGCTCCATGACGATCGGGCGGATTGGCGAGGTCAATCTGGTCACGGTTCGGGGAGGCGGCGGCCGCGACGAATACCGTCGCACGGCGGCGCAGTGTCGCGACGCTCCCGACATGTACATGATGGTTGTTTCCAAGAGCGGCAACTTCAGCTTTTCGCACCCTGACGGCGTTGACGCCATCGGCCCTGGTCAAGCGATTTTCAGCGACGCTTACCAGACCTCGAAGTTTGGCGCCGTCGGGGATCGTTTGAATCCGTCCGAAACTTTCAGTCTCGTCTTGCCCGGACACCTCGTTCGGCCGTGTTTGTGCGATCGTGAACGCCCTTCCAGCGGCGCCGTCGATGCGCAAAGCGCCGCAGGGCGGCTGCTGATCGGTTACCTCGAGCTGGCGATCCGCAGCCCGCCGACGGCGGACAAAGCAACCGGACGCCTCGTCGGGCGCCATCTGGCGGACCTGTTCGTGTCGGCGACGCAATCGATACGCTCGGGAGCCGACGTCGAATTGCGCGGAGGCCGCCGCGCCGCGCGGTTGCGTCTCGCGATGGATTATATCTTGCATCACCTTGGCGATGTCGATCTGAATGCCGGACGCGTCGGCAGGCATCTGGCGATTTCGGCGCGCCGGTTTCAGATACATTTCGAGGCCGAGGGGATGACGTTCTCTGGTTTCGTGCTGGAACAGCGATTGTGGCGCATGTTGCGCGATCTGCGCGATCCGCGCTGCGCCGCGATGACCATCACCGAAATCGCCTTCGCGGCCGGGTTTGGCGACCTCTCGCATTTCAACCGCCATATCCGCCGCCGTTTCGGCGATACGCCTTCTGGCGTGCGCAGCGCGGGGCGACAAGGCTAGCGGGACGTTGTTCGCCTCAGCCGGTCAGGCGCGTCCACCATCGCCCCTTGGGCTGGGCGAGCGCCAGGGACACCCGTTCGGCCTGCTCACGCCAATGGTCGCGGTCGCGCCGCAGCTCGTCGCGGTTCGCCCTCACCTCCGCCAGCAATTCCCTGAGTTCGCCGATCTGAACATCGAGCGCGGCAAACGGCTCCACGCCTTTCGCCTCGCCGTCGACAGTCGTTTCAAATTGGCCGGGAGATAAAAGAGGATCGTCACGCTCCATAGTTTTTGACGCGATCGGACTGACCGGGACGCCGACCTCGGTGGTCTCGCCCTGCTCCGTTGTTTGGGACGTCAAGTCGCCGATTTTCTTGCCGATTATCGGCATATCGTCCGAATCGATTGTTTGCGCCGCCGTCTCGCCTGTCGGACCGCTCGCCTTGGAGGTGCGGTCGTGCTCAATTACGCGCCGCGTCGCTTCGCTGATCGATATGGTGCTCGCGCCGGCGGCTTCCAGCTCTACCGGTTGCGCCTTCGCCTCGCCGGTTTGGTCATCGGTCGGCGGGACATCATGCCCGATCGCTTGCGGCGCTTCCTCGGCCAGCGCTGCGCTGGGCTCGACGAAATTCTCTCGCATGACCGCTTGCGCCGCGGGCACGTCGAGATCCGTGCTGGCCGCAAGCGCAACGTTTTGCTCGAACGAATCCTGATCCGCCGCGCCGATTGCGGCGTCGATCGCAGGGACATCAACGTGTTCGATCGCTGGCGGCGCTGTCTCGCCAGCAACATCGCCGGCCAAGATGGCGACGGCGGCCTCGATTGCCTGAGGCGTCCACTCGCTTGCCGCCTGGTTGGCCAAGGGGGCTTCATCTTGCGCCAATGGTTGTGGCTCCGCCCGGCTCATTGTTTCGCCGAGGGCGGTGAGATCTTCGCGCTCGATTGCCGGCGCCGCGCTGATCACCTCAACGATCGAGGGCGCGTCGTGCGGCTCGATCGACTTTGGCGCCGCCGCGCTGATCGTCGGACTGAGCGGTGGCGCCTCGACCTCGACAGGCGTTTGCCGCATCGCCGGGCTCGCTGGAGGCGGCGCAACCGAATCGCCAACCCCGAACATCTGTTTGAGCGCCCGATTTGGCGCGGGCTTGTCGAGTTTTACTTTGTAGACGCGGGCGAACTCGCGAGCGTCAAGCAGATAGCTTCCGTCCTCGCAAAGGGTCGCGGACAAGCGTCCCGCACGAATTGCCCGCGTGAGCGTGGTTTTCGACGTATTCGCGAGCCGCGCGGCCTCGCCCAGAGTGATCATTAACCCGCCTTATGTCGCACCCCACCGTGCGCGCCTTTGCCAGGCGCGGCTTCCGCTGGTCAAGCGACCGTCGCACGAGATGCTTGATGAGCCGTTAAAGCGCAGGCGAAAGACCAAGTCCGACGGCGACAATTGCGCCGACGGTCGGCGGCGGGACGCTGGCAGGAGAGGCGAGACTCGAACTCGCAACCCCCGGTTTTGGAGACCGGTGCTCTAGCCAATTGAGCTACACTCCTAGCGCGCCCCTTTTGCCGCAACCCGCGCTCCGACGCAAGCGCCGCATCGAACGCCCGCAATCGTCGGCGCATATGCGAACCATTGCCCGCGAGCCGATCATTCCTTAAAAACCCATCCGGGCAATGTTTGCCGGGGGCGCATGTTTAATCTGGAACAACGGCGCCTTGCGGCGGCCCGCCGCCTGGTCGCGGAAATCGCCGGCCATCTACAGGCCGACCTCAGCGTTGAATTGTGGAACGGCGAAGTGTTGCCGCTGGGACCCGGCGCGCGCGACGACGTGCGGATCGCGGTGCGCTCGCCCGGCGCGATCCGCCGGCTGCTGCTGCGGCCAAAGCTGCTGACCATCTTTGAGCTCTATGCCGAAGACGAACTCGATGTTGTCGGCGCGACGCCGCTCGACGCCTCGCGCCGCTACGATCATTTCCGCTCGCTCGAACTGCCGCAAAAGTTCGACCGCAAGCTGGCGTTGCGATGCGCGCTGCCGTTCCTGTTCGGCGCCAAGCCGCGCCCGCAAGTCGGCGCCTACGACAAGACCGTCGATCCGCATTTCGCCCGCGGGCGCGACGACAAGGAGTTGATCCAGTTCCACTACGACGTCTCCAACGATTTTTACGGGCTCTTCCTCGACCCCGAGATGGTCTATTCCTGCGCCTATTTCGCCACGCGCGAGACGACGCTCGAAGCCGCCCAGATCGCCAAGCTCGATCGCATCTGCAAGAAATTGCAGCTCAAGCCCGGCGATCGCCTGCTCGATATCGGCTGCGGCTGGGGCGGGCTGATCTGCCATGCGGCGCAGAATTATGGCGCGATCTGCCACGGCGTCACGCTATCGCAGAAGCAGTTCGATTTCGCCGCCGCCAAGATCGCCCGGCTTGTCTTAAGCGATAAGATCAAGCTCGAACTGCGCGACTACCGCTCGGTCGACACGCCCGAGGCCTATGACAGAATCGCGCAGATCGAAATGTTCGAGCATGTCGGCCTCGACAACCACGACCGCCATTTCGAGCACATCAAGCTGCTGCTGCGCCCGCGCGGCCTCTACCTGCATCAGGCGAGCACGCGCTGGGCGACGCCGGTGCTGGCCAATTTCCGCAAGCAGACGCGCTATCAGAAAGTCATCACCCGCTACATCTTCCCCGGCGGCGAACTGGATTATATCGGCCTCACCGCGACCAACCTGGAGCGCCACGGTTTTGAGGTGCACGACGTCGAAGCGATGCGCGAGCATTTCCAACTGACGCTGGAACACTGGACCGCCCGCCTCCATGAGCACCGCGAGAAAGCCGCCGCGGAAATCGGCTGGGCCCGGACGCGGCTGTGGATCCTGTATTTTTCCTTGTTCGCCCGCTCGTTCGAGCGCTGCACGATCGGCGTGTTCCAGACGCTGGCCTCAAAGCGCCAGATCGGCCCGAGCGGGTTGCCGCTGGCGCGGGGGGATTAGCGGGAAATCGATTGGCGCAGCCTATGGTCGAGGCGGCGCTTTTGCGTCGCCGATTCAATGTTTTCAGTGGCCTACAATGCCATTTCCCGCCGCGCCCTCAAACTGCGGGAATCCCCGGCGGATATCCAAGTATCAGGCGGCGGCTTTTGAACCTGCCGAAATGGCGCAATTTTCCACACCGCTCCGACATTGAACAGCCTACCACGCGCTCGCGCTTTGACCTAACAATTGCATGAATTTCGGCGTCAACGGCATCTATCAGCGACGCATAAGTTTTCGAGCGGATTGGACCGGGTGAAGGGAACCGAGCCCTCGTATTCAGCTTGGAAGGTTGTAGGTGACGCAAGTGCTGTCAACGATAATTCGGACTTTGTTCAGCTGGAAACGGGCTCGATTCGGTTGCCCTCACGAATGCGGCCCCTGTCGCCAATTTTTCGCGCGCTGCGGCCGACGACCTTGATGCGAAGATCATGCTACACAGAGTGAATGCTTCGACTCGAATCGGTGTTCACGTGACGGATCGCAATAAACACGTAAAAGACTATTTGTCCCACTATATCTCATTCCCACAGGCACCACACTTTGCGGTGCTACTGGATGGACTGTGGGGAATTGGTAAAACATACCTTCTAAAAGAATTTCTCAAGCCCATAACCGCCAAGGGGAAGAAGAACCTATACGTCAGTCTATACGGATTAGCCTCACTGGATGAAATTGATGACGCGCTGTTCCGAGCTATGTATCCGCTTTTAGACAACAAGGTAGCTAAAGTGGTGGGGCATATCGCAAAGGCCGCAGGAAAATATTGCAAGATCGAAATCGACCTGAGTGCTAAAGACGTCCTGAAAAAAGCGAACGCTGAAATTGTAGTCTTCGACGACCTAGAGAGATGTGATGTCCCGATCAATCGGGTTCTTGGATATATCAACGAGTTCGTTGAGCACGGAAACCACAAGGTCATCATCATTGCTAACGAGAGTGAGATCAAAGGCAATTCGGAATACGATATTATCCGCGAAAAACTGATTGGAAAGACATTCAAAATACAGTCTGCCTTTGAAGAGGCGCTTCGCTCTTTCACTAAATCGATCCAGAACCGTGGCGCAAGGGACTTCTTAGAATCCAAGGCCGCCGATATTTCAGCTGTTTATCACCAGTCCGGTCGAAACAATCTGCGCGTTCTACAACAGACGATGTGGGATTTTGAACGCTTCTTCTTAGTGCCTGACTCGAAATTCAATCATGTTTGGCATTTCCTGGCGAGTCTTCGCATAATGAGGAATGCGAGAGCGGTTAGCAGCCAGGCGAGCGAAG
>JAYUFK010000125.1:0-2023 GCA_043739325.1 Methylocapsa sp. | reverse complement strand
CCGGACGCCGCCAGCCGGCGCCGACGAGCGATCGACCGTTGCCGATCGGGCGATTTGGGCCGACGCTTGGGCGGGAAAATGCTGTTGCGGGGATGTGTCCCCTCCCCTGCCCTTTCCTTCCCGGCCTGAGCCGCTCCAGAAGCCGCCACGTGCGGCGCGCGGGCCAAAACCCTGTCGTCGCCCCGGATGGCCTCCTTGCGCGCTCTGACGGCTTCGCAAAGGGTTTGCGCTTGGTCGTCGGCGACCGCTCCAGCGCCCCAGGCGGTCCAAACGTCCTTGGCGATGGCGTCGAGCCGCGCCAATGATCGCAATTCTGCGATCGTCTTCAAGATTTCCACGGCGAACATCGGCCTCATCCCTCTTGGGTTGGGCCGCGACAACCTCCCTCAAAGCCTGTTCCGTCAGGGCAAGCATCCCGTTCGGGGTCCATGCCCATCGCTTGCGCGAGAAACATAGAGACCCCGTTCGCGAAACCTTGCGGTTCGCGTTGACAGAACTCAGCGGTTGTGGGAGATTTGAAGCCTCTTCCAGAGGCGGTTCCCGCAACCGTTACAAAAGGCCTTCAGCTCGCCAAAGCTGGGGCCTTTTCGCTTTTCAGGGGTCAGCGCGGCGAATTGCGCTTCCCTTGGCGTTGAAGGCGCTATGGATAGCGTGCTCCATCGCCTCGCGACGTGTCTTGAACTGGCCTTCGGAAATCGATTTATCCATCGCGTCGCGCGCGGATTCGTGGACGAATACCGTCGTCTCGTAGAAACCGGCCGCCTGCTTCTTTTTCCGAGAAGCCGCCTTGAATGGAGCTGTCGATTTACTCGGCTGCATCAGTGCAAATCACCTCGATGACTAGTCATAATCAGTGATTCGCTCGATTTTGGCAAGTTTTTCAGCGACGCTTCATCGCGTCCGCAAATTCCAACGCGATCTCGACTGAGACGTGGCAGGCTACCGATCCAAATTGCTATTTCCGATCTCATCGACTTTCGCGTGATCCAGAAGCTTTTGAACGCCTTCGGCATAGGCGACGTCATGCTTTTCACAAAACGCGACGAGACGATTGTAATCTTGCACACGAAGCCGCGTATGAAGCGCCTGGGTTACGACTGGCATCCTCGACCGTCGCCTGATTTCGACAGGTTCTCGCGATGAAAAGCCGCTGCGGCCGGCGGCTTGATCAATGCGCCGCCGTTCGGGCTCCGACAGGTCGGCAATTGTCGTAGTCGGCTTGAAGTCGGAAAGATCGGCCAACGGGTTGGTTTTTGACGCTGGTGCGGGACTTTCAGCGATCACGCTAAGTCCAAATGGGTCTTTGCTCATCATGCCGCCCTCCCCTTCGTGCTTGCAAGGGTTCGCAATAGCTCGACCACTTCAACAGTGAAATTTTCGGCATTTTTGATAGCGTTCTCAATCCCGCTGACTTCCTTCGCATCAAGCTCGTCCAAGGCCAGCCGTTCCGCCAATATTTCGCGGTAGGCTTGCCGGCCAACTAATTCGGTTTTGAGAATGGAAATCCCCCGCTCCGCGAGCGTCTCGTAAAGTTTCTTCTTCATGCGAGTCGGCACGGCGGCGCTCGTTCGAGTCATGAGAAAGACATAGGGTATCGGGCGATCGTAATCCTGTTCGATATCCTTGACGTATTTGACTGTTTCCGCAGCGCCGCGCGTTTCCAGTGGGCCTTCCTGGATGGGCATAATAACCAGGTCAGCGCGGCTGATCGCGCGCGAAACTCGCAAATTGGCCGTTCCTTCAAGATCGATAATAACGAATTGAAACTGCGCGGCGGCCTCTTTGATGAGCGGGACCATAGTGTCTTCGCGGGCGTCTGCTCTAACGGTCACCTTCGACTTGGACGCGCCCCGCCGCCAATGGTCGATCGTGCTGCGGGGGTCGGCGTCTATGACCACGACACTAGCGCCCTGGGCGGAAAGCGTCGTTGCCAGCAGCAAAGCTGAGGTAGATTTCCCCGCCCCACCCTTGGGGTTCGCGAAGGCGATTACGGGCATCGTGATTCTCCGATCGAAGCTGCTTT
>JAYUFK010000124.1:0-2045 GCA_043739325.1 Methylocapsa sp. | reverse complement strand
GGGAAAGGTTCGGTGCGCCAGACCGCCCGAGGCGGACGCCGCGAACAAGGCTTCGCGCTCGACGCTGCCGGCGAAGAACGCGAGCGCCTGAGCGAACGACAATCGACCCGCGTGCATCGCCTCGACGACAGCAAAACGGCCGGCCGCGACGCTGTCGGGACGGCGCCCCAGCAAAGCCTCCAGCGCGGCGAGTTCGCGCGCCTCGACGACGGCGCCGTAACGATCGAAGTCGCGGAGGTACTTGAGCACCTTGGCGGAGAGCTTCGCCGCCGAGACCACCCGCGGCTCCCCGCTCGCCGCGGCGATCTCATCGCGCAGGTCGGTCAGGACGCCATCGTAGAGTTCGGTGCGCGGCGTCGGCGCCGCTTGAATCGTCTCCGGCGCCGGCAGTTCGACGCCGTTGGCGGCGGCGAGCGCATCGACCAGCAGGCGCCGGTTGAGCGCGCGCGAAACCAGGGAATTGCCGGGCTGGCCGGTCACGTTGCGGTGGCGGATGATGACGACCCGCGCCGACACGAACACACGGTGGTAGAGAATGCGCGCGCGGTCCGGCGCAGCGCCCATCAGGCGGCCATATTCGCGCAGCCGCTCGGCAAAGTCGGGAACCGGCTCCATCACGACGCGCATCGAGAACCAGGCGAGATCCTCCATCGGATCGCCGGCATGGGCGAGTTCCCAGTCGATCAAGCCGGTCATCCGGCCATTCTCGAACAGGAAATTGCCCGGCCCCGCGTCGCCGTGCACGAACGCGGGCAGCCCTGCGACGTCGGGCACGTTCTTTTCGAGCCAGTCGAGCGCCAGATCTATCAGCGGTTCGCCTGCGCGCGTTTCCTCGTACATCGCGCGCCAGATGTGCAACTCCTGGCGCACGCAATCGGCGATGCTCGCGCCGGGAGAAAGACCCGGCAGCCCGCGTTCCTGCAATGGCAGCTTGTGCAGTTGCGCCAGCGCTTCCACGAACTGTCTGGCGATGGTCTCGCGCTCGCCCAGCGTCGAAATTCGCCGATAGTCGGCGCGGCCCGGCACATGCTCGGTCAGAATCGCGGGCAAATCGGCGTTCGCCGCAATCAGGCGCGCGGCGGGAACCGCGCTGCCCTTCAGCGCGCGATAGACGTCCGCCTCGCGCAGCACCGTGTAGGGCTCCGCCGAAGCAGGCCGCGGCGGCTGATAGCGCAAATAGACCTTGGTTTCAGTGAGCGCTCCCGCGCGCTCGAGATCGAGCGACCAGGACTGGCAGCGATTGCCTCCGGAAATCAGCTTTCGGCGCGTCACTTTGGCGCCCGTGACCGCCTCGACCCAATTTATCAGTTCATCCTCGGATGCGGCGCCTTCGAGCGCCGCCGAGGTTTCAGCGATCGGGGTCCGCGGGATCTCTCTTTGGGTCGCCGTTTGCACCTGAGAGCCCGCCTTTCCTCGTTCCCCTCGTCATAAAGGACTCGACACGGTCGATCAAGTCAATTATCAGACCAAAGCAAAGAGCAACCTTATTTGAGCGGAAAAGGGTTGGGACGGACATGGGCGGACTGTTGTTTGACGATCTCGTGATCGGGCATGTGTTCAGGCACGAGATTCGCCGCACCGTCACCGAGGCGGACAACGTCTGGTTCTCGGCCGTCACCCACAACCCGGCCTATCTGCATCTCGACGAGGAATATTGCCGGACGCAAACCGAGTTCGGGCAAAGGATCGTCAACAGCGCCTTCACCTTGGGACTGATGGTCGGCATTTCGGTCGGCGATACGACTCTGGGCACCGCGATCGCGAATCTGGGCTGGGACGAGGTGCGCTTTCCCAAGCCGGTCTTTCATGGCGACACGCTGCGCGTCGAAACCGAAGTCGTCGAAAAACGCGACAGCCGGTCGCGGCCGGACGCCGGCATCGTCACCTTCCTTCATCGCGCCTACAATCAGCGCGGCGAACTCGTGGCCCATTGCCGTCGCACGGGTTTGCAGCGCAAGCGGGCGCCGACATGAGCCTGCGCTCGCTCCTGTTCGTCCCCGGCGATAGCGAGAAGAAGCTCGCGCGCAGCGAAAGCTATGGCGCCG
>JAYUFK010000123.1:0-5747 GCA_043739325.1 Methylocapsa sp. | reverse complement strand
AAGCCGGGAATGTGCGCCATGCCAGATTCTAGCAAGACAACAGCGCAAACGGAATCCGCAAACCCGAACTTTTCCAAAGCGTTTTCGCACGGTCTGCTTGATTTCTGCACCACATCGCGATCTGGGCTCTGGGTCGACCCCAGTAGTAGCAGATGGGCGCCAACGCCATATTTTGATCCCCAGGCCTAAATTCGACAAACTGACGTGCCAGCATCCCAAAATTCGCCGGCGCCTGTCAGCGTTGGGTTCATCCTCGCAGGCTGCGCCGGCGTGCAAGCGGAGGGATCGTTTATGGCGCAGTTCCACGTCTATGCCGGCGTCGACGCGACGGCCGCGCGCCCGGCCGTCCGGAAGATCGGCGTATCCGACCTTCGAGCGGCCTTGCTCGACGGTTATGCGGATTTCATGGCGCGGCCCTCGCACCTTATCTTTCTCGGGCTGCTGTATCCCGTGATCGGTTTCCTCCTCGCGCTGTGGGCGTCGGGCGCCAATATTTTCGCGCTGATCTACCCGCTGATGTCGGGCTTCGCGTTGCTCGGGCCTGTCGCCGCCGTGGGGCTGTATGAAGTCAGCCGGCGGCGCGAGGCGGGCAGCGACTCGTCTCTGGGGCACGCGTTCGATGTGCTGCGGTCGCCGTCGCTGCCGGCCATTTTGACGCTCGCTCTCTTGTTGGCGGTGCTGTTTGGCGCCTGGCTCGGAACCGCGCGCACGCTCGACAAGTGGCTGATGGGCCCCGCCGATCACGCGAGCTACGCCGATTTCCTGTCGGCGGTGTTCACGACCAGTCAAGGTTGGGCGCTGATTGTCGTCGGCAATGCCATTGGCTTGCTCTTCGCGGCGCTGGTGCTCAGTCTTACCGTTGTTTCGTTTCCGCTGCTGCTCGATCGCGATGTCGGCGTTGTCGTCGCGATCGAAACATCGCTGCGCGCTGTAGCCGCCAATCCCTTCGTCATGGCGGTCTGGGGCCTGATTGTCGCAATCGCTTTGGCAGTGGGCTTCGCCACGTTGTTTGTCGGACTGGCGGTCATCGTGCCGGTGCTGGGCCACGCGACATGGCATTTGTATCGAAGGGTGGTGGCGCGGGCGCCGTAAGCGGGCAGGTCTACGGCGCGGGCGGGATGCGCAGTCGATTGTCCTGCGCTCGAAGCCGCGGGCTATCGGAAAATCGCTTCCCAGCCGGAACAGTTCATGGTATGTTCTTTTCGATGGAAAGGTTATGTATGTTAGCTGTGCCCTTCGCGACGCAAATAGCGTGCGGTTCAGTTTGGCGGGAGGGAGTGGTTTCGACGGCCTGCACACTCCGCCGAAGGTTGAAAAATGAGCTTAATCAGCGTCCGCGTGTAAGCCATTGAAGAAGGGGCGATTTATCTGAGGATTTAATGTTTCGTCGGTCGAAGCATAGGGAATTTGCCCGAATCCCACCGGATCATAACAGGGAAATACTATATAATTCAGCGGGTTAGTGGTTTGAGCGGGCGCCAGCGAATGACATGTGTGCGTGATTTTCCAGTTAAGCAGTTGATATCGTTAAAACGCCGACCAAAGTGCGGATTTTGTCTTCAGGTTCCATCATCCACGCGAAGGGCCAAGAAAGCGTTGATAAGCGACTTGGCGCATTTGCTCTCGGCCCCGCTGCTCGCGATGTCCCGATTGTCAGAGGGCGCCGCGAGGCCCCACTTTCGCTGCTTGTCCCCAGCCTTTCCCACCCGCGCAAAATCTCCTCTCGCAGAATCATCCGCAACCCGTTAACCCTCGCCTCCCATGGCTCGCTATGTTTTTATCACCGGCGGCGTGGTTTCCTCGCTTGGCAAGGGTTTGGCTTCCGCGGCGCTCGGCGCGCTGCTGCAGGCGCGCGGCTATACGGTCCGGCTGCGCAAGCTTGACCCGTATCTGAACGTCGATCCGGGCACGATGAGCCCGACTCAGCACGGCGAGGTGTTCGTCACCGACGACGGCGCCGAGACCGATCTCGATCTTGGCCATTATGAGCGCTTCACCGGCCGCTCCGCCAACAAGCGCGACAATGTCACCACGGGCCGCATCTATCAGGACATCATCGCCAAGGAGCGGCGCGGCGATTTCCTCGGCGCCACCGTGCAGGTCATCCCGCACGTCACCAACGCCATCAAGGAGTTTGTGCTGGAAGGCAACCAGGGCGTTGATTTCGTTCTGGTCGAGATCGGCGGCACAGTCGGCGATATCGAGGGCCTGCCGTTCTTCGAGGCCATCCGCCAGCTCGGCAACGATCTGCCGAAGGGCCATTGCGTTTACGTCCACCTGACGCTGCTGCCCTACATCCCCAGCGCGGGCGAATTGAAGACCAAGCCAACGCAGCACTCGGTCAAGGAGCTGCGCTCGATCGGCATTCAGCCGGACATTCTTCTGTGCCGTTGCGATCGCGAAATCCCGCGCGAGGAGCGCCGCAAGCTCGGGCTGTTCTGCAACGTGCGCGAAAGCGCAGTGATCGAAGCGCGCGATGTCGGCTCGATCTATGACGTTCCCCGCGCCTATCACGACGCCGGACTGGATCGCGAAGTTCTCGCGGCATTCGGCATCGAGCCGGCGCCAAAACCCGACATGCGGCGCTGGGAGAGCGTCACCCGCGCCTACCACAATCCCGAAGGCGAAGTGACCATCGCCATCGTTGGTAAATATACGGGGCTGAAGGACGCCTATAAATCGCTGATCGAGGCGCTGACGCATGGCGGCATCGCCAACAGGGTGAAGGTCAATCTCGACTGGATCGAAAGCGAGATTTTCGAAGGGGCCGACCCCGCAACGCATCTCGATCATGTGCACGGCATTCTCGTGCCAGGCGGATTCGGCCAGCGCGGCGCCGAGGGCAAGATATTGGCGGCGCGCTTCGCCCGCGAGCGCAATGTGCCCTATCTGGGCATCTGCTTTGGCATGCAGATGGCGGTGATCGAGGCGACGCGCTCGCTGGTCGGCTTGCCGGATGCTGGTTCGAGCGAGTTCGGTCCGACCAAGGAACCGGTTGTCGGCCTGATGACAGAATGGCTGCGCGGCAACGAGCTGGAGCAGCGCCGCGCCGAAGGCGATCTGGGCGGCACGATGCGTCTGGGCGCCTATCGCGCCGAACTCAAGCCCGGCTCGAAGATCGCGAAAATCTACGGGGCGACCGAAATCTCCGAACGCCACCGCCATCGCTATGAAGTGAACACCGCGTACCGCGCGCGCCTAGAAGCCAAGGGCATGACGTTCGCCGGCATGTCGCCGGACGGGTTGCTGCCCGAAACGATCGAGCTTGAGGGGCATCCATGGTTCATCGGGGTCCAGTATCACCCAGAGTTGAAGTCGCGGCCGTTCGAGCCGCACCCGCTATTCTCCAGCTTTGTCGATGCGGCCAAGACACAGAGCCGGCTCGTCTAGGCCCACGCAAAACGATTGCTGGAGCACCGGCGAATGCGCTAAGGGTCTGCCGAGCTCGATGTGAATGCCGCACATTCGATCGGGGAAGGGTGGCCGAGTGGTTTAAGGCAGCGGTCTTGAAAACCGCCGCGGGATAAAACCCACCGTGAGTTCGAATCTCACCCCTTCCGCCATACATAATTGATAAACAACAGTTATTTGCTACTACGTAGAAGCTACCCATCTTACTACCCATCGAAGCGCGATGCGCTTGATCCCTCGAACGGCGCGCGGGAACCGTCCGAGCCTTCGCCTTTGCCGTTTCCATCTGACTTTCGATTTCATGGCCGCCCCTTTAATTGCCTTGCGGCCCCCCGATCACGTCGCCCTCGTCGGGCGCGTACTTTGCCTCATCGAGAAGAATTCTTTTCCTGGCCTATATCCCCGGAAGGGGGAATCAAATTCACACGCGGTAGGGGGCTCACCCATTGCTCACATATTTTGTGGAACTTTTCCATTTATTATGCACATACAGTATGTATAATTAGAACTGCGTGCTCAAGTTCGCGCTGAAGCCGGCCAATAGCGCAGCGTCTCGCAAGCAGCTAGTAGCTGTGGTCCGTGATTACTCGCTTTGCGATTGGCTTGGCAACACCGCTTGATCGGCATCGGAAGGAGTCACGTCCCAAGTATTCGAGAGCAACCGTCGTTTTGATCCTACCAAGTTTCGCCCTATCTGTGCGGCTAGGCGAATAAATGCTCGGCTATTCACGCGCAACTCTAGAGGGATGCGGGCTAAGACAACCTTATGCGCTCCAAAAGCCACAGCACTTAGAACTGCCTCCGATTCAAACTCCGGAAAGAGCGCCACACCTAAGTACGGGTCGAAACGAAGATTCTCCTTGTAGCCGAGCATTTTATAGACGACCTCACTATCCGATGATGCCGATCGATTTTTCGCATCGATGACAATCAATGTCATGTGCGTGCCCGTTCGGACGACTAAAACAAAATCAGGTATCGCGCGTAAAGCCTTGTTTGATGTGACCCACTTCCACACCGCATCTTTGCTTACAAAACCGGCTTGAAAATACAGCATCAACTCCGAATTGCGAGATTCACCCTGCCATATCGCTATCGACGAGTTTCGGATTCCCGCCGGTCGAATCGACCGAGTTCGGAACAGAGAAGTTAAGGTGCTTACTATCCAGCCAAGACACAGGAGCTCAAATAACTTGTCGCCAAACCGGCCATCTTGCACCCCAAGGTAGCTGAGTGGACCCGCAGCCGATCGAAGCGAATCCGAGATGTCGTTAGGAGCTGCCAGTTCGGCTAGTCTTGCCATCGCGGAGGAGGGGAGGCACCATCCAGCTCGAACCCTGCCCTTGACGCTGCTCGCGAGCGAACTGAGGTGTTCCCTCGGAACCGTTTTAAATTCCGTCCAAGGATGCTTGGATTCCAAAGCCTGCAATCGAGTAAGCATTTTTGCCGCGAGTGCGCCTTCCGCGCCTTCGCGGCTCGCCCAAAAGCGGGCAACGCGAATTGCGGAAAGCAGCAGCTCCGAGGCCATAAGATTTTCAGGAGTCTGTAAATGCCGCGCAGCACGCAAAACTGGGACTCCTCGCCGGCCCCCATTTGATCGCTCTAAAATCAATCTGGGCACATGAATCTTCCCGTCAATGCGCCCCTTGCAATACGCCAAAGAGTGAGAATACCCGCTTGTAAGCTCTCGCGTTGCTTGATCCAGCGCTTCCGTGATTTCCAGGGCGCGACCAAAATCAATCCGCGCGTGAATTTCACTGAGAAACGCATCGCCCTGACTGTCTTCCGCAGATAAATGAAATACAGACAGGCCAAAAGTAGCTGGAGAAATGTAGGCAGACACAGGCCCTGCGGCGGACCGAAGAGCGGCCTCCCAAAGCCGCCGATTGTATTCTGGGTCAGTCGACAGCATGAATGAATGACGTCAATCTAGACAGCGATGCTGGGCATTGAGGGAGTTTCTCGCGAAAGGCGCTTAGATATCCGTCTTTCAGACGCAACCGAGTTGCGTCGGTTTCTAGGGCTGCAATCAAACGAGTGGACAGGGAGCGGTCCAATACATTCCAAAATGAGCCGGTACGATCCGCCTCGGCATACGCTTTCACGACTACGCTATGCATGGACGCATACGCCAACGTGTCAATGATCAAAGCAGAACCGATCGGCACGCCTCCATGATCACCCAGGTTTCTGAATGCTCCAAATATTATCCTAATGTCATCGTTGAATTCAATCAGATGCTTCCAACTTTCGTCGAATTCGGCCTGCGAGACAAGGCCGGAAGCAGAGATACGAGCCTTCTCAAGGATTCGGTTCAACTCTCCCGAGGGAATCCC
>JAYUFK010000122.1:0-15809 GCA_043739325.1 Methylocapsa sp. | reverse complement strand
GCTTGCAGCCGTTACGATGTGAAGATCGCCGCCGCACGCTTCGGCGTCCTTCCGCCGGGCCTCGACTATCGCCGCATCAATTGTCGCCTTAGCGCGAGAGAAGCCGGAAACGGCTGCGCGGGAATTTGTAGTAAATACGAGGCCGCCCAGAGGGTTGCCAATGCGCGGAAGGCTCTCCAAAACGCGGACCGCCGCATCGCTTAGCGGAACTTCGTGCGCCACTCCGTTCTTCGTGCGCTCTTTTGCAATAGTCCAAGTTCTGTCGGCGAAGTTGATTTCTGACCATCGCATTGATGCGACTTCGTCACGGCGTGCGGCGGTCAAAACGAGCAATTTTGCTAGTGCGCCAAAAGGCCATCCGACCCTTTCGAACGCGCACCATGCGTGGCGAATTTCATCTTCGCTCAACACACGGTCGCGGCTCTTCTCGACGGCGGGCGCTTTAACCTTATCACATGGCGACGAAGCGATGATACCGCGCTCGACCGCCCATGCACACATTCGCCGAAGCACAGCAAGCGTTCGGTTGGCTAAGATTGGCGCGGGACGGTCGAGGATTGCATCCAGCAGATCATGCACATTCGCCCGCGTAATGCCGCCGAGCCGACGCCCAGCCCATGCTCCTAATACCTCTTTGCGCAGAATGCGCTCGGTTTCGCGCCATGTGCTTTCGCGTGTTTTGATCTTCGCATGTCGCTCGATAAACGTCTCGACGACCTTCTCGATGCGGTTATGTCCTTCCTTCTGCTCGAAGGCCGCTGCGCGAAGCTTGGCCTGCTTAATGGCGGCGGGGTCCATCCCTTCGGCGACATCGGAGAGCGCCCTCTGTGCCAGCCTACGCGCTGCGGAAAGTTCAATTTTGGGGCAAGCGCCAATCGTAAACTTACGGGGCTTTCCGTCTGCCCGATACCGCACAGCCCAACTCATGGCTCCCGATTTCTGGACGATCAGATACAGGCCGCCGATCTTGCCGTCCGGCACCTCGCGGCGTGCTGCTCCCGATTTCAAGTTGTCAATTGCTATTTGCGTCAGCGCCTTCGCCACGAGCGTTACCCGAAACCGATACGGGTAACGAAAAAGGCGCGTCTGCGCTCGTTACCGCTTGTTTATAACGATAGCACACAATTCTCAAAAACCGGATAATTCATAGCAGTTTAGGAAGAGAGAACGTGCCACTTAGTTCAGCAACGTGATGGTATTATGTCTGACTCTTAATCAGCGGGTCCAAGGTTCGAGCCCTTGTGCGCCCACCATCGAAATCAAGGACACCGCCAGAGGATTGGCAAGGGGCACGTTTCCGGGGGCGACTCGCGGCATTCGGGGGCGCATTCCAAAGGCCCCACGAAGCAACGGCCGCAGGCCAGAATCAGCGCCGGGGCGCGGCTGATTCCGCTACTCGCTGACGATATGCCAGGCACCGCCGATTCCGTCGCCTGACTTGTCGCCCTTTTTTTTGTCGGGCGTATAGAAGTAGAGCGGCTTGCCGTCGTAGGTCCACTGCATCGCCCCGTCTTTCCGCTGGAAGGTGGCCCATCCCTCGCCCTTCTTTGCGTCGCTCTTGGCAACATACGCCGGCCAGGTAGCGGCGCAGGCGTCGTAACAAGTCGGCGTACCGCCTACGTCCTTGTCGAACACGTAAACTGTCATTCCATTCTCAGCGGTCAGGGTTGTCGCCGCGCTCGCGGCAAACGCCATAGCAAGGGCTCCGGCTAAAACCAGCGGGCGCAGGATCGAAACTTTTCTCATGACATTGCTCCTGGGCAAGATAGACCAGTTTCGCGGCGAAGCCGTCTCCGCCGAACAAGTCGTGCGGTAAACACTTGGCAGAGGATTCTATTCGTTTTGGAGCGCCATGCCGACATATTCCGAATCGCCAAAAATAATCGGCGATTGCAACGGATCGCCGGACCTTTCGGGAGGCTATCGAGTAAAGGGGCGCTTCCCAGCGGAGTTACGGCGCCAGCGCATTCAATTTTACTCCGTTGCGGCGTGGCTTCGGCGCTGAATTGAGCGTTCTGTCGCTGAATTCAAGCCTCCCGGCACTGCGTAGTTTCCGAGGCTGGCGCGAAATGTCCTTTGCTCGCATATCAGGTCACTCAGTTTCAGACCGTAAGCACGGTGATGAAGCCAGCGGGAGAGGCCATAATGGACAACGATCAATACTTTGCCGACGAAGAGATCGGCCTGACGCGGAATGAAATTCGATTCGCGGCGAAGCGGATGTTGCTGGCCTCGATGGTCGCGGCGCTGGTGGTCGCTGTAGGCGCGCTGTCCCTGGCCTTCATCCCGGCTTTCCACGATTATGCGCACGTCGCACCGCACCGGTTCGCCCTCGCGCAGCAACCGATATTTGTTAATCAGGGAGTTGTGGCCACGAAGCAAGCCGAGATCGAGCTTCCGTAAGCGTCACGACAGATAATACGTCAACTATTTCAATATGTTACATTTTTATGATGCGGAAAATCAGAATGTCTGATAGGCTTCAATCATCAGCCGCTCAGCGGTGCCTTTTCCGCAAATCGCCCGCGCCGACGTGCGGCCCTGAGTCTGGCGATGTAAGCTTGGCCATTTCGATGAGTACGGCGGCAAATGGCATCGCAAACAACTGAAATCATTGATTCGGCGACGCAAAAGCGCCGATCCGCCGGGCGGTTCTACTTCCCTTCCGCCAACGCCTCGTCCAGCAATTTGGCCAACGTCTCCGGCTCCTTGGGAAAGCCAGCGCGAATCCATAAAGCCTGCAGTCTTTTCAGCGTCGCGCCGACGCCAAGGCCCTGCGCCACGCCGCGCGCGATGATGTCGGCGCCGGTGAACGGCAAATTCGGCTGCGGCGTATCGCCGAGAAATCGCCATCCCGATATAAAGCCGGCATCGTCTGTGGGCGCGGCGGATTCGGCATGCGCCAGCGTCAACGCGTCCTGCGCCGCTGTCCTGCCGTGTTCGAACAGCAGGGTTCTCAGATGGCCGAGCGACGGCGGCGCGTTGACGCCGTGGAGGCCCACGAGAACTTGCGCCGCCGCGGCGAGGCGATCCCCCTCGGCGTTCGACAAGCGCAGCGCCTCACGCAGTCGCTCCGCATCCTCGACGACGCGAACGGCCAGCGCCGCCAGTCGAAGGATCGCGTCGGGGCCAGAGCCGCGCGCGGCCTCAATCGCGACGGCGCGCCGCAGACGGGAGGGATCGGGAGCTAGCGTCAGCAGCGGCGTCAACAGGCCGGCTTCGCAGCAAGCGCTGACGATTTCACCCGCGCGCGGCGCAACGAGCAATTTCAACAGTTCGGCGCGCACGCGTTCGCGCGAAAGCCGCGTCAGCCCCCCGCGCCCGGCGATGGCGGCGGCGAAGCCTTCCGGATCGAGCGCCGCTTCGCCGAAGCGCGCGGAAAAGCGGAAGAAGCGCAGGATGCGCAGATAGTCCTCGCGAATGCGCTGCGCGGGATCGCCGATGAAGCGCACGCGCCGGGCGGCGAGATCGGCCAGGCCGCCGGTGTAATCGAACACGGCGCCGTCGACGCCGAGCGACAGCGCATTGATGGTGAAGTCGCGCCGCATCGCATCGGCCATGAAATCGCGGCCAAAGCGCACGATGGCGTGGCGCCCGTCGGTTTCGACATCCTCGCGCAGCGTCGTCGTTTCAATCGGCATACTGTCGACGATCAGCGTCACGGTGCCATGCTTGAGGCCGGTAGGCGCGACGCCAAAACCGGCCGCGCGGGCTCTGCGCATGACCACATCCGGCAAGGCGGTCGTCGCCAGGTCGAAATCGCCAACTGGCAAGCCAAGGGCGAGATCGCGCACCGCCCCGCCAACCAGGCGCGTCTCTTCGCCGTCAAAATTGAGCGCGGCGAGGGCCCGGGCCAACCGCCCCTGCCGCAGCAAACTCCGGTCGATCAGGAACCCGTCGCGAATCGTCGTGAGCGCCGTCATTCGATATGGCCGGGAATCAGGACGCCGTTTTCCACATGCGCGGGGATGTAGACGCCCCTGCCGCGCCGGGCGGTCATGCCGACTGTGATCAACCCGAGGAGAACCGCGACAAGACCGATGAGCGTCAGTGTCCCCACCCGCCCGCGCGTCCAATGCTCGATTTCAAGGGGGTAGCGCAGGCGCAGCGCGAGGTACCCGGCGAAGATCAGGAAAGGCAGCAGGAACAAGCCGACGGATTCGAACACGGCGCGCAGCATCAGCGATAAAGCCTCTCGTAGAGATTGCGCAGGATACCCGCCGTCGCGCCCCAGATATAGCGGTCCGCATGCGACATAGCGTAAAACTGGCGCACGCGCCCCTGCCATTCCCGCTGATGGCGTTCATGGTTGGCGGGGTCCATCAGAAAGCTCAGCGGCGTCTCGAAAACGTCCTCAACCTCGTGCGGATTGATCTTGAGCCTAAAGCCGGGGTCGAGCACGGCGACCAGCGGCATGATGCGATACCCGGTGCCGGTCAAGTAAGAATCAAGCCAGCCGAGCGGTTCGATGCTGGCGGCGTCGAGGCCGATCTCCTCGTGGGCCTCGCGCAATGCGGCGGCTTGCGGCGTTTCTCCGACGTCGATCTTGCCGCCGGGAAAAGCCACCTGCCCCGAGTGCGAGCGCATTTTGGCGGCGCGCAGGGTCAGCAACATCGTCGGACCGCCAGGCCGCGCGACGATCGGCGCAAGTACGGCGGCCAGCCTGGCGTTGGCGACGACGTCCGCCCCCGGTCCGGGCGGATTGAGCGCGTAGTCGCTGCTCGCAGCCTGCGCGATAGGGTCCAGCGCATGCTCGGGAAGCGTCAGGGAAAGACGGCTTCGCGCTCGGGCGCGAAGATCGTCAATCGTAAAGGCGCCCGGCGATTGTCGCGTCACAGGCCCGCAATCTCGTCAGCCCGGACCATTGGAGAGAACTGGCCGCTGGAGCGCACGCCGAACCAGTCCTCGCCCTGCCAGCGTTCGGTTTGTCCCAGCGCGACAAGGTCATAAAACAGCGCGCGCTTGACCAGCGCCCATAGATCGCCTCGCACCCGCACATAGGGCTTCAAGCCATTCGAAGGGCCGCGCTCGAAGCGCAGGGGATGATCGGCGTCGACAGTGACACAATCCTCGACATTGGTTCGGAAAGATATCCTTGGCGGGCCGTCCTGGGCATCGACCCGCATCTCGACCCCGATAAAGGGCGCATCGTCGACGCGAATGCCGACTTTTTCCACCGGCGTCACCAGAACATATTTTTCACCGTCCTTGCGCAATATCGAAGCGAAAAGCTGCACGAGCGGGGCGCGGCCGATTGGCGATCCGTTGTAAAACCACGTCCCGTCCGCGGCGATGCGCATGTCGATATCGCCGCAAAATTCCGGGTTCCAAAGGTGGACTGGCGCCGGCCCGCGTTTTCCGGCCGCGGCGACGCTCTCGAGACCGCGAAGCGCCGTCTCCGGCGGCGGTTTGGCATCTTGATGAATCGCAGCCATGGTTCGCCATAATCTCGTGCTGGTTTACAGGCAAGCCTCTATGCTTGGACCGTCGGGTCGATTAAACCACACCAACGCTTATCCTAGCGCGCCGCCCGATTTTGAAAAGATCGCACGCCGGCGCACCTACGTGGAGCCTTTATGACCTCATTACGAGACGCCGCCATCACCAATTTCGAAACTGGCGTCGCCGCCGCCGCCGAAGCGACAATGGCGCGGATCGGCGCCGCGCGGCGCGCCATCGGCGAAGTGATTTTCGGTCAGGAGCAGGTGGTCGAGCAGGTTCTGGCGACGCTATTGGCGGGCGGTCACGGCTTGTTGATCGGCGTGCCGGGCCTCGCCAAGACAAAACTTGTGGAAACACTTGGCATCGTTTGCGGCCTCGACTCGCTGCGCGTCCAGTTTACACCCGACCTGATGCCTTCAGACATCTTGGGCTCCGAAGTGATGGAAGAAGGCGCCGATCACGCTCGCGCCTTCCGCTTCATCAAGGGGCCGATCTTCGCGCAACTGCTGATGGCGGACGAGATCAATCGCGCCAGCCCGCGCACGCAATCCGCTTTGCTCCAGGCGATGCAGGAGCACCACGTGACGGTGGCGGGCGTCCGCCACGATCTTCCGCAGCCGTTCCATGTGCTGGCGACGCAAAATCCGCTCGAACAGGAAGGCGCCTATCCGTTGCCGGAGGCGCAGCTCGATCGATTTATCATGCAGATCGACGTCGGCTATCCCGATCGCGACGCGGAGCGCCGGATTCTGCTGGAAACAACCGGCGAGACCCAAAAGCGCGCCAGCGCGGCGATGACCGCTGACGATTTGATGGAGGCGCAGCGTCTCGTGCGCCGAGCGCCGATAGGCGAGAGCCTGGTCGAAGCGATACTCGATCTCGTGCGCGCCGCGCGGCCCGGCGAAGGCGACGCGGAGATTACCAAGCATATTTCCTGGGGGCCGGGGCCGCGCGCCGCGCAAGCCCTGATGCTCGCGACCCGCGCCCGCGCCTTGATCGATGGACGGCTTTCGCCATCCAGGGACGACGTCATTGCGCTGGCCGAGCCAGTCCTGAAGCATCGCATGGCGCTGACGTTTGCGGCGCGCGCGGAAGGCGAGACATTGCCCAGCGTGATTGCGCGCCTTATCGCCAAGACCCTGCGTTGACGCATGGCGACCACGGCCACGCGACTTGATGGACCTGAAGTACGCCACGCGGCGGCAACGCTGGCCGCGCGCCTGCCGAGCCTTGTCGTTGCGGCCAAACAAGTCGCCCAAAGCGTTATGCATGGCGTGCACGGGCGACGGCGCGCCGGACCTGGTGAAACATTCTGGCAATTTCGCGCCTTCCAGTCGGGCGAGCCGGCCGCCGGCATCGACTGGCGCCGCTCCGCGCGCGAAGACCGCGCCTACGTTCGCGAGCGCGAATGGGAAGCGGCGCATACGGTGTGGATCTGGTTCGACCGATCGCCGTCCATGGCCTTCGCGTCGTCCCTGGCGCAAACATCGAAGCTGGAGCGCGCCGCCGTTCTCGCATTGGCCCTTGCCGACTTGCTAGTGCGCGGAGGTGAGCGTGTCGGCCTCCTCGGCCTGACGCGACCGCTGGCGTCGCGCGGCATTATCGAACGCTTCGCCGAAGCGATCGCACTTGACGAGCTTCACTCGACGCGACCGCCCGCTGCACTGCCAACCGCCGCGGCTTTGAAGGCGCGCTCGCGCGCAGTCCTGATTGGCGATTTTCTTAGCGGAGAGCTCGAAGTCGCGCGGACGATCGCAGCGCTATCCGCGGAAGGCGCGGCGGGGCAAGCGTTGATGATCACCGATCCGATCGAAGAGACTTTTCCGTTTTCCGGCCATACCGAGTTCGTGGCGCCCGACGGCGTTGCGCGCCTGCGTGCGCCCAGGGCGCAAAGTCTGCGCGACGCCTATCTGGGGAAGCTGGCGGCCCATCGCGAGGCCGTTCGCGCCGCCTGCGCAGCTCAAGGCTGGGGCCTGGCAATTCACCGCACCGACCAACCCGCGGCGCAGGCCTTGTTAGCGCTGCGGATGCGACTCGAGGGCCCGGCGTCGCTGGCTCAGCGTGGCAAATAGATGCTGGGCCTTCCCCTCGCCTTCACCGCTCCGGCCGCGCTCGCCGCCCTGATTTTGCTTGCTGGCCTGTATTTACTGCTCCGGGTGACGCCACCGCGCCCGCGCACCGAGCTGTTTCCGCCTCTGCGCCTGTTGCTCGGAATCGACCCGAAAGATCAGACGCCGGCGCAAACACCCTGGCCGCTGCTAGTGCTGCGTATCGCGATCGCCGGGGCCATCATATTGGCGATGGCAGGGCCGATCTGGAACGCGGCAACCTCACTCAGTGGCGGCGTGAGCCCGCTGCTTGTGTTGATCGACAATGGCTGGCCCTCGGCGCCGAGCTGGGATCGGCGCGTCGCAGTCGCACGACAACAGTTGAACGACGCCTCCCATGCCGGACGGCTCGCGGCAATTGCGGCCACGGCGCAAGGCGGCGGTGAGATCGCAGCCGCCGACGCCGCCGGCAACGATGAGAAATTGCGCGCGCTAAAGCCAGTCCCCTATGCGCCCGACCGCGCAGCGTTCCTTGCGCCGGTGAAACGGTTTCTCCTGGCCAATCCAAAGACGCAGGTAATTTGGATCGCCGATGGCCTCGACCTTGGCGGCGCTAAAGCTTTCGCCTCTGGGCTTGAAAGCCTCTCGCAGAACCGCACGATCACCGTCCTGACCGACAAGCTCGAACCCGTCGCTCTTGCCGGCGCAGAAAATCTCGCTGGATCCTTGCAAGCGCATGTTATGCGGGCGAGCGCCAGCGCGCGTCGCACCGGAAGCTTGCGCGCGCTTGATGCAAAGGGCCAGACGATTGGGGAGGCGCCATTCGATTTTGGCGGATCGAATGCGACGATCGCCTCTTTCGATTTGCCGATCGAATTGCGCAATGAGATTTCGAGCCTTGCGATTGCTGACGAACGCTCGGCCGGCGCGGTCAATTTAATGGACTCGCGCTGGCGACGGCGCCGTGTCGCCATCGCATCGGGCGCGAGCGCCGATATCGCGCAACCCTTGCTGTCGCCGACCTACTACCTTCAACGAGCGATTTCGCCGTTCGCGGACATTCGCCAGTCGCGTGGCAATACCGACGATCCTGTCGCTGCGCTGCTCGCGGACAAGCCTGCAGTGCTGGCGCTCGCCGATATGAGCGCGGCGCAAGGCGCTCTGCATGATGCGCTGGTGAAATATGTCGAAGACGGCGGTGTTCTCGTGCGTTTCGCGGGCTCGCGCCTTGCGGCCTCGGCTGACGATCTTACGCCCACGACATTGCGTCGCGGCGGCCGCACATTGGGCGGCGCATTGTCTTGGGAGACCCCTAAGCATATCGCGCCATTCGAAAAGCAAAGCCCATTCTTCGGCCTCGCCGCCCCGACCGAAGTGACGGTGAACCGGCAGGTGCTGGCCGAACCGGAACCTGGTCTTGAAGGCAAGACTTGGGCGCGCCTGGCTGACGGCACGCCATTGGTAACGGCGGATCATCGCGGCAAGGGGCTCATCGTGCTCTTTCATGTAACCGCGGATACGACGTGGTCCAACCTGCCGCTATCAGGCCTGTTCGTCGATATGCTTAAGCGGATTGTCGATCTGTCTGGACAACCGCCAGCGAGCGCCGAGGCAACGCCGTCCGACGTTGCAAATGTCACGCCCGCTCTTGCACCGACGCGCACGCTCGACGGATTCGGAGCGCTTGGCGCTCCGCCGGTTTCCGCCAAACCTATCGCTGCCAATTTTGCCGGAACCGCCGACGCTGACCACCCGCCGGGTTTCTACGGGGAAGACCAAGGTCTTGTTGCCATCAATGCGCTCAGTCCTGGGCAGACGCTGTCGCCGGCGGATTACGGAGCGTTGAACGTGCGCGTCGGCGCGCTGGATATCGCTCCGCCCGTTGATCTGCGCCCTTGGCTGCTCGGCGCCGCGCTCATCGGTTTTCTTGTCGATGCGCTAGCGAGTTTGTGGCTCGGAGGTCCCCTGCTGTGGCGCCGCGGAGCGGGAGTCGCCGCAGCGCTGTTGCTGGCTGTGGCGCTGGGGACGGCCGCTCCGATCCACCGTTCCTTCGCGGCGGACGCGACGGTCTCTCCCCGAGACATGGATTCAGCACTGGCGACACATTTGGCCTACATCACGACTGGCGATGCGCAGGTCGACGAAACCAGTCGCGCAGGCCTCGCTAGCCTCTCGCAGGTGCTAAACCAGCGGACTTCGGCCGCCCCTGGCGATCCTGTTGCGCTCAATCCGGCGCAGGACGAACTCAGCTTCTACCCTTTGATTTACTGGCCGATCGTCGCCAGTCGGCCACAGCCGGAAACGAAGTTCGTCGCCCGTATTGCCGCGTACATGAAGAATGGCGGGACGGTTATTTTCGATACGCGCGACGCGCTTAATGCGCGCGCCGGCGGGCCACCGACGCGCGAGGGCGCTTGGTTACAAAAACTTCTGACCGGAGTTGATGTTCCTGAACTTGAGCCTGTGCCGCGCGATCACGTGGTTACAAAGAGCTTCTATCTCATCGACGGTTTTGTCGGTCGCACGGCGGCCGGCCAAACCTGGATCGAAGCGTTACCGCCACCCGATCCGTCCGATACGGCAATTCATCCGGCCCGAGCGGGCGACAGCGTTTCGCCAATTGTCATCACTTCGAATGACTTAGCCGCGGCCTGGGCCGCGGACGAAACCGGACAACCGCTCTACCCGCTGATTCCGGGCGGGGCGCGCCAGCGAGAGCTTGCATTGCGTGGCGGGGTAAATCTCGTGATGTACACGCTGACTGGCAACTACAAGGCCGATCAGGTGCACGCGCGCGATCTGATCGAAAGGCTTTCGCATTGAACGTCTGGTCGATAGCGTTTTCGCCATCGCTGCCTTGGGGCGCGCTTATCGCGCTGGGACTGGCGGCGCTCGCAATCTCGGTCTTGTCGATTATCGCGGGGCGGCGCGGAGCGCTGTTGCGCGGCCTCGCATTTGCCTTGCTGCTCGCGGCGCTGGCCGACCCATCGCTCGTGCGCGAGAATCGCCGGCCGTTGAAGGACGTTGTCGTAGTCATCGTCGATCAATCGGGCAGCCAAAGCATCGGCAATCGCGCGGCGCAGACCGCTATTGCCCGCGCCGAACTGGAAAAACGCCTCAGCGCGCTCGACAATATCGAAACGCGCTTTGTCGATGCCGGGAAGGATGTCGGCGACAATCGAGGCACGCAGTTGTTTACCGCGCTGCGATCGGCGCTCAGCGACGTCGCCCCTGACCGGCTCGGCGCCGCAATTATGCTCACCGACGGCGTCGTCCACGACATTCCCGCCGATGTCGTCGGCCTCGGCTTCAAGGCTCCCCTGCATGCATTGATTACTGGGCGCGAAAGCGAGCGCGATCGCCGCATCGAGCTTGTCGAAGCGCCGCGTTTCGGTATCGTCGGCAAGGATCAAACGATCAGCGCTCGGGTGCTCGACACGGCCGATCAGGGTGAACCTGTTGCGCTCAGCGTGCGCCGCGACGGAGAGACAATTGCGACCTTGAAAGCAAGAATCGGCGTCCCGATCCAGATCAAGGTTCCTATTCCGCACGCCGGCCCCAATGTCGTGGAACTCGATGTCGCTCCGTTGCCCAATGAACTCACCGAGATCAACAACAAGGCGGTAGTCACGATTGACGGCGTGCGAGATAAATTGCGCGTGCTTCTGGTGTCGGGCGAGCCGCATCAGGGCGAGCGTATGTGGCGCAATCTCCTCAAGTCTGACGCGAACGTCGATCTCGTGCATTTCACAATTTTGCGCCCGCCGGAGAAGTCGACCGACGGCACGCCGATCAATGAACTGTCGCTTATCGCTTTCCCGGTCGCGGATCTGTTCGGCAAGAAGATCAAGGATTTCGATCTCATCATCTTCGATCGCTACTCCAGCCAGAACATTTTGCCGAGCGTCTATCTCGACAATATCGTGCGCTATGTCCGAGCCGGTGGCGCGCTGCTAATGGCCGAAGGGCCAGATTATGCAACGCCGGAAGGCATGTATTTCTCGCCGCTCGGCGCCATTGCGCCAGGCAAACCCAATGGCGAGGTCGTCGCGCAGCCGTTCCGCGCCAAAATCAGTGCGGATGGCGCGAAGCATCCCGTGACGCGCGGCCTCGCGGCGGGGGATTTCGCAACCAAGGATTGGGGACGCTGGTTTCGCCAAATCGGCGCGAATATGACAACCGGCGTCAACATCCTCTCGGGGGTGGGCGAGCGTCCGCTTTTGATCCTTTCGCGCGTCGACAAGGGCCGCGTTGGTCTGCTGCTGAGCGACCAGATGTGGTTGTGGGCGCGCGGATATGATGGCGGCGGACCGGATCTCGACCTTCTGCGCCGCCTGGCGCACTGGCTGATGAAAGAACCGGACCTGGAGGAGGAAGCGCTGCGCGCGAGCGCGCGCGGTCAGACGCTGACGATCGAGCGCCAGAGCCTGAAAGGCGATACTCCCGAGGTGACGATCACAGCTCCGTCCGGGGCGAAATCCGCAATCGCGCTGGGCGCGGCGGAACCTGGACTATCGCGCGCGACCGTCGAGGCCAAAGAGCTTGGGCTCTATCGCTTGACAGACGGCGAACATACCGCGCTCGTCAACGTCGGCCCGGACAATCCGCTGGAATTTCAGGAAGTCGTCTCGACCGCGGAACACCTGCGCCCGCTGGCGGAGGCAACAGGCGGCACAGTGCGGCGCATTGCACTGGGCGAGGGCGATCAGATCGTTTTGCCGCGGCTCATTTCGATGCACGAAGCCCCGAGCTATGGCGGCAGCGACTACGTTGGCGTCAAGCGAACCGGGGCGAGCGAGTTGATCGGCGTTGCCTCGACGCCGCTGGCAAGCGGACTGCTCGGGCTCGCGGCATTGCTTGGCATTGTCGTGCTGGTCTGGCGGCGCGAGGGAGCCGGCGGCGCCAAGTGACGCCAGCGGGGTTATTCGCTCAGCAACATTCGCAGTGTCTCCACGGTCGATGCGTCCGTCTCGCCATCGACTCTTGCGGGGCGAAAGTGGCGCTGAAACGCGGCGACGACAACGCGTGTTTGGTGATCGTAGACCCCTGTGAGCTCGACGCCGTATCCGTACAGCGCCAGCATTGCCTGCAGCGAGCGGATTGGCGGGCCCTCCTGCCCGCGCTGAAAGATCGGTTCTGCGTTGGGCGGCGGCGGCGTCCAATGCCCGACGCCGGCGCGCCACAATGTTTCCCATGGGAAATGTTCACCCGGATCGCGCTTGCGCCCCGGCGCAATGTCGGAATGCGCCAGGATACGCCGCGGCGCGATGGCGCGCCTTACGCCGATGTCCCGCACCAGCGCGGTTACAGCATCGACCTGCGGTTTCGGGTAGGGCAGCAGTGATTCGTGGCCGCAATTGACAATCTCGATGCCGATCGATGCGGAGTTGAGGTCGCTCTCGCCTTTCCAGAAGCTGCGGCCTGCGTGCCAGGCGCGCCGGTCTTCCGCGACGAGTTGCACGACGCGTCCGTCCTCCCACACGAAATAATGTGAGGAAACTTCGGCGGCGGGATTGCACAATTGCGCCAGCGCGCCAGCGCCCGTCGGCATCCCGGTGTAATGCAGAATGACGCAGTCAGGCTGCGCGTAGCCGCGCCGCTCGCCGTGATTGGGCGATGCGATAAATTCGCTCGCCACAGGGGAATCCGTAATGGGCGCGGCCTTCATGCGTGACCAAGAGCCGGCGGCTGGCGCATTTGTTGCGTCAAGGCTGCGCGCCGACTTCCCCGAACCAGTCGGGGAAGTCGGGACTGCAGGCTACTCAGTAATAGGAGCGGCAAACGCGATTGCCGGAATAATCGTAATACCAGTCGGCGCAGCGGCGCGCTGGCGCGTAGTAGGGATCGCTCGGGGTCAAGGCGGATCCAATCGCTGCTCCGCCAAGCGCGCCAATGGCGCCGCCAACCACCGCCCCGCCGGGGCGCCCGGTGGCCGCGGCGCCAATCAGCGCGCCAGTCGCGCCGCCGACGACGGCGCCGCCGACCGCGTTCTGGCCTTGCGGCGTGTTGCAGCCGGCAAGCGAGATTGTCGTGGCTACGGCCAGCGAAATCAGGATGAGTTTCTTCATGATTTGAACTCCGATCGGTCGCGCCAGACTTGGCCAGCGAACACCAGGATTATGGAATGCTTTCGAACTCGACTCAAACACGTTGCGGAAAAGTGACCTTGAAGGAACGCAACGCGTAGCACATAGGTTCCCATAGAAACGGTGAATGGAAGATGAATTATGACGCGACAAGCGGCCAGAAGCGACTAGCGGGATCATAGAGCGCCCATGCCGCAGCCGCAACGACACGAAAACCTCGGCATGGCGCTGGGCCTTCTGGGGGTCACGATATTCGCCGCGACCCTGCCGATGACGCGGCTCGGCGTACCAAGTCTGGGCCCGCAGTTCCTGACGGGCGCCCGCGCCGCCATCGGCGGCGGACTGGGCTTGATCTTCCTTGCCGTGAAGGCGCAGCCGGTTCCGTGGCGGCAAATGCCGCGTCTGGCGCTTGCGGCGGTTTGTCTTGTCGCAGGGTTTCCCGGCCTCACCAGTCTGGCGATGCAGACCCTCCCCGCCGCACATGCCGGCGTTTTCACTGGGCTGTTGCCGCTGGCGACCGTGGTTGTCGCGGTGCTTTTGGGCGGCGAGCGGCCATCGATCGGCTTTTGGGCCTGCGCCGTGCTCGGCGCGGCGCTGGTCGGCGGATTCGCCCTGCATCACGGCGGCGCGGCGCTTCAAACCGGCGACGCCCTGTTGCTCCTCGCGATCGCGGTCGCGGCGCTCGGCTACGCCCTGTGCGCGCAGCTTTCGCGCGAGATCACCCCCGGCGATGTCATCTCCTGGATGGTTGTGCTGAGCCTGCCGGTTTCCCTGCCTTTTGCCTGGAGCGCCCGGCCGCTCGATTTGGCGGCGATCCCGCCGGGCGCCTGGGCCAGCCTCGCGTATCTGGGGACGATGAGCATGTATCTGGGGTTCTTCGCCTGGAACGCCGGCATGGCGCTGGGCGGGGTGGCGCGGGTCAGCCAGATCCAGCTCGCGCAGTCGTTCATGACGCTTGGCATCTCGGCATGGCTGCTGGGCGAGCATGTCGACGCGGAAACGGTTCTCTGTGCGATTCTCGTTGTGGCGCTGGTGTTCGTCGGGCGAAATCTGCGGGTCGCCGCCGCCCGGCTCGACCGGCCCGTGCTTGACCCCGAACTGCCGGCCGCCTAAGTGCGGGGGCCAGTCGGCCGGACGGCCGTCGCCGAAAGGCGGAGGAAAGTCCGGGCTCCACGGAGATACGGCGCCGGATAACGTCCGGCGGGGGCGACCCCAGGGACAGCGCCACAGAAAGCAAACCGCCCTTCGCAGATCGAAGCCGATCCGTTTGGGGTAAGGGTGAAAGGGTGCGGTAAGAGCGCACCGCGTCGGCGGCAACGTCGACGGCACGGCAAACCCCGCCGGGAGCAAGACCGAATAGGAACGATGGGAGGCGCGCAAGCGCTTCAGGCCCGCTCCGGGCCCGGTCGTTCGGGTTGGTTGCTTGAGGCGTCCGGCAACGGCCGCCCCAGAGGAATGGCCGTCACGTTTGGGACGCAAGCCCCAAGCCATACAGAACCCGGCTTACAGGCCGACTGGCGAATTTTTGGGGGTGGGGGACGAAAGCAGCACTGCGGTAGGATGTTTGTACGATTTCATGGGGATAGGCGTTTATTTTGTCCGGGGTTAAGCGGCGGGGAATAGGCTCGCTCCGGAGGAGCAATCGCCACAAAGACGGGTGGGTCAAACTTTAATATACATTTTATATATGTTCTATAGAATGCGATCTTTGCCATTGAAATGAGGCTGTCCGACGCGGGATCGCCGTGCGGAGCGGCACGCGCCTCAGCAGCAGTTTCGCTTGACTGCTCCGCCGCCCAGAAATAGAACAAACAAGGAACATTGTACCGCCAGTTGTCGACCTTGCGGGGGGGGGGCGCCGCATGTCTAAATGAAAAGATTAGTCACCTAACTTTGGGGCGGCTTATGGCATCAGATCACGGAAAATCCGCCGGCGCTCATCCCCGTCTCAGAATCAGCCGCGGAGGCGAGCGCACCATTGACGAATTGTTGCTCGAAACCGAGCGCAAATTGTTCAAGGTTCCGCACGCAAATACGTGCGTTGAGTATATGTATCGAGACGGGGGCAATTATAAATTTTATGGGTCCGCAATATTGATTGGCGCCGTCACTTTGGCGCAAATCGAGTATTATCTAACATGGCTATCTAGTTGACTCCAGCGCCTACTAGATATTGTGTTTGAAGGTTTTAGCGGGCACGGGATCGATTTGCAAAGACTGCGCAACCAGACGG
>JAYUFK010000121.1:0-5752 GCA_043739325.1 Methylocapsa sp. | reverse complement strand
GAAAATCACGCCATCGCCGAATGGCACTTCACAACCGACGATGCTCGCATCAAACTCAAAAGCCTGTACCCTGCAATTTGAATGAATCGAGCCACTAGATTGAACTGCGCGATGGCGTTTCCTTGCTCCGCCAGCGGACTTAAGAGCCGCAAGGCCGTCGCATAGTCTCCACCATTTTGAGCAGCCACGCCGCTTTCAAGAGGCCCAGCAGACGCTGGCAAAGCTGGCGTTAAGAAGACTGATGCCAGGACTGAGAACATTGCTAAACGCATGGAGCGTCCTCTCCGAGCGCAATAGGCGGGTGTTCGCGTTCGATAATCCGCATACGCGCATCGTCGGCGTAGAAGCCGCATAAGGCGCGGGAGTCGCGTGTTTCGAGCGCGGCTGAGCTCCGGCAAAGAAAAGAAATCGCTTTCCATGGTATTTCCCCTTTGATGAGGGACGGCCCGCAGGCCGCCCGATCTGGTAAAGGTCAGTTGCTCTTTTTCGCCGCGAGCTTCAGAACAGTGTCGGTATCGCTCTTGAATGAGGCGAGATCGACCTGCATACCGTTCAACACGGTGCTCCAATGGCGGGTGATCGCCGCCATCGCGACGGCCTCGCGGATTTCTTCATCCGTGGCGCCATTCGCTTTCGCAGCCTGAGTGTGGAAGTAGATGCAATAGGCGCACGGAACCTGCGCCGAGACCGCGAGGCCGATCAATTGCTTGACTTTGCCGTCGAGCTTGGTGGCAGGGTTCAGTTGAACGGTCTTGAACTCCTCCCACGCCCCGGCAATACCCGATTCGGGAAACGCCTTGAAGAAGCTCGGCACCAACCCGAGCGTGGCTTGCATATCTTTGTAGGTCGCCGTCGCGCTCGGATCCTCGGCCCGGGCGCCAGACACGGCGAGCAAGCCGGAAAAAACGATCGCGCCAACGAATGCGGCGTTTTTTAACGTGTGTGAACGCATTTCCATCTCCTGAATGTGATTGAGCTACTGTTCGCCTTTGCGATCATCGCTGCGCTTTCGCATCGCTGATCTATGGCCTAGAGTGAACACGCCTCGTTGGAACGAGGGTTGTAATGACCGTTGAAACGCCTCGGCGGAGGAAAAGCGCTGGCATTCAAGCTGGCGGCCTTTCGCTGCGCCTCCTTGGTGAAATCCGCTTGCAACGCGGCGGCGAAACAATTGCGCTCCCCGCGTCTAAGCGAACGCGCGCCTTACTAGGCTATCTCGTCACGACCGCTGTCCCTCAAGCGCGCCAGACGCTTTGCGATTTGCTATGGGATGGGCCGGACGACCCGCGAGCGGCGCTGCGTTGGAGCCTGACCAAACTTCGTCAGGTCATCGACGATGACAGCGCTCAACGCCTTGACGCCGATCGGGAACATGTCGCGTTTCGAACCGCGGGCGCGCTTGTCGATTTGCAGCGGCTCAAGGATCTCCGCGTCCATGACCCGCGAGATTTCAATGTCGACGACCTCGAGGAGATCGCGGAGTTGCTCGCCGGCGAGTTTCTCGACGGCCTCGATCTTCCTTCCTGTTATCGCTTCCATCATTGGTGCCTTGCAGAGCGCGAAAGATGGGGTGCCTTCCGACGCAGAGTTCTTCTGGAGCTGGCACAGCGTTTGAATGACCAGCCGGAGAAGGCTCTCGGATATGCACGCGAACTGGTTTCTGCTGATCCGCTGTCTGAAGCCGCCCATGGTGGACTGGTCGCATTGCTGGTCGCGTTGGGCCGGCGCGCAGATGCTCAGGAACACTACTCGTATGCAAGGAACCTGTTGAAACGCGAAATGGGCGCGCCGCTGGTTGGCGTTCTCAAGCCTCCGCCGCCTTTCCGACGACAGGTTGAACTACCGGTCGACGGCCCACCCCCTGAGGCCGCGGCACCAATAGCCGATGAGAAGCACAATCTGGTCGGACGTATTCAAGAGCAAGTGGCGATTTCCGCCGCTGTAGACGAACTGATTGCGGGCGGATCGGCTCGTGGCTTGCTATTCCTCGGCGAGCCGGGAATTGGCAAGTCGCGGCTCCTTACCTACCTTGCGAGCGAAGGCGGAAAGCGCGGGGCGTGCGCCCTCTCCGCGCGGTGCTTTGAGGCTGAAGCAGCTCGGCCATACGGATGTTTAGGTGACGCCTTGCGGCCGTCGATTGAAGCCCTCGGCCATACGGAACAACGGCGCAACCTTACGCTCTTAATGCCGGGTCTCGGCGACGGAGAAGGCGACGACCACACCCCGGCCCGCCTCTTCGGGGCGGTGCAGTCGCTGTTGCGCGATATTTCGCATTCGGGACCGCTCATCCTGTTGATCGACGATCTTCAATGGATTGACGAGGCGTCGTCGGCGCTTCTGCATTTCTTACTTCGAGAGTCCGACAGCGCGCGAGGATTCCTCTTCGCCAGCGCCGCGCGCGCAGACGAAATCGACGAAAATCCGTGGTGCAAGAAGCTCGTCGCTGCGCTTCTACAAGGATCCAAGATTCAAGCGTTGCGCTTGGCGGCGCTCACAGCCGCCGAGACGGCGCAATTTATGGGCCTGCCCGCTGAATCTGCGGAAGTCGCCGTCGCTTTGCGCGAGAGCGGCGGCAACCCGCTCTTCCTCGCTGAAATGGCTCGTGCTGAGCGCGCCGGAGAGCCCAACGTCGGTCAAGGTCTTGCGGGGCTTATTGGGGGCCGCGTCTCGCGACTTGATTCCGTCGAGCGGGAATTAATCGTGTACGCCTCCGCCACAATACGACCCTTCAAGCCTGAGTTGCTCGGGGCAGCGATGGATATTCCCGAAGCGAAACTTGTCGAACGCCTAGCCAGCCTGGAAGCCAGAGGATTGTTAAAGCCCGAAACCGATGGGCGCTTCGACTTCGCGCACGACCTATTTCGACAGGCGACGTACCGCGGCCTCTCGCACCCACGGCGGCGGTTAATCCATCGTCAGATAGCAAGAGCAATAGAATCCGCAGCGATAAGCGACCAAAGCCTCGCGGGGGAACTTGCGTTCCATGCTGGCGCCGCGGGCGATCAAAGGCTCGCTGTTCGAGCCTACATCGCGGCCGGCGAACATTGCCTGCGCCTTTTCGCCAATTCGGAAGCGATAGACGCAGCGGACCGTGGATTGGGCCATCTAGAGCATTGGTCCGCCGGTCCCGAGCGCGTCCATGCGCAAATTGCTCTGCTCGGGGTCAAGGTGTTTGCTGGCGCAAGCCCGGGAGTCCGCGCGATGCCAAAACTGCTGGATGAACTCCATCGCGCCGTTGAAGTGGCAGAGCTCATGGATTTGCGCGAAGACGCGGCGCATTGTTGGCATTTGATCTCATGGACGACTCAGCATAACAACGACGTAGACTCCTCTCGAACGGCAATCCTTCGCGCGGAATTCTTGAGCCGAAAGGCCGACGACGCAACGCGTTGTCAGCATTTGTGCATGGCCGGCCGTTGTATACTCGAAGTTGAAGGCGAGCTTTCCCGCGCGAGGTCGTTTCTCACCGACGCCGATGATCTTGCAATCAAACTTCAGCAGACTTTTGTGGAGCTTGAATGGGGCAAAGGCTTGTTGGCGCGCTGGGACGGCGACCTCGACCAAGCGAATTTGATGATGCGACGCGCATTGACTTTGGCGCGGCTGCGCGAAGATCGCTGGCGTGAGATGGAATGCCTGATTTGGATAGCCAAAATTGCGGTTGAACGCAGAGCCTATCAAGAGGTGGCCGAGCATTGCGACGCCATCGATGCGGTCGCTGAGCGAATAGGCGACCGCCGCGCTCCCGCCGCGGATGCGCTGCGCGCCCTCGCGGCTTTCCTGGGCGATCGTGCCAAAGCGCCTGCTCTAAGGGTCTGTCTCGCAGGCCTACGCGCCTTAGACGACAAGGCTCATCTTGCCTACGTCCTCAACGAGTTCTCTGCAGCGGAAATTGAGTTTGGCTCGCCCGGGGCGGGTCGCGCGGCCGCCGAAGAGGCGCTAAAAGCGGCCTTGACGGTCAAGCGCGGCACGGAGGTCGTCGTGGCGACGTCATTGCTGGCGCGCGCGAGGGCGACCGAGGGTGTGGTGGACGAAGCGGCCGAGCTTCTCTCGCGTCCGATCAACGGCTGCGGATCGACGCCCTTCAGCGCCCGCGCGCGCCAATATCTCGATCGCGCAGCCATGAGTTTAGGTAATTTCAACGCTGGTTCAAACGCCGGTCGTTTAAGAACCGATGGACCTGGCCAACCAGTCTTGTAACGCCTTAATAACGAAGGAGCCTAACATGACGTCTATTATTGTAGAGCGAACATTTGCGAGTCCGCCGTCGGACGAGGATCTGACAGCTGCCGGCATTCGCGAAAAGCCATGCCTCCAGATTTACGGCGTGACTTGGAAACGCAGCCTGCTTTCTGGCGACCGGCTGCGCATGGTCTGCGAATACGAGGCGGGTGACGCGGAGAGCGTGCGCAAGGTTCAACGTGAGGCCGGCAACGGTTTTGACAACGCGTGGGCCGCGCGAGTTATCGAATAAACCGGCCGCAGGAGAACTGTGAAATCTTTGGCCGCAATCGACGCTGGAAGGACCTAAATTTTGTGGACGTTGGCGCGGCGGCCTTCTCACTACGGCGCGGTTTGCGCCCGAAGCGCTTTCAGTTGTTCTCCAAGATCTTGCGCGAAAATTCCGGCGCTGCCCAAATTGGACTTTCTCTCGAGTAACGATCGATTGGGTTGGATGGATCTTCATCTCCATTGACCGCTGCGCCTAGCGTCACCTGGACGCGCCATCTGTCCAACCTACTGACTCGACGATCGATGGGGTAGCTGCTGAGTTCTTACGGTAATATATCCCCAGAGTTGCCGGTTGACGATCGTTAGAGCCGCCCAAACTGCATCTGGAAACTATCGTTGCCTTGTCGAGTAGACCGCGATTGTCCCGGCGCGGGGTCGCCGCGGCGGTTCCCAAAGGCGGCTCCAAGCTAGTCGCGCCGGGCAGTGTCTGCGCAGTCAAGCGCGATACTCTGATTGGGGCAATGGATCAGCAGACAACATCAGGGCCCGCGGATCGAACTGTCCGCATCAAAAGGCCGAAGGCATGACCGCACCCACGACCAGCGCAAAGTCGAAAAGTGACCCTTGATCAGCGAGCGCCGTCAAGACATGAGCCCTTCAAACGGCGCGGCAAGTGGGAGCGCCGCACCGTTCGATGAGCATCAAGTCCGTACCAGCTTAACGGCACCCTGTTCCCTTGCTGTAGCCAGTCAGCAAGTGGCAATTAACCTGCTGCTGGCCGAGCGGAATGACAGGCATTTGAGGGTCGATCATTCCGACCTGACCGGTCGTCGTCGGGGCGAGCGGATTGTAGGTGTTGTTGCTTCCCGGGGACGAAGTGGTGCCTGAAACGTTGTTGTAGGCGAGCGCCGAGTGCGAGAGACCGCCGACGATCCCGGTGAGCGCGATTGCAGCGACGAAACGAGCGGCGTAGAGTGATTTCGAACGCATGGTCCTTCTCCATTGTTGCGGCTGTCCTGCAGCCGGTTTGTCGATCATCGTTTTGGTGTTTCGCGTCGATGATCTGATGCCCACGATGACCATGCGTCGTTGAAACGAGCGTTTGATGGGTCGTTGGTTTGTGAAATCGGAACGTTGTATTCGGCCCAGCCAATAAGTGATGGTGGGTCGACGCATTCGTCCCAGAGCCGCCATATTTCGAGTAACTACCCACCCCCTTGCCACGCGGGTCAATCTCTGAATCCATGGTGGCATGAATCGCACTGATTTGCAGGAGCTCAGCAAGGAGCAGTTGATTGAT
>JAYUFK010000120.1:0-15877 GCA_043739325.1 Methylocapsa sp. | reverse complement strand
CTCAAACTGACCCGATCGTGGCCCCTGAAAAGTCCCTTTTGGACGATTTTGAAAAAGCGATCTGTCGCATGCTAGAATTTCAGGTCAGGCTCTCAGTCTAGCCGTTCAGCTCCACCCACGCCGGCACATGGTCGGACGGCTTGTCCTGCGCGCGCAAATCCTTGTCGACGCCTGCCGACTTCAGCAGGTCGGCGGCGTGCGGCGAGAGCAGCAGATGATCGATGCGGATGCCGTTGTTGCGCTGCCAGGCGCCGGCTTGATAATCCCAGAACGTGTAGAGGCCGCCAGCGTCGGTCGTGGCGCGCAGCGCGTCGGTGAGGCCGAGCGCCAGAAGCTCGCGGAACTTCGCCCGGGTCTGCCGCAGGTACAGCGCATCGTTCGCCCATTGCGCGGGATCGGCGGCGTCGCGCGGCTCGGGGATGACATTATAGTCGCCGGCCAGAACCAGCGGCTCTTCAAGCTCGAGCAGCGCTTTCGCGTGCGCGATGAGCCGGTCCATGAAGCCGAGCTTGTAGGAATATTTGTCGGTGGAGACCGGATTGCCGTTGGGCAGATAAATGCTGGCGACGCGCATGACGCGCTTGCCGAACGGGACCACCGCGTCGATGTAGCGCGCCTGTTCGTCGTTGGGATCGCCGGGCAATCCGCTGGAGACTTCGAACGGCCGCTTGGCGAGAATGGCGACGCCGTTGAAGGCCTTCTGGCCGTGCACGGCGACGTTGTAGCCAAGCTCTTCGACCTCGGCGCGCGGGAACGCGTCCTGCTGGCATTTGAGCTCCTGCAGGCAAAGCACATCGGGGCTCGCCGATTTGAGGTAGCCGAGGAGATGTGGCAGCCGCTGGCGGACGGAATTGACGTTCCAGGTCGCGATGCGCAGATGGGCCTCCTGAATTGCGCGTTGGGGTTTCAATCCCAGCGCCGGTGCGCCCACATCCATTGTTCGGGCGCCTCGCGCACCATCCGTTCAAACGCCGCCTGGATCAAGCGCGTCGTCTGCGCGACGTCGGCATCGCGGTCGGCGCTGCGCGGGACCTCGATTTCCTCCACCGCGATCGAAAAGCGCGCGCCGCCGAGCCGCTTGACGCGGGCGACATAGAGCGGCGCGCCGACAGAGCGCGCGATGACGGCGGGGAAGGGCGTCGACGGCGCCGGTTTGCCGAAGAATGGCGCGAGTACGCCGCGCCCCTCGCGCTGATCGGCGAGAAACGCCACCCAGCCGCCCTCGCGAGCGTAATGCAGCAGCTTCATCGCGGTGCGCGGCGATTTGGCAAACAGGCCGCCGGGATACAGCGGCGCGCGCACCTGGTTGATCATCGCGTCCACGAGCGGATTGGTCAGCGCCTGATAGACGCCGGCTGGGCGTTGGCCGAGGAAACGCGCCGCCTCCGCGACGATTTCCCAATTGCCCATGTGCAAGGAACAGATGACCGCCGAGCCGATGCCGCGCAGCGCCTTAAAGCGCTCGGGCTGCTCGAGGCTGATGCGGTCGCCGACGCTGAGTTCGTCGAGATGAAAGAATTCGGCGAAGGTGCGGCCGAGATTGTCCCACATCGCCAGCGCGATGGTTTGGCGCTCGCTGGCGCTTTTTTCGGGAAACGCCATCGCCAGATTGGCCAGCGCTCGTTGATGGCGTTTCAGCCACGGCGCAATCAGCCGCCAGCCGGCGCCTGACCAGCGCGAGGCGAGATCAAGCGGCAGCGCGCCGATGATTCCAGCGACAAGCCGAAAGCCAAGGTATTCAGCCCCGTGACGCAAATTCGTTAAAACGGCCATCAATCCGGCGATCCCCCGGCAAACAGCCGTGGCGCCTGATTGCAGAGCGGCGCGCGTTGCGTCAAGCCTGCCATCGCGCCCTTGCGCCGCCACGCTCGCGTGCTATCAAGCCGCCGATTGCGCCCGGTTTGACGCCGCGCCTGCTTGGGCGGGCGTGTTTCACGGCGGGCCAGACCAGAGCGCTTGCTCAAGAACGAGGATGTGGAATGAAATTCAGCCGCCGCGACACGCTTGCCCTGCCGCTTGCTTTTGCCTTCGTCTCCGGTGCGATGGCTGACGACGCGGACCCGCAGAACACGCTGGTGATGGAGACCAAGAACGGCATAATTATCATCAAGCTGCGCCCCGATCTTGCGCCAAAACATATCGCGCAGATCAAGGCACTGGTGGCGCGCAAGTTCTACGACGGCATCGTGTTTCACCGGGTCATTCCCGGCTTCATGGCGCAGACCGGCGACCCGACCGGTACAGGCACCGGCGGCTCCGACCTGCCCAACATTCCCGCCGAGTTCAGCCCGCAGCCGTTCCAGCGCGGCACGCTCGGCATGGCGCGCTCCAACTCTCCCGACTCAGCCAATTCGCAGTTCTTCATCTGCTTCGCGCCGTCGTCTTTCCTCGACGGCAAATACACGGTGTTCGGCCAGGTGACTTCCGGCATGGACGTGGTCGATAAGATCAAGGCCGGCAGCGAAGCCAACAACGGCCAGGTGGCCAGCCCCGACAAGATCATCACCTTGCGTCTCCTCGCGGACGCGAAATAACCCCCATCAAACTGTTTCAATAGGAGCAAATACGATGGCCGCCACAGGCAACACGCTAACGCTGGAGACGACCAAGGGACCGGTCCTCATCGAAATGAAACCCGAACTCGCGCCGCTGCACGTCGCGCATATCAAGAAGCTGGTTTCCGAAGGCTTTTATGACGGGGTCATCTTCCATCGCGTCATCGAAGGTTTCATGGCGCAGACCGGCTGCCCGCACGGCACGGGCACCGGCGGCTCGAAATATCCCAACATCAAGGCCGAGTTCAACGCCGAGCCGCATGTGCGCGGCACCGTATCGATGGCGCGTTCTTCAAGCCCGGATTCGGCCAATTCGCAATTCTTCATCTGCTTTGGCGACGCGAAGTTCCTCGACAAGCAGTACACCGCCTGGGGCAAGGTCGTGTCGGGCATGGACAATGTCGACAAGATCAAACGCGGCGAACCCGTGAGCGATCCCGACAAGATCGTCAAGGCGACATTGAGCTGAGTTGTCCTGTTGTCCACCAAAGCCCGCAGGGCGCAGGTGGACGGATGAGGGCCTTCGGCGAATGGCGATCACTGGCGCGCCCCTCACCCAAACCCTCTCCCGCAAGCGGGAGAGCGGGCGCGTTCGGTCAGTTTCTTGGGAACGCGAATGCGCGTTGACCTGTTCGATTTCGAGCTGCCGCCCGGGCGCATCGCGCTTGAGCCGGCGCGCCCGCGCGAGGCGGCGAGGATGCTGGTCGTCGGCGCCGACGGCGGGCTCGACGACAAGCGCATCGCCGACTTCCCCGAGTTTTTGCAGCCCGGGGACGCTCTTGTCGTCAACGACACGCGCGTCATCGCGGCGCGGCTCGACGGGATACGCACGCGCGGCGCGGCGAGGGCCCATATCGAGGCGACGCTGATCAAGCGCGTCGACGAAAGCCGCTGGCGCGCCTTCGTTCGGCCGGCCAAGAAGCTCGCCATCGGCGAGCGCATTGTTTTTGGCGAGGGCGGGGACAGCGCCGTCTGCCTGCTCGGCGCGCTTGCCGCGGTCGTCGAAGAAAAGAATGAGGGAGAGGCGCTGCTGGCGTTCGACTTCTCCGGCGCGGCGCTCGACGACGCCGTTGATGCGCGGGGTCAGATGCCGCTGCCCCCTTATATCGCGGCGCGCCGCGCGCCCGGCCAGAGCGATCGCGCCGACTATCAAACCCTGTTCGCAGCCGAGACCGGCGCTGTCGCGGCGCCGACAGCCGGCCTGCATTTCAGCCCGGAGCTGGTCGCCCGCATCGAAGCGCGGGGCGTGCGGATTCTTCGCACCACGCTGCATGTCGGCGCCGGCACATTCCTGCCGGTCAAGACGGAGGACACGGACGACCACCGCATGCACGCGGAATGGGGGCGCGTGACGCCGGAGGTCGCGGCGGCGCTCAACGAAACGCGGGCGCGCGGCGGACGCGTCGTCGCCGTAGGGACGACAAGCCTGCGCGTGCTCGAAAGCGCGGCCGACGTCAGCGGCGACATACGGGCGTTCGCCGGGGAAACCTCGATCTTCATTACGCCCGGCTATCGCTTTCGCGCCGTCGACGTTTTGCTGACCAACTTCCATTTGCCGCGCTCGACGTTGTTCATGCTGGTCTGTGCCTTCAGCGGCCTCGAAGCCATGCGCGCGGCGTATGATCACGCGATCGAGGCGGGTTATCGGTTCTATTCCTATGGCGATGCGTGCTTGCTCTTTCGCGGCGGCGCGGCGACAAGAGCGCCGAACTTCCCGCCGTAGCTCGCAAACGAAGACCCCGCCTTGACCCAGCAATTCTCATTCGCCGTCCATCATAGCGACGGCGCCGCCCGCACGGGCGAAATCTCAACGCCGCGCGGCATCATCCGCACGCCATCCTTCATGCCGGTAGGCACCGCGGCGACGGTCAAGGCGATGTATCCCGAACAGGTGCGGGCGCTAGGCGCCGATATAGTGTTGGGCAACACCTATCACCTGATGCTGCGCCCCGGCGCCGAGCGCATCGCGGCGCTTGGGGGGCTGCACAAATTCATGAACTGGCCGCACCCGATCCTCACGGATTCCGGTGGCTTCCAGGTGATGTCGCTGGCGAAGTTGCGCAAGCTCAGCGAACGCGGCGTCGTTTTCCAGTCGCATATCGACGGCTCGCGCCATGAGTTGACGCCGGAGCGCTCGATGGAAATCCAGCGCCTGCTTGGCTCCGACATCCAGATGCAGTTCGACGAATGCGTGCGCCTGCCTTGTTCGGACGAGGAAGCCGAGCGCGCGATGCGGCTGTCGCTGCGTTGGGCCGAGCGTTCGAAGCTGGCGTTCGGCGATCAGCCGGGCAGGGCGGTGTTTGGCATCGTGCAGGGCGGTGCGGTGAAGGCGCTGCGCGAGACAAGCGCCAGGGAACTCGTGGCGATGGACTTTCCCGGCTATTCCATTGGAGGTCTGGCCGTTGGCGAGCCGCAGGCGGTGATGCTCGAAATGCTGGAGATCGTCGCGCCGCGTCTGCCGGTCGACAAGCCGCGCTATCTCATGGGCGTCGGCACGCCGGACGATCTGCTGCAATCGGTGCTGCGCGGCGTCGACATGTTCGATTGCGTCATGCCGACAAGGGCGGGCCGGCATGGATTGGCCTACACGCGCTTTGGCCGAATGAACCTGCGCAACGCTGGCTATGCCGACGATCCCAGGCCCGTCGACGAGACGTCCGACTGTCCCGCCGCGCGCGACTATTCCCGCGCCTATTGGCATCATCTGGTGAAGTCCGGCGAGATACTCGGGATGATGGGCCTGACCGCTGTCAACCTGGCCTATTATCAGACGCTCATGGCGGGGATGCGGGACGCAATCGGGCAGGGGGCGACCGCCGATTTTGTTATGGGGACAAAACAAGCTTGGGCGCGGGGGGAAGCAACTTAAGTTGAATTGCTAAAGCAATTTTTCGCGGCCACAAATAATTGCAGGAGAAAGCAAAAAGGCAAGGCTTCGGTCCTCCCCGAGCCTTGCCTTTTTCTAGCCTTCCTTGAATCGCGATTCCGGCTTCCGTCGCTTCCTTAGCGTTGCGGGAGTTACGCCCCCGCTCGTAAAACCGGTTCTACGCCCCGTCCTCCCACAGACTCGGCAACTCATCCCCCGCCTGTATTTGGCGGCGGCCTCCTTTTAGAAGCCCGGTATTGCTAGTCGAATTTTTAGGCATTGTCATCAGGGAAAGCCTGTCTGGCATGCATTTTTTTCAAGGCTTGTTTCGCTAAATCTTTGTCTTCGCTTGGAAACAAATGTTCCTGACCATTGTTATAGGCTCCAACAGCATTTGGCCATTCTCTGAGCGGTATTGGTTTTTATCCGCGGGCGAGGTCCAAAGCGGCTTTCTCGCGCGCCGACAGTAGCGTAGTAAGGCGCCGCACAACTGACTGTTTGGGGAGTTGATATGACCGCGATTGTTGACATTACCGCCCGCGAAATCCTCGACAGCCGCGGCAACCCGACGGTCGAAGTCGAGGTCCTGCTCGAGGACGGGTCGATGGGGCGGGCCGCGGTTCCGTCAGGCGCCTCGACGGGCGCGCATGAGGCGGTTGAGTTGCGCGATGGCGACAAGGCGCGCTACGGCGGCAAAGGCGTGCTGAAGGCGGTCGAAGCCGTCAACCGCGATATCTTCGAAGCCCTTTCCGGTCTCGACGCCGAGGAGCAGATCAAGATCGACGAGGCGATGATCGCGCTCGATGGCACACCCAACAAGTCCAGGCTGGGCGCCAACGCGATCCTTGGCGTTTCGCTGGCGGTCGCCAAGGCGGCGGCGGAGTCCGCGAGCCTGCCATTGTATCGCTATATTGGCGGGACGACGGCGCGAGTTCTGCCGCTGCCGATGATGAACATCGTCAATGGCGGCGTGCATGCCGATAATCCCATCGATTTCCAGGAATTCATGATTTTGCCAGTCGGCGCGCCGTCGCTGCGCGAGGCGGTGCGCTGGGGCGCCGAAATCTTCCACACGCTGAAGAGCGCGCTGAAGAAGGCCGGCCATAACACCAACGTCGGCGATGAAGGCGGCTTCGCGCCGAATCTTCCCTCCGCCGAAGCGGCGCTGGATTTCTGTCTGAAGGCGATCGAGACGGCCGGATTCAAGCCCGGCGCGGATGTCGCCCTCGGCATGGATTGCGCCGCGACGGAATTTTTCAAGAACGGCGCGTATGTCTATGAGGGCGAAGGAAAAACCCGCTCCATCGAAGAGCAGGCAAAATACCTCGCAAAACTCGCCGGCGCTTATCCCATCGTGTCGATCGAGGACGGCATGTCGGAAGACGATTGGGAAGGCTGGAAGCTCGTCACAGAGCTCATCGGCAAGAAGTGCCAACTGGTCGGCGACGATTTGTTCGTCACCAACGTCACCCGCCTTGGCAGGGGCATCAAGGAGGGCATCGCCAATTCGATCCTCGTCAAGGTCAACCAGATCGGCTCGCTCACGGAGACGCTTGCCGCTGTCGATATGGCGCATCGCGCCGGCTATACCGCCGTGATGTCGCATCGCTCGGGCGAGACCGAGGATTCGACGATCGCCGATCTCGCCGTGGCGACGAACTGCGGCCAGATCAAAACCGGCTCGCTGGCGCGCTCCGACAGACTGGCGAAATACAATCAGCTCATCCGCATCGAGGAAGAGCTGGGCTCGCAGGCGCGGTTCGCCGGCCGGGGCGCCATCAAGACGCTCTGACCTTCCGATTTAACTGCCTGTGAACAGCGCGGAAACCACTTCTTAACCCTCGAAGTGGCAAGCTTCGCGCATGTTTCTGCGAGCACGCGCCCGAGCCGTCTTGTATCCGCTGGCGTTTTACGCCGTGCTAGGCAGCGCCAGCTTCTATCTGGTCGGCGGCGCCTCGAACGGCGAACGCGGGTTGAACGCGAAGGCCGAATTCGCCACTGAGATGACCGGTCTCCAGGCCCAACTCAAGGATTTGCACAGCGAGCGCCAGCGCTGGGAGCGCAGGGTCAATTCGATGCGCTCCGACGCCGTCGACCGCGATCTGCTTGAGGAAGAAGCGCGCGCCAAGCTCGACCGCGTCGCACGCAACGACCTCCTCGTGTTCACCGACGATCCGCGACGGCGTTGATTTCACACTCAGCGTAAGGCGCCGTTAACGCTGAGGCGTCAGCGTCGGCCCGTTTCCGGGTGTCTTTTATGATTATCGCTATCACATTCACGCTGAACGCCGTCCTGAACTTCGTGTTCGGCGTCTTGCTCAGCGCCATTTTCGGTCCAGCGGAGTTCGGCCGCTTCGCGACGATCGCGCTGGCGGCCGCGACTTTGGGCACGGCGCTGTTCGACTGGCTGCGACTCTCGGCGATCCGCTATTCCGGCGACACGACGCGCGTTGGCATTTCGGCCAGCCTCGATGTCGGCTATCTCGCGATGATCGCGTCGGCTTTCGTCGGCGTGCTCGCCTGTATCGCCGTTGGCGCCAGCTTCGGCATCGGCGCCTTGTTGCTGGCGTTGACGCCGTTCCTGTCGATCGCCAACGCTCGCTGCGACTATTGCGCGGCGCAGTTCCGCGCCCGCAATCAGGGCAGGGCCTTCGCGCTGCTCTACCTCTTTCGCCATTCGCTGACGTTCACGCTTGTCATCGCCATCGCGGTCTTCACGCACAATGTCGCCGCCGTCGTCGGCGCGCTGGCGTTCGCCACGCTCGGTCCCGTCATTCTACTCGGCGCGCGGATGCGGACCGCTGGATCGCGGCTGCGCGACGCGGACCGCAAGACGATCGCCGGTTTCGTCGCTTACGCCAAACCAATCGTCGTTTCCACTGTGATCTATCAGCTCATCGCCCTGATCAATCGTCAATCGGCGATCGACATTTTTGGATTGGCCCAGGCGGGACAATTGGCGCTGGCGACGGATCTGGGGTTCCGCCTGTTTCTCGCGGTCAACTCGCTGCCGGAGAATCTGCTGTTCCAGCAAGCGTTGTTTCGCGATCGCGATGAAGGCCGCGCCGCGGCCGAGAGCCAGTTGGCGATCAACGGCGCGATGGTCCTTGCGCTGCTCGTTCCCCTTGCCGTCGGCTATTTCGTTATGATGCCGACGTTTGATGCGCTGGTCGTCCCGCAAGCGTATCGCGGCGATTTCGGCCATCTCAGCCTGTGTCTGACGCCGGGATTTCTGGCTTATTGCATCATCTACTCGATTCTCAATCCGGTCTTCCAACTGGCGCAGCGGACCTGGCCGCTGACGATCGCGGCGGCGGTCGCGCTTGGCGCCGATCTGATCCTCATTCGTCTCCCGACCTTCAATTCCGATGTCCTAGGGTTGGCGATGGCGCATTCCGCCAGCCTCGTCGCCGGGGCGCTGGCGGCGGCGGCGATGGCGATGCGGCGCGCGTCCGTCAGGCCGTCGCCGCGCGATCTTATCGTGATCCTCGGCGCCAGCGCGACGATGGCGGCGTTGTTGCGCCCGCTCAATGAAATCGGCCCGCACTGGCTCGCTCCGATCGTCGCCGCGCTGGTCGGCGCAGTGACGATCGGAGCGAGCGTTTTCGTGTTCGACGTCGCGGGATTGCGTGGCGTCGTATTGGGCTACGTTCGCCGAGGGGCCGAGCGCAAGTCATCCCTCGCGTCGGTCAAGCAATGAGCGCGCCCATCGCCGCGCGATTTCGGGTTCTGGACTCATGGCGAGGCGTGGCCGCGGTCCTCGTCGTCTTCTACCACTGCGTTTTTATCGGCGCCCTCAACGACAATGCATTCGTGCGCGCCGGCTATCTCTTCGTCGACTTCTTCTTCGTGCTCAGCGGCTTTGTCATCGCCTATGCCTATGCCGACCGGATAAAAACGCCGCCGGCGGCGCTCGGCTTTATGATCCGACGCTTCGGCCGGTTGTGGCCGCTGCATGTCGCGATGCTCTGCGCCTTCGCCTTGGCCGAGGGGCTGAACGGACTGCTCCTCCGCTACAGCGGTTCAGCGGAGGCTTTTCACGCGTCGGTCAACGACAACAGTCCCTATTCATTCCTGACCAATCTCGCGCTGCTCAACGCCGTCGGCCTGCATCGCTCGATCGCCTGGAACGGCGCGAGCTGGAGCATTGGCGCTGAATTCTACGCCTACATTGTCTTCTGCGTGGTGCTGCTTTTCTTCAGAGGCGCCGCCCTGCGCCTTTCGGCCGGCATTGCGCTCTTCGGCGCGTTGGTCGTGCTGTCGTTCTCCGCCCATCAACCTTTGATGGACGCCACCTATGATCTGGGCTTCTTTCGCGGCCTCTATGGCTTCTTCGTCGGCGTGCTCGTGCATGCGCTGTATGCCAACGTCCGGGCGAAGGGCGGGGCATTGCTCTACGCGAGCGCCCTGGAAGCGGCGGTCGTCGCGATCGCGGCCGCCTTCATGGCGCTAAGCGCGACAGCGCCCTACGCCATCGCCGCGCCGCTTTTCTTTGCGCCGGTCGTCTACATCTTCGCTTTCGAAGGGGGCGCGATCTCTCGCCTGCTGCTGGCAAGACCCTTCGCGGCGCTCGGCGCGTGGTCCTACTCGATTTACATGATCCAGGGCCTTATCGCCAACGCCTACAATCGCGGCGTCAGGCTCGTCGACCACATCGCCGGATTGCCGCCGCTGGCTCGCGTGATGATCGGCGGGCCCGAGTTCTGGGCGGCGCATGGCATCGCGGGCGCCCTCGCGCTGGACATTTTGAATCTCATTCTTGTCGCGTGCGTTATCGCTGCCTCGTCGCTTACCTTCCGCTGGGTCGAAGAGCCAGCGCGTAAATATTTCAATGGCGTGGCCAAGTGGGTTGAAGCAGGTTCACAGGTCGCGAAGGCCGTGGCGGAAACCGCCTAGCGCGACAAATTGCGCCGCTTGCGTCCGGGCTGGCGTCACTCGCTTCTTTCGCGTCGCCCCGCCTTCGTGCTATGCGGCGCGCTCCTTGTCTTCGCTCAACAATTGACAGGCTCCCATGACCCAGACCGCCCTCGCCAATGCGCCGACACGCTCGAATTCCTTTTTCTCCGCCCCGCTCAGCGCGGCCGATCCGGAAATCGCCCGGGCGATCGAGCTGGAGCTTGGTCGTCAACGCGAGGATATCGAGCTGATCGCCTCGGAAAACATCGTTTCCCGTGCGGTGCTTGAGGCGCAGGGCTCGGTGATGACCAACAAATACGCCGAGGGTTATCCGGGCCGGCGCTATTATGGCGGCTGCCAGTTCGTCGACATCGCGGAAAGGCTGGCGATCGAGCGCGCCTGCAAATTGTTTGGCGTGCGCTTCGCCAATGTGCAGCCCAATTCCGGCAGTCAGGCCAATCAGGGCGTGTTTCTGGCGCTGTTGCAGCCGGGCGATACGTTCATGGGCCTCGATCTGGCGGCGGGCGGCCATCTCACCCACGGCTCGCCTGTGAACATGTCGGGCAAGTGGTTCAAGCCGGTTTCCTACACTGTCGATCGCCAGACGCAGCGCATCGACATGGACGAAGTCGAGCGGCTCGCGCATTTGCACAAGCCCAAGCTCATCATCGCCGGCGGCTCGGCCTACGCGCGGCACTGGGATTTCGCCCGCTTCCGCGAGATCTGCGATGCTGTGGGCGCTTACTTCGTCGCCGACATCGCGCATTTCGCCGGCCTGGTGGCGGGCGGCGCGCATCCCTCGCCGTTTCCCCATGCTCATATCGCCACGACAACCACTCACAAGACCCTGCGCGGCCCGCGCGGGGGCATGATTCTCACCGACGACGAAGCGCTCGCCAAGAAGATCAATTCGGCGATCTTCCCCGGCCTTCAGGGCGGTCCGTTGATGCATGTCATCGCCGCCAAGGCGGTGGCGTTCGCGGAGGCGCTGACGCCGGAGTTCAAGAACTACGCCCATGCGGTCGTGGCCAACGCCAAGGCGATGGCGGCGCCGATCCTGTCGGGCGGCTATGCCCTTGTGACCGGCGGCACCGACAACCATTTGATGCTTGTGGACTTGCAGCCCAAGAACCTCACCGGCAAGGACGCGGAGGCGGCTCTCGGGCGCTCGCACATAACCTGCAACAAGAACGGCGTGCCGTTCGATCCGCAGAAGCCGGCGATCACCTCGGGCATCCGGCTCGGTTCGCCCGCCGCCACCTCGCGCGGTTTTGGCGTCGCCGAATTTAAGCGGGTCGGCGAATTGATCGTCGAGGCGCTGGACGGCTTGGCTAGGCATGGCGAATCGGCGAATGCTGCCGTCGAGGCGCATGTGCGCAAGGGGGTCGCTGAATTGACCCAGCGGTTTCCGATTTACTGATGCGGGTTGGGGCGGCGCTCAGCCGTCATGGCCGGGCTTGTCCCGGCCACCCACGCGGTGCGGCTGACAATGAGCCTGCCAATTGCACGCGGATAGGAAGACTGGGTGGCCGGGACAAGCCCGGCCATGACGGCAGATATCTTGTGCCGGCGATGCCCAAGGGTCGAATGCGGGAGCGGAAACGAATGCGTTGCCCCTATTGCGGCAGTCTCGAAACCCAGGTGAAGGATTCGCGCCCGACCGAGGATTCATCCTCGATCCGCCGGCGGCGCATCTGCCCCGATTGCGGCGGCCGCTTCACGACGTTCGAGCGCGTGCAATTGCGCGAGCTCACCGTCGTCAAGAAAAACGGCCGGCGCGCGCCGTTCGATCGCGACAAGTTGATGCGTTCGATCGAGATCGCGCTGCGCAAGCGCGCCGTCGCCTCGGACCGTGTCGAGCGCATGGTCAACGGCATCGTGCGCCAGCTTGAGAGCATGGGCGATGGCGACATCCCGACGGACACGATCGGCCAGCTCGTGATGGAGGGGCTGAAGGCGCTCGACGATGTCGCCTACGTGCGCTTCGCCTCGGTCTATCGCAACTTCCGCGAACCGCGCGATTTCAACCAGATCGTCGGCGAGCTGGAAGCGGAGCCAGAGATCATGCCGGTCGAGGAGCCCGCGCCCAAGCGGCCGCGCATCGACAAGCGATGAACGGCCAGAACGAAATCATTTCCGACGAGCGCTTTATGGCGGCAGCGTTGGCGCTTGGGCGGCGCGGCCTTGGTCAGTGCGCGCCAAACCCGGCTGTCGGCGCGCTCATCGTGCGCGACAATATCGTTGTCGGGCGTGGCTCCACGGCGCGGGGCGGGCGCCCGCACGCCGAGGCCATCGCCATCGCCGAGGCTAGCGCCGAAGCCGCCGGCGCGACGCTTTACGTGACGCTGGAGCCTTGCGCCCATCAGGGGCGGGGATGGCCGTGCGCGCCGGCAATCGTCGCCGCTGGAATCAAACGCGTCGTCAGCGCCATCGAGGACCCCGATCCGCGCACGGCGGGAAACGGCCACGCACTGTTCCGCGCCGCCGGCGTCGAAGTCGTCGTCGGCGTTGGCGCCTCCGAGGCTCGCACCGATCATCTCGGCCATATCCTGCGCGTGACGCAGGGACGGCCGATGGTGACGCTTAAGCTGGCGCGCACGGCCGACGGTTTTGCCGCCGGCGACGAGCATGACCCGCGCCTCGCCATCACCGGCGAAATCGCCAATCTGCGTGTGCAGATCATGCGAATGATGCACGACGCGGTCATGATCGGCATCGGGACCGCGCTTGACGACGACCCGTTGCTGACCGTGCGCTTGCCGGGCTGGCAGGGCGTCAATCCGCTGCGGGTCATTCTCGATTCCAGTTTGCGCCTGCCACTGCGCTCGCGCCTTTGCGCGAGCGCGCATGAATTCAAGACGCTAGTCATCGCAGCGGAGGCGGCGCCCGCCGAGCGCCAGCGAGCGCTCGAAGGCCTCGGCGTCGAGGTTGCGCGCGTGGCGAGCATTGCGGGCGGCCATGTCGATCTTAGCGCCGCATTGCGGCTGCTGGCGCAGCGCGGGATTACGCGCGTGTTCAGCGAGGGCGGCCCGCGCGTTGGGGCGACGCTAATCGCGCGAGGGCTGGCCGACGAGGTTGTTTTGTTCACCGCCCTGAAGCCGCTAGGGAGGCCGGGCGTCCCGGCGCTCGCGCCTGCGGCGCTTGATGTGCTTGACGACATCAAGCGCTACCGCGAGGCTGAAGTGGCGCAATATGGCGCCGATAATATGCGGCGGCTGGAAAGGCTGTGAAATGTTCACCGGGTTGGTCAGCGACGTCGGCGAAGTGGTTGACGTCGAACAGCGGGGCGAGCTGCGCCGCGTGCATGTCGCAAGCCGCTACGAGGCCGCTTCCATCGCAATCGGCGCCTCGATCGCCCATGCCGGAGTCTGCCTCACCGTTGTCGAGGTCGCGCGCGTCGGCAATCTCACCGTGCATCAGGTCGATGTCGCCGCCGAGACGCTGGCCGTCACCAACGCGCGGGAATGGAGCATCGGCGCGCCGCTCAATCTGGAGCGCTCGCTGCGCGTCGGCGACGAGCTTGGCGGCCATATGGTCAGCGGCCACGTCGATGGCGTCGCCGAGATTCTTGAGCGCCGCGATTTTGACGGCATGGCGCATTTCAAGTTCCGCGCGCCGCACGAACTCTCAAGGTTCATTGCACAAAAAGGCTCTGTCGCGCTCGACGGAACGTCGCTGACCGTCAACGCGGTCGATGGCGATGATTTCGAAGTGCTGCTGATTCCGCACACGCTCGCCATGACAAGCTGGGGGGCGCGCAAGACGGGCGACAAGCTCAATATCGAAGTCGACCAGATGGCGCGCTATGCCGCGCGGTTGTTGGAGGCGCGGGGGTAGGGGTAAGTGATGTCCAAGAAAATCGACGCCGCCTCTCTCCCATCCGTCATTGGCACGACGTATCCGCCGCCGTTCGACGAACCCTGCCTTGCGCGCGAGCGCACGAAACTCGGGGACGCGGCGGGCCTCGCGCAGTTCGGCGTCAACCTGTTGCGCCTGCCGCCAGGCGCCTGGTCGAGCCAGCGGCATTGGCACACACACTCCGACGAGTTCATCTTCGTTCTGAGCGGCGAAGTGACTCTCGTCACCGATGCCGGGCCGGAGATTTTGCACGCCGGCGAGGCGGCGGGATTCAAGGCCGGGGACACGAACGGCCATTGCCTGCAAAATCGCTCCTCGGCGGATGTGACAGTCCTTGAAATCGGCTCGCGCATCGCCGAGGACGCCGCCGCCTATTCCGACATCGACATGCTCGCGCCGGCGGGCGGCAAGCCGACGGCGTACACCCATAAGGACGGGACGCCATATAAGGATATCAAGCGGCGGGCGAAGAAGGTTTAGACGCCCATTCACCCCATCGTCTCCATCCCCGCGGGCGCCACCGGATGCGCCTTGCGGCCGCCGCGCTCAATGGCCGCCGCGGCTTCGTCGCGATCGATCAGATGACGCGCCAGATCGAGGCAGCGCTTGGCGAGCATCGCAGCGCCTTCGGCAAGTTCGGTCGAGCCGCGCACGATCTCGACATTGCGCTCCATGTCCTCGTGCGACCAGCCTCTGGAATGGGCGATATAGGGGAATTGCGGGAAGATGAAACCGATCTCGGCGAAGAACCCCATCATCTGCCCGGCGACCGCCTGAATATTGTCCTGGCCGCCAACGACGATGAACCCGGCGACCTTGTTGCGGATCAGCACGTTATTGTTGATCGTCACGGCGTTCTGCACGCAGTTCAGCCGTTCCGCCATTTTGAAATACAACGAGGACGCGGCGCCCCAGCGGATCGGCGTCGCGACGATGATCGCGTCGGCCCAATGCACCAGCGCCTCGTAGACCTGATCCATCTGATCGTCGGCATGCATCTGCGTCAGCGAGCAGGGCCAGGTGCAGGCGCGCGCCGCCTTGGAATAATAGCCCTCGCAGGTACGAAACTTCAGATCGTTAAGTTTGATCATCCGCGTCTGCGCGCCCAGCTCCGCCGCCTCTTTCAGGGCGTGGCCCAGCAGATGATCGGAGCCGGAAAAGCGCGGATTGGCCGCGTCCATCGCCGTCGTGCTGATCCCCGCCAGCCGCAACGGCCCCGGCGCGCGCTCGACATCGCGCGAGAGCGCGTGGCGCGGATGCGGCAATTTGGTGCGCTTGGTGCCCGCGCCGATGTTGACGAGAACCCGGCCAGCCTCCTCGCGCACCGGAAATGCGGGAACCGCGTCGGCCTCGAAACCAGGTTCGCCCAGACCCGTGCAGCGATGGAACTTCCAGCTGTGCCATGGGCAGAGGATATAGTCGCCCTCCATCCTGCCCTTGCCAAGCGGCCCGCCGACGTGGTTGCAGATATTCGAAACGGCTCCAATCTTGTCGTCCTTGCAGGACAGCGCGAGTTCCTGTCCGCCGATCTTGAGCGCGCGCAGGGGCTTGGCGCGGACTTCTTCGATTGACCCGACGTCAACCCAATTATCTTGACCCGCCATGGCAAGTCTCCGCCCTTTTTGGTTGTTTGAATCGAATGCCGGAATTAATGCTCAAACGAAACAGCCCCGGCTCGCCCTGTCAAGAATCGCCGCGCGGT
>JAYUFK010000119.1:0-5776 GCA_043739325.1 Methylocapsa sp. | reverse complement strand
TGGCGCATTACTCCGGCCTGACGGTCGCCCAGATGCAGAAGCTGCGCAAGCAGATGACGCAGGCTGGCGCGCGCGTTCAGGTCGCCAAAAACCGCCTCGCCCAGATTGCTCTTAAAGGCACGGACGTCGCTTCAATCGGTCCCCTTCTCAAGGGGCCGGCCCTGATCGCCTATTCTGACGATCCGGTTGCGGCGCCGAAAGTCGCCGTCGCTTTTGCCAAGGATTTCGAGAGATTCGTCCTCCTTGGCGGCGCGATGGGCAAGACTGCTCTCAACGTCGATGGAGTCAAGGCGCTTGCGACCTTGCCCTCGCTCGACGAACTGCGCGCCAAGTTGCTGGGCCTGTTGCTGGCCCCCGCGACGAAGCTTGCGCAGCTATCGACCGCGCCAGCCGCCAAGCTCGCGCGCGTCGTCGGAGCCTATGCCGCCAAAGATGCAGCCTGATCAGAGGCTCTTAACAAACACCCTTGTACGAACCATATAAAGGACCAATTCAATGGCTAACCTCGAAAAAATCGTCGACGAACTGTCGAGCTTGACCGTTCTCGAAGCCGCCGATCTGGCGAAATTGCTTGAAACCAAGTGGGGCGTTTCGGCTGCCGCGGCTGTTGCCGTCGCCGCTGGCCCGACTTCCGCAGCGGCTGCTCCGGTTGAAGAGAAGACCGAATTCACGGTCATGCTCACCGCCGCCGGGGACAAGAAGATCGAAGTCATCAAGGAAGTGCGCGCCATCACCGCTCTTGGCCTCAAGGAAGCCAAGGATCTGGTTGAAGGCGCTCCCAAAGCTGTCAAGGAAGGCATTGGCAAGGAAGAAGCCGAGAAGATCAAAGCCGCCCTCGAGAAGGCCGGCGCCAAGGTCGAACTCAAATAAGATCATGCGGGCCCCGCCGGCTCGCATCAAAACGGCAAGCGGTCCCGGGCTTCTGTCCGGGGCCGTTTGGGCGTTTTCCCGGTCATTGGGCCGGAGCTAAGTCGCAGCAGGGACGCGACAATAGGGTTTTTGGGCGAAGAGCCCGATGCGCAGCCCCGGCCCTGGAGGGAGCGGCGCCCGCCAGCCAAGGCGATTGGCGGGGCGGAGAGAGCGATTGAGGAGCGACATGGCGCAGACATTCACAGGCCGCAAACGGGTCCGCAAAGTCTTTGGCCATATCAAGGAAGTCGGTCAGATGCCGAACCTCATCGAGGTTCAGAAGGCGTCTTATGACCAGTTCCTGCAGGTTGCCGCGCCCAAGGCCGGGCGCCCTGATGAGGGTCTGCAATCGGTGTTCAAGTCGGTATTTCCGATTTCCGATTTCGCCCAGACCTCGATGCTCGAATTCGTCAAGTTCGAATACGAGGCGCCCAAGTACGACGTTGACGAGTGCCGCCAGCGCGGCATGACATTCGCCGCGCCGCTGAAGGTAACGCTGCGCCTGATCGTGTTCGATGTCGACGCCGAAACCGGCGCGAAATCGGTCAAGGACATCAAGGAGCAGGACGTCTATATGGGCGACATGCCGTTCATGACTTCGAACGGCACGTTCATCGTCAACGGCACCGAGCGCGTCATCGTCTCGCAGATGCACCGCAGCCCCGGCGTGTTCTTCGATCACGACAAGGGCAAGAGCCATTCCTCGGGCAAGCTGCTGTTCGCCGCCCGCATCATTCCGTATCGCGGCTCGTGGCTCGACATCGAGTTCGACGCCAAGGACATCGTGCATGCGCGTATCGACCGCCGCCGCAAGATTCCGGTGACTTCGCTGCTGCTCGCCCTGGGCATGGACGGCGAGGAAATCCTGTCGACTTTCTACAAGAAGATTCCCTACACCCGCGTGAAAGACGCGTGGCGCATTCCGTTCGACGCGGAGCGCATGAAGGGCCTCAAGGCGACGGTCGACCTGATCGACGCCGACACTGGCGAAGTCGCTGTCGAAGCCGGCAAGAAATTGACTCTGCGCACCGCCCGCCAGCTCGCCGAGAGAGGCGTCAAGGGCCTTCGCGCCGTCGATGCCGACCTTTACGGCCAGTACATCGCCGACGATCTCTACAACCCGCAGACCGGCGAAATCTTCGCGGAAGCCGGCGACGAGATCACCGACAAGTCGCTCGAATTGCTGATCGAAGCCGGGTTCGAGGAATTGCCGATCCTCGATATCGATCACATCACGATCGGCCCGTACATCCGCAACACGCTGAAGGTCGACAAGAACAACTCGCGTGAAGACGCGCTGTTCGACATTTACCGCGTTATGCGTCCTGGCGAGCCGCCGACGATCGATAGCGCCGGGGCGATGTTCAATTCGCTGTTTTTCGATCCCGAGCGCTACGACCTTTCAGCGGTCGGCCGCGTCAAGATGAACATGCGTCTCGACCTCGACGCCGAGGACACCGTGCGCATTCTGCGCAAGGCGGACATTCTTGCCGTCGTCAAGGCGCTGGTCGATCTGCGCGACGGGCGCGGCGAAATCGACGACATCGATCATCTCGGCAACCGCCGTGTGCGTTCGGTCGGCGAATTAATGGAAAATCAATATCGCGTCGGCCTGCTGCGCATGGAGCGCGCGATCAAGGAGCGCATGTCGTCGGTCGAAATCGACACGATCATGCCGCAGGACCTGATCAACGCCAAGCCGGCGGCCGCGGCGGTGCGCGAATTCTTCGGTTCGTCGCAGCTTTCGCAGTTCATGGACCAGACCAATCCGTTGTCGGAAATCACCCACAAGCGCCGCCTGTCGGCGCTTGGGCCGGGCGGTCTGACGCGCGAGCGCGCGGGCTTTGAAGTGCGCGACGTGCATCCCACGCACTACGGCCGCATCTGCCCGATCGAGACGCCGGAAGGCCCGAACATCGGCCTCATCAACTCGCTCGCGACATTCGCCCGCGTCAACAAATACGGCTTCATCGAAGCGCCGTATCGCCGCGTTCGCGAAGGCAAGGTGACGGACGACGTCGTCTATCTCTCCGCCATGGAAGAGGGCAAATACAGCGTCGCGCAGGCTGACACGCCGATCGACGACAAGGGCCATCTCAATGGCGATCTCATCGTTTGCCGTCAGGCTGGCGATGTGGTGTTCCTGCCCGCCGATCGCGTCGACTTCATGGACGTTTCGCCCAAGCAGCTTGTCTCCGTCGCCGCGGCGCTGATCCCGTTCCTCGAGAACGACGACGCCAACCGCGCGCTGATGGGCTCCAACATGCAACGTCAGGCCGTGCCGCTGGTGCGCTCCGACGCGCCGCTCGTCGGCACGGGTATGGAAGCGATCGTCGCGCGCGATTCGGGCGCGGCCATCGCGGCGCGCCGCGCCGGCGTCATCGACCAGATCGACGCGACGCGTATCGTTGTGCGCGCGACGGGCGAGACCGACGCCGCCAAGCCGGGCGTCGACATCTATCGCCTGATGAAGTTCCAGCGTTCCAACCAGTCGACCTGCATCAACCAGAAGCCGTTGGTGCGCGTTGGCGACATCGTTGAGAAGGGCGACATCATCGCTGACGGTCCCTCGACCGATCTGGGCGATCTGGCGCTCGGTCGCAACGTGCTCGTCGCGTTCATGCCGTGGAATGGCTACAACTTCGAAGATTCGATCCTGCTCTCCGAGCGCATCGTCAAGGACGACGTCTTCACCTCGATCCACATCGAGGAATTCGAGGCGATGGCCCGCGACACCAAGCTCGGACCGGAAGAAATCACCCGCGACATTCCGAACGTCTCGGAAGAAGCGTTGAAGAACCTCGACGAAGCCGGCATCGTCTACATCGGCGCCGACGTTGTGGCTGGCGACATTCTTGTGGGCAAGATCACGCCGAAGGGCGAAAGCCCGATGACGCCGGAAGAAAAACTTCTGCGCGCCATCTTCGGCGAAAAAGCCTCCGACGTGCGCGATACCAGTCTCCGCGTGCCTCCGGGCGTGCAGGGCACGATCGTCGAAGTGCGCGTTTTCAACCGCCACGGCGTCGACAAGGACGAACGCGCCCAGGCGATCGAACGCGAAGAGATCGAGCGTCTGGCGAAGGACCGCGACGACGAGCAGGCCATTCTCGACCGCAACGTGTTCGCGCGTCTCAACGAAGTGCTTGTCGGCAAGCGCGCCCTCTCTGGGCCGAAGGGCTTCAAGAAAGATCAGGTGTTGACGAAGGCGCTGCTCGACGAGCAGCCGCGTTCGCAATGGTGGAACTTCGCGCTGGAGAGCGACCAGACGATGTCTGAGCTCGAAGCGATGCGCAAGCAATACGACGAGTCGAAGAAGTCGCTGGAAAGCCGCTTCCTCGACAAGGTCGAGAAGCTGCAGCGCGGCGACGAGCTGCCGCCCGGCGTGATGAAGATGGTCAAGGTCTTCATCGCGGTGAAGCGCAAGATTCAGCCCGGCGACAAGATGGCCGGTCGTCACGGCAACAAGGGCGTGGTCTCGCGCATCGTGCCTCAGGAAGACATGCCGTTCCTCGCCGACGGCACGCCGGTCGACATCGTGCTCAATCCGCTGGGCGTGCCAAGCCGCATGAACGTCGGCCAGATTCTCGAGACGCATCTAGGCTGGGCCTGCGCGGGCCTTGGCAAGCAGGTCGGCGAAGCGGTCAATCTCTATCTGCGCAAGGGCGACGTGAAGCCGCTACGCTCGAAGCTGAAAGAGATCTACGGCGTCAACGAAACGATCCAGTCGCTCGATGACAAGGAAGTCGCTGAGCTTGGCGAAAACTTGCGCCGCGGCATTCCGATCGCGACGCCGGTGTTCGATGGCGCGCGCGAAAAAGACATCGTCGAGATGCTGAAAATGGCCAACTACGATTCGTCCGGCCAAGTGACGCTGTTCGATGGCCGTACGGGCGACTCGTTCGATCGTAAGGTGACGGTGGGCTACATCTACATGCTGAAGCTCCACCATCTCGTCGACGACAAGATCCATGCGCGCTCGATCGGGCCGTACTCGCTCGTCACGCAGCAGCCTCTGGGCGGCAAGGCGCAGTTCGGCGGCCAGCGCTTCGGCGAAATGGAAGTCTGGGCGCTCGAAGCCTATGGCGCTGCATATACGTTGCAGGAAATGCTGACGGTCAAGTCGGACGACGTCGCCGGCCGCACCAAGGTCTACGAATCGATCGTGCGTGGCGACGACACGTTCGAGTCGGGCATTCCCGAGAGCTTCAACGTTCTGGTCAAGGAAATGCGTTCGCTCGGCCTCAACGTCGAGCTTGCGTCGACCAAGAAAGCGCCCGGCGAATTGTTACCGCCAGCTGAAGCCGCTGAATGAACTTTGGTTGAGTCGTTGTGAGTATCGGCGGGACGATGCGGTCCCGCCGCCTTCCATCAAAGCGAGCCCCGGAATTTTCAGGCCAGGGGCGACGCAGGAGATGACCTAATGAATCAAGAAGTCACGAACCCGTTCGCGCCGACTGTCGCGCCGCAGGCTTTCGACCAGATTCAGATCGCCATTGCGAGCCCGGAGAAAATCCTCTCCTGGTCGTTTGGCGAGATCAAGAAGCCCGAGACGATCAACTACCGCACGTTCAAGCCGGAACGCGACGGTCTGTTCTGCGCGCGCATCTTCGGGCCGATCAAGGATTACGAGTGCTTGTGCGGCAAGTACAAGCGCATGAAATACAAGGGCGTCATCTGCGAGAAGTGCGGCGTCGAAGTGACGCTGGCGCGCGTCCGGCGCGAGCGCATGGGCCATATCTCGCTCGCCGCGCCCGTCGCGCATATCTGGTTCCTGAAATCGTTGCCCTCGCGCATCGGTCTGCTGCTCGATATGACGCTGAAGGACCTCGAGCGCATCCTGTATTTCATGCGCTTGTACTTGCCGCAC
>JAYUFK010000118.1:0-5798 GCA_043739325.1 Methylocapsa sp. | reverse complement strand
GACCAATGAAATCTTCAAGGTCCCGGAGCTGCCCCCAAGCCTCAGCACTGGGTTTCCAGTTCTTGCGTTCGCGTTTTGCCTCGGCAATTAGGGCGGCGTACTGTTCCGGCGTAGGGCTACCCTCAAGCCAACCGTCAAGCGCGCGGTCCTCGCTTGGAACGCGCCAGTGCGCGGTTTGGATTGCATATTTCATGTGAACGCCAGGTGCCCACCTCCCGAGCATCACACGGGTTTCGTCTGGGGTCCACCGTCGGCCCTTCATTGGCATGGGGGCGCTGGGCGGCCTCAGCGACATTAACAATTTATTAACCATATTTGTGGGACCGTCTTAGCGATGGGTGCATGATGCGTTGGCTCCGTCTTTTGCTCGTCCCTAAGAAGATGGCGGTCGCCGGCTATCTGCTCGCAAAGGGAGGTAAATTATCGACGCGCATTGCGTCTCGCGATCTCGATTTCTCGATGTTTGGCGCACTTGCTCCCATCCCCAACCTGCGCGGCATCTGACGATTTTCGCCCCCGATGACGCTCGCGGTCTATTCAGGTGGTTTCTTCATGATGACGAAACGCGGTCGCGCCATTCTACTGGCCGCTCGGCCACAATCTGTGACATGCTTATATCAATGACGTGGCTGGCAATCGGGGCGCGACAATGCCTTTTGTAGATGCGTGTGGCGCGAAGCTCTTTTATGAGGAGGCGGGGCAGGGCTGGCCAATCGTCTTCGTTCATGAGTTCGCGGCGGACTATCGCGAGTGGGAAGCACAGGTCCGACATTTCTCGCGCGGTTACCGCTGCATCACGCCCAATGCGCGCGGCTATCCTCCGAGCGACGTCCCCGAAAACTTGAACCAATATGGTTGGGAGTTGGCGGTTGATGACATCGCTGCGGTCATGCGCGGTCTTGGGTTGGAGCACGCGCATATTGTCGGCCTCAGCATGGGCGGCTATGCCGCGCTGCAGTTCGGATTGAAACATCGCGACATGGCTAGCGCCATCGTCGCGGCTGGCGCCGGGTCTGGGTCACCGCCGGCGCTGCGCGAGGCCTGGCTCAAGGAAACACCGGTAACCGCGCGCGGCTTCATCGAGCGCGGCATGAGTGCGATGGCGGAGGAAATCGGCAACGGCCCGACGCGTACTCAGCTCAAGCACAAGGACCCGCGCGGCTGGCGTGACTTCATGGACCATTTGCGCGGTCATTCGGAACGCGGGATGTCGAACACCATGGCGCGCTATCTGGCGGTGCGGCCATCGCTGTATGATTTTCGAGATGCTTTCGCGAAAATGACGACGCCCGTGCTGCTCGCAGTCGGCGACGAAGATGCGCCGTGCCTCGATACCAATATGATGCTGAAAGCGGCGCTGCCCAACGCTGGTCTATGGATCTGCCCCAACACCGGACATGCGATCAATCAGGAGGAGCCAGCTGCGTTCAACGCGCAAGTAGAGAGCTTCCTTAACGCCGTCGAGCGAGGAAGCTGGCGGCGCGCGGCGTGAATTATACTCGAACGGATGGCAACGATACGATTAAGTTCAATGACGCCAGTTTGGTTGGCTGGCGTGTTCGCGCTGATCCCCGGCCCGAGAATGCTCGGCATTCTCGGGCTCTATCGGCTCAATCTTTTCTGGCTCGGCTTGTCCGTGCCGATGAAAGCCCCTTCGGACAAGGCGTTTCCGTATACCGCCGCCGTCGTGGTCTGTGGGATCGTCATCACCTTTGTGATCGGCGCGATCTTGGGGGTGTTCACCCACGCATATTTTTGTCGCAATTTGCGCGGTGCGTGTCCCGCCACGCCCGACGATTTGTTCTTCGTGCAAAATCGAGTGCCGTGGCGTCCAACGCCGATGGCCTTGCGAAAAATCGCCGCCGAAAATTCCACCAATTTCTGGGCGAGAAGGCGAGCCGTTACGACCGCCAATCCATTTGGTGTTCAGAATTTTAGTCAGCGGGACACGCTTGCTGTCCGCTTTGTGTCTCGCTGGACATGGTGTTTGTAGCCCATGTCGGATCGTCGGGATCACAGTATCTTGCATAGCCGTGCTTGGCGTAAAATTTGAAAGCGCTGAACACGCCGCTTTTGTTGGGGTTGACGCGGGTAGTAGTCACGTTCTTGCCATGCATTGGCGGATAGGGAGGAAGCGTGCGTCGTTTGCATCCTAGAACGTGTCGCTGAAGGGATAAGTGTCTCTTGTTTTTTTCCCCGCATTATCCCCGAATTTGTTTGCTCTTGAATGGATCGCATTTGGTAGAGACGATTACGTTCGGCCTTGATTTGCGGATACTGCGAACATGCGCCAAGCCGCGATTTGCTGGCGGGAGCTGCGGGAGATTTCGAACTCTGTCCCAGATGTAGGTCGACGTGTCGCGCTTGGTACACCAGTCAGCGGGGGTTGGTTTGTTGGGGAAGAGAGATGGCCGATGCATTCCAACTTGCATTGGCGGTCCTTGTAAACGCTCAGGAGTGGATTGGCGTTTGATGAGAAACGGGGAAAACGCCGCGGGACGTTGAAGCAGTCCCAAAGCCACCAGCACCAATCGCATCAATGCTTAGCGCCGGTCTACGTAGATACCCCCGCTCGTAAAGAGCTCAATTAGCGCGCGCAGCAGCGCGCGTCGCGTTTGCCTCGACGGGTCGCGCCTGGAACACCAGCCAGGTGAACAACACCGCGTCGGCGAAGACGACGAGCGATCCGACTGCGGCGATGGGGTCGCCGGAATGGTGGCCAGTATGCACCAGTGCGACGCCAATGACCAAAACGATTGTGCTGGCGATCCATATCCAAACCTGAGGGAGGGCCAGCCGGTTCGCCTCAACCGCCGGGTTTAGCCGATAGAAGATGCCAAACAGGAATAGAGCCACAAAGCCGAGAAGATTCAGATGGGCGTGAGCGGGAAATGCGGAATGATCGTCCGATATGGCCATTTGCAGTCCCCAAAGCATTCCCACAAGCACCATCAGCATGCCGGCTCTGAAACACAAGTTAGATGCAGTCATGGCGTTTCTCCCCTTTCGCCCGTCACCGCGCCCATCAAAGCGCGTCTTAATTGCCCATACTAGGCTTGCATTTGCGACGGTCAAGTTCGTGAAACATGATGTTTCGTTATCTTCTCCACACGCTCAAGCGGCGCGCGGAGCAGTACGCAGAGGATATCGGGGAATTGCTAGTCGGTCGTCATTTCTGCGGTTAACCGCAATGCAGTGAGCCGCGATTTGGCGGCGAGGGCTTCGGTCATCCCGCAATTATGAGCAGAGCATCCCAACTTGCGTAGGAGGCCCCTGTGAACGCTCTGGAAGGCCATTGTCGTTTGATAAGTGGGTAAAGACCCGGAACAAAGAACTCGCGCTTGGTTCCGCGTCCCGTCCGCGTTTCCATGTGGTAGCGCGTGATGCTCCCCACCCATCCGAGGATTATGAAATGAGGCTGTCTCTTTCGGCAGCTGAAATTGCGATTACCGCTGTCGACATTCCGAACGGCATCGAGTTCGAAATCGCCGAGATCGGCAGCGCGTTGAGCAAGCGATCGGACCGAACTCGATCTGAACGATACCTACGGTCAATTCAATATCATGCGCCACAGCGGGACAGGCGTCGTGTCCTTGAAGACGACTTCCGTGAGACCAGTTTATTCGCTCGTTTTCGCGAACATGAGAGTGGCCATAGCCCGCATGGATACAATTTAAGCATAATTTTAGGGAGTGCTTTGAGCCGAGCCATGGCGCGCGCAATAGGTTTATCGCCTCCAAGGTGTTGCCCCCTACGCAGCTTGGTTGGCGTCGAAGGGCCGGGGCGCGTTGCGTATTTCTCGGCCCTTCCTCTTTTGCGACTTGCTTGAGGCTTTAATGGACGCGCGTGCGGACGATATTGTTATTCAAACCGAAACGCCGGGCGCATCTACGACGCTGTTTAGGATTGCTATCGGCAAGAAAGTCATAGCCGAGCATTTGGACGTAGCGCATGCGTCTACCCTGACGGGGGATATTCTCGAACGACTGGCGCAGCGAGCCCAGCTGCGTCGACGGTCGCTTCTTTCAAAGCTTAACGAGGCGAGCCCTTATCTTCTGAGACGGCGCAACCTATCTTGATAGGCCCTTCCCCGGCTCTCCGCCCTCCCGTCGGGTACTATCGTATGAACCGAGCAAAAATCGTTCTTTATTTGTTCTATTAGCCCAGCTATGATTTAGCAATGGCTGAGCGTGACGAAAATCTCACTCCCGCGACGACCGAAGATGTTGCCGACGCGCTCGCGTTCGCGCTTAGATTTCATGGACGCAAGCGCGTCAACACCGCCTATGAGTACATGGCGCAGATCACGGCGGCGCGGCTCTGCGAACATCTTCGCCAGTCCGGGTTCGTGATCATGAAGAAACCTCCCGTCGCCGGATCGGCCCCGCAGCAGCGCGAAGGAAAGGGGTGATCAATTGCCAGTCACTTACTATGTCATCGTGCTGTTTGATCGTGACGCCGACGGCGACCTAACGCCGGGCGAGGGCCGCGAAGTTCCTAGTTCGAATGCGGCGATACGTGCGGCTCGGTCAGGCGTGGTAGGGCATGCCGGGGCAGTCGCATTCTCACGAACTGGCGATCCCGCCACGGGCGAATTTGAAAATGCTGTCATCTTGGCGCAATACGGTGAAGTCGATTTGAATGCGCTGAGCGGGTGATTGGACGCGAGGGGTTTGGCGTGCTGCCCGCTCTTTCTCCCAGCGCCCGCGCCGTTCCCGCTATTTCTTTAGCTCCCATTCCCACGCCCGCAGCTGCGCCTCGGCGATCTGCTCGGCGGTCATTTCTTTCGACGTGAGATAGCGCGTTCTTAGCGCAATTGCGTAGTCCTGCGCAGCGGCGAGATTGAACCACATATGCGCGCGAACGTAATCCTGCGGCACGCCCCGCCCGCTGAGGTGCATGAAGCCGAGACTTGTCTGCGCGACGGCGTCGCCCTGATCCGCTGCCTTGCGAAACCATTTCGCGGCTTCGGCATAGTCCTGCTGCACACCCATCCCGTTCTCGTACAGGATGCCAAGGCTTGTCTGCGCGAACGCATTGCACTGATCCGCAGCCTTCCGATACCATTTTACGGCCTCGGCGCAGTCCTCCTCCACGCCCTCCCCGGTCTCATACAATTTGCCAATAGTGAACTGCGCGACGGCGTCGCCGCCATCCGCGATCTTGCGGTGCCATTCGATAGCTTCGGCATAGTCTTGCTGCACGCTCATCCGAAAATCACAGAATTGGGGCAATAGCACGCCCCCAACTGGTTAGTGGGCCAGTTTGATTGTGGCGGGGATTTTTCCCGCTGGCGCCGTCGCGTCAATCGCTGCATAATGTGAGCATGGTCGAAGAGCATCCCTTCACGTTCATGATTGAGCGTGCACCCGGGAACGCGAGCGGATTTGTTTGGATAATTTTCCGGCAAGATCGCGAACTTCAGCGGTCACGCGAAAGCTTCGCGACCAGGCGCGAAGCCGAGACTGGCGCCAAAAAAACGATGCGGTCACTTATTGAAACGTTGCGCACTCACAAATGAAGCGTGCTACGTGCGTTCCGACGCAACGGAATAGCTCCCGATTTCAGTGCAATTGAGGCCGATCTGGGGTAAGATTTCTACGCGCCAGATTGATCAGGCGCCAGAAGCCAAGAACGGGGAAACGAACATGTCAGCAGAGAGCGAAGTTCGCGCCGCGTCCGAGCAATTCTATTCAGCCTTGAACCACATGGCCAAAGGGGACGCCGGTCCGCTGGCGGAGGTGTGGTCTCATGCCGCTACGGTGACGACCATGCACCCAATCGGCGGCAGAGAGGCT
>JAYUFK010000117.1:0-2068 GCA_043739325.1 Methylocapsa sp. | reverse complement strand
AAACTGCTTCACGGACGGTCTCCCCTTTTGTGGCGCTCCGGCGACCACGTTTTGGCACTTGATGCCGTTTGGGTGGGGCCGTCCACACCATCATTGCGCGCGCAGCGAAGCAATCCACGGGCCGGCTCACGTTTGGATTGCTTCGTCGCTGCGCTCCTCGCAACGACGGCTTCGTGAAGCGCTTAACTCCAGATCGACGGAACACAAATGGTGCAAAAATCCCGAGCGATCAACCTCCCCTCGCCCTATCTCAAGCGCATCTGGTTTGACCCGAAAGCCGATGTCGACTGGCATGCCTATCCGTTTTGCCTGCCGCTGTTTCGTCGCGGCGAATTCGAGTTGGCGTTCGATGCGCCGGTGACGATCATCGTCGGCGAAAACGGCACCGGCAAATCGACGCTGCTGGAGGGCATCGCCGCGCTCGCGGGTTTCGACGAGGCGGGCGGCGGCAAGGGCTATCGGCCCGTCGATCATTCGCGCGCCATCGACAGGAGCGGCGTGGCTTTGCTCGCCGCGCTGCGCGCTTCCTGGCTGCCGAAACTTTCGAACGGCTGGTTCTTCCGCGCCGAGAGTTTCTTCTCGGTTACGCGTTATCTCGATCTCGCCGCGATCGAATCGCCCTTTGGCGGCCCCCCGCCCGACTTCCTCTCGCATTCGCACGGCGAAGGGTTTCTGCGCTTCTTCGAGGAGCGCTTTCGCAATCAGGCGCTGTATCTTCTCGACGAGCCCGAATCAGCGCTGTCGCCAACGCGGCAGATCGCATTCATGCAATTCCTGCGTCGCGCCGAGACGAGCGCGGCGTTCCAGATCATCATGGCGACGCATTCGCCGCTGCTGATGGCCTATCCCGGCGCGCGTCTGCTGCGCCTGACCAAGTACGGCCTCGAACCAGCGCGGCTGGAGGACACCGGCCACTTCCGCCTGATGCGCGAGTTCTGCGCCGATCCGAAGGGATTTGTCGAGGCGGCGGTGGCAGGCTGAGCGACTTGCCGACGCTTGCGTGACGGCGCAGTCTGTCGAAGCCCGCACCAGAGGGCGTGAACTTTCGACGATACAGGGAGCATCCATGGCCACCTTCCCCGCTTCGCGGAGAAGGCCACAATCAGCGCGTTGTGATTCAAATCAAACATAAATAATACGTAAGTAATTCCTGACCGCCCGTTTCAAAACGTGCGCCGTTCCGCACTCACGCGCCTGAAATCATTCAACCTTCGACCAAAGTGCGGGCTGCTCAGGCGCTCGCCACCCTGCGCCCCTTCTCATCGACAACCCGCTCGCCGTTCTCCTTGAACAGCTCGCCCCTTTGCGGCGGCAGCAGGTCGATCACCCGCTCCGACGGCCGACAAAGCCGCACGCCGTTGGGCGTCACGACGAAGGGGCGGTTGAGCAGGATTGGGCGCCGTTCGATGGCGTCGAGCAGCGCTTCATCGGTGAGCGCCGGGTTGGCGAGGCCGAGCTCCGAATAAGGCGTCTCGTTCTCGCGCAGGGCCTCGCTCAACGTCAGGCCGGCGCGCTGGACGAGCTGGCGCACCATCGCCTTCGAAGGCGGACATTTCAGGTATTCTATAATATGCGGCTCGACGCCGGCATTGCGGATCAGCGCCAGCGTGTTGCGCGAAGTCTCGCAGGCGGGGTTGTGGTAGAGGATGACGTCCATCGCTTCGCCGCCTTCACAGGGATCGGCGTCCCTGTTACCCCAGCCCGAGATGACAGACAATCCAGCGCTCCCAACCGCCTCCAGCGCGGCGACTCTCACCGGCATGCTGGCGATCGCGCTATGGGCGGTGCTGGCGCTGTTAACCGCCGCGTCGGGCGAGGTTCCGCCGTTCGAACTGGCGGCGCTGACCTTTGCGATCGGCGGCGGCTTCGGGCTGGCCTTCGCGGCCTCGCGGGGCAGGCTCGATGCGCTGCGCCAGCCCTGGCCCGTTTGGCTTGTCGGCGTCGGCGGGCTGTTTGGCTATCACGCGCTCTATTTCGCGGCGCTGCGCCGCGCGCCGCCCGCCCAGGCCAGTCTCATCGCCTATCTCTGGCCGTTGCTGATCGTGCTGTTCTCGGCGCTGCTGCCGGG
>JAYUFK010000116.1:0-5805 GCA_043739325.1 Methylocapsa sp. | reverse complement strand
CACCCCGTGCTCAGGATATACATCAACCCGTTGACGATCTCCCGCTCGTCAACCGTCCGCTTGTTGCCGCCTCGCTTGGCAGGTGGGATCAGAGGCCCAATGAACACCCACTCATCGTCCGTCAGGTCACTGGGATAGCGTAGCTTGCTGCGGTCGTACCGACCACGGTTCTCGTTCGTCCACATCGGGCGGCTCCTGCGAATCGGACCGCCGCTATCGAACCACAAATGATTCAAACGATTCAAGATGTTCCGGGATGGACACTAAGGGGATCTCGCACGCCAGAGACCCAAACCGCGGCGCCGAGCACTAGTGATACAGTCGCCGCCGTCGCGACGCTTGACGCAATTCTTATGGTCGGTCTCGGAGCGATAGTGATAGTTGGCGTCGCGTGCGCCATATTGGGGTGGCTTCTGAGAAGCCTCTGTTCTGGTTTCGTCATTGGAATGCCCGCTGTGGGCGTTGTGACGCTCCTCGGCGTGATTTGGACAAACGTGAAGTTCGCCGTTGACCTACCTGGCTTCACGTTTTGACAAACGCTGCGTCTTACCAAGCCGGTGATGCGTTTTGCCGATCATCGGCTGACCGGAAACGTCATGTTTGCGAGGCACGCGATCTCAATCGATGAGAACCGTGCTTCATTTGAGCTTGTTGGATGGGCCAATAAGGAGCAGTGGCGCGAGGGGTGGCTTAAGCAAATCTGGTTTGCGGGCAACCATTCCGACGTGGGCGGAAGCTATGCGGAGAATGAGTCCCGACTTTCAGACATATCATTACGGTGGATGCTGGACGAGGTCGCGGCGCTTCCAAATCCGCTCGCCACAGACAACAGTCTTTTGCGGCTTTCGCCGAGCGCCACTGGGATGCAGCACGACGAGTGCAAAGGCAGTTCGGCTTTTCGTTTCGGGAGAATGAAACTGCGAGATCCGACACATGACGCACCGTTGCATCCGACCGTATTAGAACGGTTCACGGTGCGGGCCTGTAGCATCCATCGCCGTGGCGGTGATCGGCGGCGCGCTGATCACCGGATATCTCGGCATGCTTGGTGGTGCACTCCTGCTGACGGCACTGCAAACGCTGCTCGCCGGGGGCACCCAACCTTATGCCACGCGAACTATTCTTTTTGGGCTTGGCGTTCACACAGCCGTCATGGCGCTACGCGAACGACAAACGTAATCATCGGAGTCACTGATGCCGCAAGCCCCTGACACCTTTGCGATCAAATCGGGACTCCGGGTTCTCGTCACCGCTGGAGCGTCCGGCATCGGGCGGGCAGTCAGCGATGTCCTCATCGCGCATGGTGCAACGGCGCATATCTGCGACGTCTCGGATGCGTTCCTCGCCGAGTTTTCGCGCGCTCACCCCGGCGCAGGCGCCAGCCGCGCGGACGTCTCGTCTGAAGCCGATGTGGAACGCTTGTTCGTCGACGTCAAAAGGAAGCTCGGCGGACTTGACGCCCTGGTCAACAATGCCGGCATAGCCGGACCGACTGGCGGCGTCGAAGAGATCGCGCCAACGGAATGGCGCCGCACGCTCGACATTTGCCTAACCGGGCAATTCCTTTGCGCGCATCACGCCGTACCTATCATCAAGGCGGCTGGCGGCGGAGCCATCGTCAATATGTCCTCCGCCGCCGGCCGCCACGGCTACGCGTTCCGTACGCCATATGCTGCTGCCAAATGGGGCGTTATCGGTTTTACCCAGAGTCTCGCCAAGGAACTTGGCCCCGCCAATATTCGCGTAAACGCCATCTTGCCTGGCATTGTCGAGGGCCCTCGCATGACCGGCGTGATCGAGGCGCGCGCCAGGCAAATCAATGTCTCCTACGAGGCGATGGAGAAGACCTATCTCGACCGTGTTTCGTTGCGCCGCATGGTAACCGCCCATGATGTCGCAGCAACGGTAGCCTACCTGCTTTCGAACGCCGGCGCCAACATCTCCGGGCAATCGATCGGCGTCGATGGCAATGTCGAAGCGCTGTAGCGCGTGGAATGAGCGAAACGGGAGTATTTGATGGGCAAAATCGCAATTATCGGTTCAGGCTTTGTCGGGCGCGCCTGGGCGGTGAGTTTTGCGCGCGCCGGTCATGAGGTGGCGCTCTGGGACCAACAGCAAGACGCGCCTGCCGCGGCGCTTTCCTATATCGAAGGAATCCTGCCCGATCTTGCCGCAAACGATCTGCTCAATGGTGCGTCGGCAGCTGAGGTCCGCGCCAGGATGCGCGGCGCCGCGACGCTCGAAGACGCGCTCGCCGGCGCCGTTCACGTGCAGGAAAATACGCCGGAGGACGTCGAGATCAAACGTGAGGTGTTCGCGCGCCTCGATGCGGCCGCACCCCCCGATATTGTGCTCGCCAGTTCGACCTCCGCAATTCTGCCTTCGCAATTCACCGAAGGCTTGAAAGGGCGGGCGCGCTGCCTCGTCGTGCATCCAATCAACCCACCCTATCTGATACCAGCAGCGGAAGTTGTTCCCTCACCGTGGACGGATCCAGCGATCGTGCAGCGCACAGCCGCGATGTTGCGCGCCGCGGGTCACGCACCAATCGTGATGAAGCGCGAGATCGATGGCTTCGTGATGAATCGGTTGCAAGGCGTGCTGCTCGAAGAGGCGTTTCGACTGGTCGAGCAAGGCTACGCCAGCATAGAGGACATCGATATCGGCATCCGCGAGGGGCTTGCGTTGCGCTGGTCGTTTATTGGACCGTTCGAGACGATCGACCTCAACGCGCCAGGCGGAGTGCGCGATTACGCGGACCGCTACCAACAGGTCTACGCGCGCATTTTTCCATCCACGCAATGGCGGGCGGATTGGTCTGGCCGGGTGATGGACGCGATCGAAGCGGACCGCCGCAAGGCGCTACCCGCCGACAAGCTCGTGGAGCGGCAGGCATGGCGGGATCGGCGCCTGATGGCGCTTGCCGCCCACAAGCGCCGCGCCGAAAAGGACATTGGGCGCTAGACGCTCGCGAGCCGAAGGAAACGCAATGGCGTCGAGGGGCAAAGTTATCATCACCTGCGCTATAACAGGCGCCATTCATACGCCGTCGATGTCGCCGCATCTGCCGGTCACCGCCGATGATATCGCCGCCTCACGATAGGAGCAGCAGAGGCAGGCGCGGCGATCGTTCACCTGTATGCGCGCGACGAGGAGACTGGACGCCCAGACCAGAGCCCTGAAGGCTTTGGCCGCTTCCTGCAGCGCATCAAGCAGGCGAGCAACGTCGTCATAAACCTGACCACAGGCGGCGCGCCCTATATGACCGTGCAGGAGCGCGTGAAGCCAGCGGAAACCTTCAAGCCGGAGGTCGCCTCGCTCAATATAGGCTCGATGAATTTCGGTCTGTTTCCGATGCTGAAGCGCTTCAAGAAATTCAAACATGAATGGGAGCAGCAAGGCCTGGAAAATTCACGCGATCTGGTGTTCCGCAACACGTTCAAGGATATCGAATTTGTCGTGCGCACGCTTGGCGATTCAGGGACGCGATTCGAGTTTGAGTGCTACGACACGGCGCATCTTTATAACCTCGCGCATTTTTTCGAGAGATGGCTCGTAAAGCCGCCGCTATTCGTGCAGACCATGTTCGGCATTTTGGGGGGCATCGGTGCACATCCGGAGGACGTGATGCATATGAAGCGCACTGCGGACCGGCTATTCGGCAACCTCTATAAATGGTCAGTGCTGGGCGCTGGCCGCAGCCGGCTCGCGATCGCCGCGCAATCGGCGGCGATGGGCGGCAATGTGCGTGTCGGGCTTGAGGATTCGCTATGGTCCGGGCCGGGCCGCATGGCGCAATCCAACGCTGAGCAAGTACGCGCCGTGCGGCAGATCATCGAAGGTCTTGGCCTATCGGTGGCGACGCCCGACGAGGCGCGCGAAATGCTTGCTTTGAAGGGGGGCGATAAAGTCGCATTCTAGAATACTTCTGCCGTGGAGTGATTCCCTTTCGTCGCGAAGCGAGCGATGGAGGGAATTATGGGCGGGGAGCGACTCTTCTGTGAAGCGCTATGTCGTTCGGTTGAGCCGCGATCAGCCGCCCATAGTAGTTGCTCCAACCGCGAATGTGCGGGTTGAACATCCGCGCTAGATCTTTATAACTGCGCCGATGCATAGACCATCTCCGGATTGTCCGACGGAACGCCTTCTCGGGGGCCCCGTAGGCACGATGTCGAAATGAACGCCGCACTCCTCGATTCATCCGACGCCTTCGCCGCCGACGGGCCTTACGCGTTTCGCCGCATGGGCCTCTCGCTGCTGCTGGCGACAATATTCGACGTCGGTATGTGGGCGGTCATCGTCGTCCTCCCCTCGGTTCAATCCGACTTCGGCGTCAATCGCGGCGGCGCTTCGCTGCCCTATTCGCTGACCATGTTCGGCCTGGCCTTTGGGGCGGTGACGCTCGGCCGGCTCGCCGATCGAATCGGCGTCGCCGCGCCGCTCGCCATCGCCGGGCTCGCGCAAGGCGCCGGCTTCGTCGTCGCCGGCTTCGCGCCCAACATCGCCGTCTTCGACGCCGCGCATCTGCTGCTGATCGGCCCGGGCGCCGGCATCGCCTTCGGACCGTTGATGGCGGACGTCTCGCACTGGTTCGTCAAGCGGCGCGGCTTCGCGGTGGTCGTCGTCGCGTCGGGAAATTATCTCGCCGGAGTCATCTGGCCGATGGCGATCGAGGCCGACCTCGTTCCGCTCGGCTGGCGGGGCGTCTATTTCGCCATTGGCGCCGTCGTCCTCGCCGGCGCCCTTCCGCTCGCCGCCCTGATGCGCCGACGCCCCAGCGAAGCGACAATGCGCCGCGCCGACGCGCAATCGCAAGGCGCGCGCGCCGACATCGGCGTTTCGCCGCGCGCGCTCGTCTCGATGCTCGTTCTCGCCGGCTTCGCCTGCTGCACCGCGATGTCGATGCCGCAGGTGCATCTCGTCGCCTATTGCGGCGACCTCGGCTATGGCGTCGCCGTCGGCGCCGAGATGCTCTCGCTAATGCTCGGCCTCGGCATCGTCTCGCGCCTCGCGTCGGGCGCGCTCGCCGACCGCATCGGCTCGATCGCGACGCTGGCGCTCGGCTCGTTCATGCAGGGCCTCGCGCTGCTGCTCTACACCGCCTTCAATGGCCTGACGTCGCTGTTTGTCGTTTCGGGCGTTTTCGGCCTGTTCCAGGGCGGCATCGTGCCGATGTACGCGATCATCTGCCGCGAATTGCTGCCGCCGCGCGAGGCCGGCGCCTATATCGGGCTTGTCGTCGCCGCGACGACCTTCGGCATGGCGTTCGGCGGTTATGTGTCGGGGCTCATCTTCGACTTCACCGGCTCCTATCGCGTTGCCTTCCTCAACGGCGTTGCGTGGAACGTGCTGAACTTCGCGATCGTCTGCTGGCTGCTGTGGCGACGCAGGCGAGCAGAGGTGGAGTCGGCTGGGGCCGCAGCGGCGGTTTGGTAGCGCGGTTTCGCTCTGATTTGGGCGCCTGCTTCCCTATTTAGATTTCTCCCTTAACATCAGGGCGAAAGATTCCCGCGCGACGAATGTCGCAAACGGATGCGTGACCCGCACGTCCGGTTCTGTGAGAGGCACGGCGGAGCAACCCCCGCACTTCGATCGGCGGCCAGCGGCAGTGTTCCCCACTTGCATCTCGCGCGCGGTCGACTTGAGTTAGCACGTGTCACTCGTTCTCTGCGGCGACGAGAAAAGGAATCGTTCGCGAAAACGTTCGGTGTATACCCTGACTCATTGAGAGGCCGAGATTTTTCTTGCCACGGATTGATTTCTGGATTCGTTTTGGGGGATGATTCGCGGCGGCTTTCTTTCACG
>JAYUFK010000115.1:0-5829 GCA_043739325.1 Methylocapsa sp. | reverse complement strand
GGATTTCCCGAGCCGTAGGGGCCGGCGCTCTCGATTGCTTCGACGAGATCGACGCTGGCGGCGCACGCGCTGAGCGCGGCGTCAATTTCGAGACCCGTGTTTTCGCGCGCGGCGGCGATGGACGTTGCAAGCCGGGAATCGAGAAACGTGCGAAATTCCGCGATCCTCGCGCTGGCCAAAGTCACGCCAGCCGCCATCGCGTGACCGCCGCCCTTCACCAACAAGCCGGATTCGACCGCAGCGCGCACGACGCGGCCAAGATCGACGCCGGGCACGGAGCGGCCCGAACCCGTGGCTTCCGCGCCATTCAGCGCCAATGCAAAGGCCGGGCGGCCGAACCGCTCTTTCAGCCGCGCGGCGATCAGTCCGACGATGCCCGGCGGCCAGCCGATCCCGGCGACGACGAGGCTCGCCCCTTGATCGTCCGGGCCTAACAGCGCCAGCGCCTCCGCTTCGGCGTGTTCGAGCGTCACCTGTTCCATCGCTTGGCGCTCACGATTGAGCTTGTCGAGCTTGGCTGCGATGGCGCGGGCCTCGAACTCGTCACGCGTCATCAGCAGTTTGACGCCAAGGCTGGCGTCGCCGATCCGCCCGCCAGCGTTGATGCGCGGCCCTACGAGGAAGCCAAGGTGATAGGGGCGCGGCGGCCCGTCAGCGCCGGCGATGTCGAGCAGCGCGGTCAGGCCGGGCCGCTGGCGCGCCCGCATGATCGCCAGCCCCTGGACGACGAAGGCGCGATTGAGACCGGTCAGCGGCACGACGTCGGCGACCGTGCCGAGCGCCACGAGATCGAGCCCCGCCAGCAAGTCCGGCGCCTGCCGGCCCTGCCAGAACCCCTCGGCGCGCAAGGCCCGGTTGAGCGCCACCAGTGCCATGAAGACGACGCCCGCGGCGCAGAGATAGCCGAGGCCGGACAGATCGTCCTGCCGGTTGGGATCTACCAGCGCGACCGCCTCGGGCAGGATTTCCGGCGCCTGATGATGGTCGAACACGACGACATCGAGGCCGAGCTTCTTGGCGAGCGCGAACGGCTCGAAGCTGACGATGCCGCAATCGACGGTGACGACGAGGCCGGCGCCCTGCGCCGCGAACGCCCGCATCGCCTCGCCATTGGGGCCATAGCCCTCGACGATGCGGTCGGGGATATGGACGATTGTCTCGCAGCCGCAGTGTTGCAGGAACTGCGCCAGCAGCGCCGCGCTTGTGGCGCCATCGACATCGTAGTCGCCGAATATCGCGATTTTTTCTTGTCTGCGCACGGCGTGGACAAGACGCGCGATCGCCGCCTCCATGTCCTGCAGGGTAAAAGGGTCGGGCATCAAATCGCGCAGCGTCGGATCGAGATAGCGCTCGACCTCGTCCAGCGCGACCCCTCGCCCGGCCAGCACCCGCGCCATCATCTCGCCCTGCCCGCTGATCTGCGCAATCGCCAACGCCCGCGCCTCGCCCGCGCCATCGAGCCGGGAGCGCCACGGGCGATCGAGAAACGAGCGCTCGACGTTGAGGAAAAAGCGGCGGGTCATGAAGGGCGCGCGCCTCCCGTCTCCCGTCTAGCGAACGCGCAGCGTTCGCGGGAGGGAGAGGGGCCGGGTGCGAGGGGTCCGCCGCGCTGAATTTGCGTTGGAACACTGGCGGATTCCCATGATGCGAGGAGTGCCCTCACCCTGCCCTCTCCCGAACGGGAGAGGGTTTCGCGTCAGCCTTTTTATCGCGCCGCGCCGCTCGGTCGAGGTTCAGCGTCAGCAGCCGCGCCAACGCGTCCTCGGTCGCGATATCCTCCGGCCAGCCATAGGCGGCGGCGACGGCGCGATCGAGCGCCTCATGCGCGTCGGCGAGCCAGCGCGGACGCAGGTTGTAGAGATTGGTCAGCGTGCGCTCTTTCAGCTTGACGGCGGCATCTATCGTTTTGGGCAGGATACGGTCGGGATAGCGTCGCGGCGCCTCGCCGGGCGCGGCGGTCGGCGTGATTTCTGGGACGATGTCGACAAGATCGGGCGGGTTCAGCCAGGTGCGACGCAAGTCGTCGAGTTTTTTGGCGGCGGCGGCGATGCGGATCGCGCGCGGGTCGGCGGCATAGTCGGCGGCGGGAATGTTGGGCGTGAGGCCTTCGGGGAAGGGGTAGGTTTCGAAGGTGGTCGTGGGGGTGTAGCGGGGGTCGTTGCCGACGCCGAGCCATGTGCCGAGACGAAGCGACCAGGCTTCGTGAAAGCGCGAGTGCAGGATTCCAAAGGTCGTGTCGTCGTCTCGGGCGATGGCGACGGTCGCGCTATCGGGAACGACTGTGGAGTGCACCCAGACAAATACTCGATACTTCGACACTCTCGGGCTGCATATGTACCGCAGAAGCTTGGATAGCCGATCCCGCATTTTTGGCTGCGATTCCTGGTATCGCCACCAAATTTCTCGATAGGCTTTTCGTCGCAATGTTTCACGATGCGGTCTAACCAAGGCATCAATGCGCTCGAATGGCGCTTCAAAATAGATTGCGTCCGCCAATTTCGCGTGCGGGCCGAAGTCGATGATCCACTGCTCAGAGGCCCGCCGTGTGAGGTCGCTACCATTTGTCCAAGGCGAAAGGACATCCGAATTTGGGCGTCCGTTGGGATTTAGAGGTAGCGCCAGCCAGCTCGAAGCGAGTGCATAGGGAATATTGAAGGCCCCATTCTTCATCGTTCCGATAAATGAAATTGATTCGTTTTGTTTCAGGCGAATGGCAGCGATCATTGATCCGCCCGAAGTAAGATCGGCCCCGATGATTTCGGCGTCGTCGCCGTCAAGCTTCGCGGTGGCGTGTTCGCCCGCATTTCCGTAACAAATGAGCGCCACGCGAACGGCGGCGCCGTCGATCGTCCAAGGCTCGTCACTCCAAGCTTCAAATATTCTTGCCTTATCGGCGATTTCTCTCATCACGGGGAGGTTGTTCCCGCCCGTCACGGAGTTCGTCGCCACAAAGCCAACTTGAATGACCCGCTTGGCTTGCAACGCGGCCAATCCCTTCTGCAGCCAGTAGCAAATCAAGTCTGAACTTCCCGGAACGCGGCCTTGGTATGTTCCACGAAGATCCCCGACGTACTGTTCGCCAAGCCCCGCAATCATCTTGCGATCACCCAGAAACGGCGGGTTGCCGATGATACAATCCGCTTCCGGCCAATCCGCCTCGACAAACCCGCCCTGCCCGTCCGGCGTCAGCAGCGCGTCGCGGCATTCGATGCTGTCGAGTTTGCGCAACACCGGGCGCGGATGATGCTGAATCGCGTTGCGCACGCGCCATTGAATGTCGCCGATCCAGATCGTCGTGCGCGCCAGTTCGGCGGCAAAGGGATTGATCTCGATGCCGTGCAAGATCTCCGGCCCGACGCGCGGCACCACCATGCCAAGGCCGAGCGTCTCGCATTCGAGGATGGCGCGATATTCGATGTCCTTGACCGCCTGCAAGGCGAGATAAAGAAAATTGCCCGAGCCGCAGGCCGGATCGAGAACGCGCAACTTGCAAAGCCGGTCGATAAACGCATCGCGCGCCGCCTCCGCTTTGGCCCGCGCCGCATCGAATTTCTTACCAAGATCGCGGCTCGCGGCCTTGCCGACTCCGCCAACAGCGGCGAGCGCGGGCGCCATGATCGCTTCGATATTCTTCTTCGCTTCGTCCCATTCGCGCCGCAGCGGGCGGATGACGACGGGTTCGACGATCAGCATGATCTTGTCGGGATCGGTGTAATGCGCGCCGATCTGCGCGCGCTTGTCGGGATCGAGAAAGCGCTCGAACAACGTGCCGAAAATCGTCGGGTCGATCAGGCCCCATTCAAGGCTGGAGGCCTCAAACAATTGGCTAATGTCGATGTCCTCAAGCGCAAGCGCGCCACGCCCGTCGAATAGACCTCCATTGAATTCAGCAATGTCTTCAAGATCGAATTCGCCCCCTTTGTCCATTTTGCCAAAAAGGCGATCCAGATATCCCTTTGCCTTCGATGAATTTCGGTCGGCAGCTTGAATCAGCTTCTTCCACATGCCATTAGGCAGCAGCTTCACGCTGTTGGCGAAGAAACAAAAGACGAGCTGATTGACGAAATGCGCGACGGCTTCGCGGTCAGTGTTGCGACGTTGCAGGCGATCGGAAATAGCTTGAAATTTGTCGGCGGCCATTTTGGTGAGAACGGCGCGCGTGCGCTTTGACCGCAGTTCCTCCGGGTTGTGGAAAACTGCGCGCAGAATCTTCAGATTGTCTGGGTCGGCGAGAGTTTCCAGTTCAAATTCGTATTTGGCGGGAACCTCGTTTGTCCACCGCGTCTCGATGCGAAAGCGCACTGTGTCGCAGACGACGTGCAGCGGCGGGTTTTCAAGCGCCGCAGCGTAACGGGTCAATTGGGTCAGCGCTTCATCAAGATTACGCCTCTTCTTTTTGTATTCCCAAGCAAAACTGCCCTTCTTCCAGACGTCCGCGTAACCACCGCCACCTCCGGTTTTCGTGACGCCCTTCTCAAAGGTGAAATGATCGCCCGTGGGATCATCCTCCGACGGCGTCGGGTGTTCAAACACCCGGCAGAGATCAAGAAAGTGCTCCTGCGCCGCCGCCCTTTCGGTCAGCGCATTGGGCTTCCATTTGCGGACAAATTCCTGTGGCGTCATGGGCGGGACTTAGCATGAGTCGGCGGCGGAAGCGCCAGATGGCTAGGCGCGCGCTGCCCCTATCCCGCCCCAATTCACCAGACTGGCGAAATACACCACGCCCGACAGCGCGGTGATCCAGAAACTCACCGGCCAATCCGAATAAAACGCCAGAGTCAGGCCGCCCCACGCCTCGAACAGGGCGAGGGCCACGGCGAGCGCCGCTGCGCCCCACAGGCGGCGGGTGAAGGCGAGCGCCGAGGCGGCGGGGCCGACCATCAGGGTGAACACCAGCAGCACGCCGACGATCTGGGCGCATTCGGCGACGGCGACGGCGACGATCATCAGGAAAGCTGTCGAAATGAGCCGCAGCGGCGCGCCGCGCGCCTCGGCCAGTTCGCTTTGCAGGCTGGCGAAAATCAGCGGGCGCGCGATGAACGCCAGCGCCGCAAGGCTCAACGCGGCGAGTATGGCGAGCCAAGCCAGCGCCGGCGCATCGACGCCCAGCACATTGCCAAACAGCAGCGCGGCCGCCTGACTGGCGTAGGAGGTGAAGAAATGCAGGAACAGCAGCCCCAGCCCCAGCGCCAGCGACAGAATCATGCCGATGGCGACATCGCGCTCGGCGAGCCTTTCGCCAAGAAGGCCCATGCCGAAGCCCGCCAGCACGGTGAAGCCAACAAGGCCGGCGAGCGGCGGCAGGCCAAGCAGCACCGCGCCGGTCGCGCCGGTGAAGCCGACATGCGACAGCGCGTGGCCGGCGAACGTCTGCCCGCGCAGCACGAGAAAAAACCCGGTGAGGCCGGCGAGCAGCGCGACGATGCCGCACGCGGCGAAGGCGGTGCGCATGAAATCATAGTCAAACATGCGCGCCGCCGTGATCGTGATGCGAATGATCGTGGCCGTGGCCGGCGCCGTCCTCGTGGCGATGCGCCTCGCTCTCAACCTCGATGTCGCCGGCCATGACGAACACCCGGTCCTTGACGCGCACAACTTCGATCTCCGCGCCATAGAGGCGCGACAGCACGGGCCCGGTGATGACCTCGTCGACCGCGCCGAGCACCGCCTTGCCGGCGCCCAGATAGAGCACGCGGTCGATGGCGCGCAGCAGCGGGTTGATCTCGTGCGCGCTGAACAGGATGGCGATCTTCAGTTCGTCGCGCAGGCGCTTGACGATCTCGACGACGCTCCTCTGGTGGGCGGGATCGAGAGAGATCAGCGGTTCGT
>JAYUFK010000114.1:0-5829 GCA_043739325.1 Methylocapsa sp. | reverse complement strand
GCGAAGATACTCGCCAAAATCAAGCGCGCCCGCGCGGCGCTCGACAGGGAAGCGGCGGCATGAGTTATTGGGCGGCAATTGAGAGTCAGGACACTAGTTTGACGCGGCGGTTGCGGCGGCAGCGTTCAATTGCTTGACGAGTCTTGGCGTGATGTCCGTCGAGGCGGCAAGTCCACGCGCATGTTCGAATTGCTGGATCGCGGCGGTTGTCGCCGCGCCGGCATGACCATCCGCCTTGACGACATAGCCGAGCTTGATCAACGCGTTCTGCGCGTCCAGCGTCAAATGTGTCGCGTCCTTGCCGGTTTCGCCGCGCAGCAGATCGCGGATCGGGTCGCCGCTGCGAGCGGCGACGGACGGGCTCGCATCAGACGCCGCGCCCAGGTTGGCCGGCCGCATCGGCGGCTGAACGGCGACCGCGGTCGTCTCCACAGCGGGCGTGGCCGCGGCGTTCGCGGGCGCCGGAGCTGCGGTCTGCGCCTGCGCGGCGGGCTTGGGGGCGAAGAACGGCGCGGGATGGCGCTCCTTTTGCAGCGCCAGGGCGTTGACGACAATGCCAACGAGAATGGCTGCGAGCGTCGCGCCGGCGATCGAGCGCGCTGGCAAGGCCAGCAGCCACATCACAGCGGAGCGCACGATTCCTCTTTGCGGCTTGCCGGAGGTCTGGCGGGCAGGGCGCGTAAGAAACGAATCGTTATGCGAGCGGGCAAGCGCTTCAGGCAATTTTCTTCTCCTGAATAAATTCAGAGGTTGTTGGAGATTCAATATTCGCGACAAGCGGCGCCGGGGCGGCTAGACGCGTAGCGGTCTCAATCGGCGGTATGGCGCCATCGCCGCGCTTGCGCGTGCGGCAATCGGCTGGCAAGCGCACGGTGACGCAGGTGCCAAGTTCGACCACGCTCTCCACCAGCAGCGTTCCCCCGAGCAGGCTCACAAGGCCGCGCACCAGCGAAAGCCCAAGCCCGGTGCCCTCGAAAAGCCGATCGTAGGACGAGCGGACCTGAAAGAAGGGATCGCCAAGCCGCGGCAGGTGATCGGCGGCGATGCCGATACCCGTATCGCTGATCGACAGGTGAATCATTTCGCCCGCCATTTGAGCGCCAATGATCACCTGACCGTTTGGCTTGGTGAATTTCACGGCGTTCGACAACAGATTGATCAGCACCTGCCGGAACGCGCGCTTGTCGGCGAACATTTCGTCGGGGCAATTGAGCGGCGCGACGACCAGCGAAACCTTGCCCGCGTCGGCCTTCAACCGCAACATGTCGCAACATGAAGCAATGAGCGGCGCAAGCTCGAACGGCTCGGGAGACATCTCGAAGCGTCCCGCCTCGATCTTCGACATGTCGAGGATCAGATTGACGACGGACAGCAGATGCTCGGCCGACGCGTGGATAATGTCGGCATATTCGCGTTGCTTCGCGCTGTCGCGCGGCGCAAGTTCGGAATGGGCCAAAATCTCCGAGAACCCGATGATCGCGTTGAGCGGCGTGCGCAATTCGTGGCTGACGTTCGCCAGCAGCCGGTCTTTCCATGAACTGGCGTTTTCGGCCTCGGCCCGCGCCATTTCAAGGCGGCTCTCGAACGCCTTCGCCTCGGACACGTTGCGCACGACGGAGACAACCGCTGCGCCGTCTTCGCTGGCGTCGTCGGCCGAAGCCGCCAGCCGATGAAGACGCATCTCGGCCCAGGAGAAAACCGGTTCGGCATGGTCGCCATTTGCTGAGGTCGCCGAACCCGTGCGCAAACGCACGGTTACGTTCGAAGTTTCGTCGCCGCGTCCCGCGGCGTCAATCGCCTGCATATAGGCCGGACGGTCAGAGACGTGGACGCGATTGAAGAACCCGCGTCCGAGGATGGCATCATGGTCCAGCCCGAAATGCGCTCCCGCGCCGCCGCTGACGGAAATGACCGCGCCGCTTGAATCGTGGCGCAGGACAAGATCGCCGATGACTTCCGCCAGCACGCGGTAATGCGTCACATGGGATTGTTCGACGCGCTTGCGGACGGCGAGAATTTTCTGTGCGCCAGATAGCAGCATCGCCGCGTACAACGCGGCGGGCGCGGAAAGCGCCGCGGTTCCGATTCCGGGATAGCCTTCGGCGCCCGACAGCAGCCCGCCATATTGCGCGCCAAAGATGACGAGCAGCAAGGCTGCCGCCGCGCCGCTGGCCAGAAGCTGAACCGGCAAGGCGTCGGATACCGCCGCCTCGAGCGGGATCAGAAGGAGGCATATCAGCGCCGCGCCATGGGCGTAGCCGGCGTCAAGCGTCGCGAGCCCGGCCAGCACCAGCAGGCCGGCCTGCCAGATGAACTGCGCCTGCGTCAAACTGCTGGTCCGCAACAGCCAAGCCACCGCGGCGAGCGGCGCGAAGATCCAGATCAGCGCCAACGGAAGCCACGGATGTAAGGGTTGGCTGAAGGCGAGGAGGGGCATCAGGAACACCGTCGCGAAGGCGCTCGTCGCCAGGCGCGACACGATAAAGAATTCGTGCCGAGCGCGCTCAAGCGGCGACGACTTGACAGAAGGGTGAACCCTGTCCGTCACGTTCCGCAGCACTGCCAAGAAAGTGGCTGTCAAGGTCTGGCTCCCCGACCGGGTAAGTAAAGTATTCGGTCGCTGGGTAAAGATTCCAGCCGCGCCTTAAATCAACGCTAAGAATAAACGGTCGGGCGCGCGCGAGACCTCGCCAGCGTTGCATTTGTCCGATGGGAGTCGCGCTATGGTTAACGATTTGTTGCGAAATCGGGGTGAACATGGTTTCCGGGATGTTAATTCGGGCTCACGCATTCGAATCGATTTGTCGACGCGGCCTTGGCGTGTCGGCGCCTATAGTCGCTTCGTCCGGCTATCCCGGCCGGACGCGAGGCGCTGGCGTTCGCCATGTTGTTTTTGATCCGTTCGGCGTTCTGGCTTGGCATTGTCTATTCCGCCATGCCGTTCGACAACGACCAACAGGCGCGCGAGCTGGCGCGCCTGCGCTCGACGCTTGCCGCGACGGCTGGCGGCGCCGCGGTGCTTGCCTGCGCCGAGCAGAATATTTCATGCCGCGCGTTGACGCTGGCGATGCCGCAAGGGACCGCGCCTGAGTTAGAAATCCCTGGCGGCGCGAAAGACAAAGCGGCGCGCAAATCGGCGAATTCACTGACGCCGACGGACGCGAAGCCGCTGTGGCGCGGCAAGCCCGCCAGGTCCGCCAATAATCAGCCACTGGCGAAACGCCGGGAAATGCCGATATAGAAGGCATGGCCGAATTGGAAACTGGCGCCCGCGCCAGCATCGAAACGATCCGCAACGACTTCGCCTACCTTGAAGAGTGGGAGGATCGCTATCGCTATGTGCTGGAGCTCGGCCGCAGTCTCGAGCCACTGAGCGAGGCCGAGCATAGCGACGCCAACAAGGTGCGCGGCTGCGTCAGCCAGGTCTGGCTGACGCTCAAGGCGTTTCGCGATCCGCTTGGTGAACTGCGCCTGCACTATCGCGGCGACAGCGATTCGCATCTGGTGCGGGGCCTGGTGGCGATTACAATCGCGCTGTACTCGGAACACACGCCGCGCCAGATCATGGGGACTGACGCGCCGGCAATCTTCCGCGAGCTTGGCCTCGAACAACACCTGACGCCGCAGCGTTCGAACGGCGTCAAGGCAATGATCGCGCGCATCAGGGCGGATGCGGCGAGCGCACTGTAGCGCGGAGCGGATGCTCCGGTCGAAACCGCGACCGACCGACAATCCGCGAAAGGTTTCGAATGAAATCAAAGCGATGAGTGCGATTGTTCCGCGCACTCGCTTATCGGCCTGAGGTTGTCCTTCGGGATCTATTAGAACATATCTTTTATGTTATATTGAAGCCATAAATCGGCAGAGCCGGGGTCCGGTTCGCGGGCCGCTTGGCTAGTCGTCGCCGCCGCTCTGGTGGCCCCCCGACAGCGGTACGAAGGGAATGACTTTTCCGCCGAAGATGTCCGACCGCGCGACAGTCACAATTCCGTCGGCGCGAGTCGTCTTGACCACCTTGAGGATATGCTGCGCGCCGGGCGGCCCCACCGGGATGACCATGATCCCCGAGGGTTTCAATTGTTGCAGCAGCGGCGGCGGAATATGGTCGATGCCGCAGGTGACGATGATCTTGTTGAACGGCGCCGCGTCCTCCCAACCGTAATAGCCGTCAGCGCTTTGGGTGGAGATCGCGCCGTATTCCGAGTAGCCCTTGTCGATCAGCGCGTCATAGATGCCGCGCGTGCGCGCCGCGAGTTCGGCGATGATTTCGATCGACCATAACCGACTGGTCAGATAGCTCAGCATCGCCGACTGGAAGCCGGAACCCGTGCCGATTTCGAGAACTTTGTCGCCAGCGCGAATGCCGAGAACGCTCGTCATGCGTCCGACAACGCCGGGCGGCGTGATCGAGACGCCAAAACCGATATCGAGATAATGCGCCGCATAGGCCTGCGCGCGGTCTTCCGGCAAGACAAATTCCTCGCGCGGCGTCATGAGAAAGGCGCGCTTTTCAGCCGGCGTCCAAAGATCGTTGAAGGACAGCAGCTCCTGAAAGCGATCGAAGCGCGGGCCGAGGAAATTTGCGTCTTCGCCGCGATTCGCCGCCATCCAGGCGATAAACTCGGCGCGCCGCGCCATCGGCGGCCAGAGGTTTTGGCGGAACGGCCGCGGCATATCGGCGTATGCGGGAGAGGCGGCGACGCTGGCCGCCCCGCCAATCAGAAAGTCGCGTCTGTGCATGGCGCTCCTTGCCGCGCCGCGCCGTACAAAACTCCAGCGCGCCGGCGTGCATTGCGCCCCAATGCTTCGCCGAATCTATGGCGCGAATAAGATCGGCGGGTTCGCAGGGCCTCTATCGCGCCAGCTTCGCGGCGAGGAAATCGCGCAATGCGGTCACGGACTGTTCGGCGGCGCTTCGGTTGTACTGCAAGCGCATTCCGAAAAGCGACACGCCGTTGGCGAAACCCGGATTGTCAAAGCCATGCGCGGCGCCGGGATAGACGACCAGTTTTACGTAGGAACCAGCCTGCTGGTTTCGCGCCAACCGCTCGCAGTCGGCAGCCGGAGTCACTTCGTCGGATTTTCCGATCAGGATCAGCGTGGGAATCTCGAGCTGGGCCAAGTCCCGATTTGCGCAAGGGGGATAGAAGGCTGCGACGGCTTTGAATTTAGGTTGGTCGGGGGTTGAGAAAGCCTCGTGCGACGTGGCAAGCGCGAGCGCGGTATCGGCGCCTTGAGAGTAACCCACGGCGGCGATTCTCGCTGGATCGACTTTGGGGAGCTTCGAGATATAGAGCAACGCCCCCAAGGCGTCGGATACGCCCTCGGCGAAGTCGACGGAACATGTCTGCCTGATACCCCGCGTGGCAAAGTCATCGACGAAGAGCGCGACATAGCCCCAGCGCGCCAGTTCGCCGGTGATCGCTTGTCGGTTCGCCGGCAGGCCGAGGCAGGAATGCAGCAGGATGACGGCCGGAAACGGACCGTCGCCCTTCGGCCGGGTCAGGTAACCCTGAAGGCCCGGCTTGCTGCCGAAGGTCACCAATTCCTCGGCGGAAACGCGCGACGGCACAGCCGATGCGAGGCTCGAAAGCGCCGCGATCGCTAGGCATCTGAAAGCAAAAGGCCACACGGCGCTCGCTGTCCCCCTCTCCCCAAAAAGCGTCGCGCAGCTCGCGAATTGTGTGCGCCGCTCCCCGTCTCAAGACGTTATCGGATAACCGAGATCATCGTCATGGCCGGGCTTGTCCCACGACTGTCCGGTTCATGTCATTGCCAAGTTTAGTTGGAGTTGTCGAGAGTCGAAGGGCGGGGGCGGAGCGTTTTGGC
>JAYUFK010000113.1:0-5833 GCA_043739325.1 Methylocapsa sp. | reverse complement strand
GATTGGGCACGCGCTCCAGGGTGCGCGCGTCCGGCGCGTCGGGGATTCTTGAGGCGTGGCCGAGGGCGTGGAGGTCAGACATGCGGCGGGGCGTAGGACACGTGCAGGCAAGGGTCAAGCGGCGGCTTAGCGCGTCGGGATTACAAGTACCGGACAGTCTGGAGTCTACGGTTTCAGGGGTATAGGTGTCATTTTCTGTCCGTCAGGTAACTGCCGGGCTAAACGGGTGAGGGCTACGGACGGCGAGAAATTTGGTTGAGCAGTTCGGCGAAAGCCCCGATGGGAAATTCGGCGACGTGATTCCAGTAGCACTTGCTGTTCACGAGCAGCCTATTGCTTGCGTTTGTTCGTGTACCAATTCTTTGAACCGCTCAAAAGCAAGTAATTCTTTTCGAAATTCTGCCATCAATTCGCCAGACATCTTGGTCAAATCGAGACGCGGGGCTGCACCAAATTTATAGTGAACTTTTCCGACTGATCCAATTTCTCTCTTTACGAACGCTGCCACCCCGACGATCTCCTGAGACGGCATACGATGATTATACGTATGGCGAAAATCCTTCGTTATTTCTGCGTGATTTTCATCAAAAAGAGCCTTAATTGCTTCGAAGAGGCGATCACGAATTGTCCATTTCCGAGCAACTTTATACGCAATGCCAAAATCGATTTTGCGGTCTTCTGCTAAAGTATCAATATTATCAATCCATTTCGAAGAAATCGCTCGGTTAGCTTGGTGGCATAGATGAGCAATTGCAAATATAAATCGACATCGAATCGCGTATGGCAAGTTCAACGCAACTACGCATAAAGGATCGACAAATTCAAACAAAATTTCATCGCGCAAATCAACGTTATAATCTTCTAATACTATATTCCAAACACGCATCTTCTCACAATAATACCCAAGTGTATTGATATTATTGGCAACAATCCTCGAAAAATCCTCAAGCATTCTAAAATACACCAACCAACCTCCCGGGATCGTTTCCGGAATTTTCATCCAATCGAAGTCCGCAAACGAAATTGTTTCCGAGTTTGAGTCAAAAACCCTGCTAAATTTTCTAGTTATATCTACCATATCGTTTTCATCCAAACGCGCCATTTCCCTCTCCCTCGTTCAGGGCCATGCTGCGATATATTTAAAATCGACTCAGTACTCCAGTCCATACTCCCCCCTCCACCACATAAGGCCCGCCGCCGACGCCGGCCTTCGCCGACATCAGCACGAACCGCTCCGCCACGAATGCCGGCGCCTCCAGCCTCCCACGCGCTGCGAGATAATCCGCCACCGCCGCCGGTCCAGCCCCGCGCGCCCAGGCCAGCGTCACGTGCGGCGTAAAGTTGCGCCTCGACGCGCTCCTGAAAATTGTTTCAAAATGCAAGTTTTGCTCGCGACGCTTGGAATCCCCATCACGCGACCCGAACCTTCCAGGTTTCGCGCTTCCGTGTTAGCCTCGACTTATGACCGCCGAAGCCCTCCGCAAGGCCCTCGTGAAGGCCGCCGCCCTACCGGCGGCGGATCAGGAGCGTCTTGGCCGCAACCTCGATGCGTATATCGAGGATCTCAAAACTCTGCGCGCGATGATCGATGAGGCCGCGCAGTCTCTCGACGCGGGCGATGGCCAGGAAATTGACATAGACCAATTCCTTGCGCGCGCTCGCGCCGATGCGGTCTGAAAAGGCGAAACTTGTTTGGTCGCCGGAAGCGCAAAGCGATTTGGCTTCGATCTGGCGACGGGGCGCCGAGCAGTTTTCCCCCGCCACCGCCGATAAACACGTCCGAACCATTCATTCGACGGCGGACCTTCTCCGTTTTGCGCCTTTCGTCGGCCGAGCACGGGACGATCTCAGGCCGGGCGTTCGCCAGATTGTGATCTACCCGACCGTGCTGCTCTACCGGATCGGCGCGGAGGCGGTGGAAGTGCTTCGCGTCGTCGACGGACACCGAAATCTCGCTGCGCTATTCCCGCCGCTGTGAAAGCAGCGATTCAACCCAGTCCATACTCCCCCTCCGCCACATAAGGCCCGCCGCCGATCCCGGCCTTCGCCGACATCAACACAAACCTCTCCGCCACAAATCCCGACGCCTCCAACCGCCCTCGGGACGCGAGATAATCCGCCACCGCCGCCGGTCCGACCCCGCGCGCCCAGGCCAGCGTCACATGCGGCATGAAGTTGCGCGTCTCAGGCGGCAGGCCCAGCCGACGCATCCGCCGTTCGTGATCGGCGGCAAGTTCCACCAGCGCCGACGCCGGCTTCACCTTGGCGACGATGGCGCGCGGCTTGTCGCCGCCGAACCACGTCAGCCCCTCGAACGCCACCGGCACAGGTTCCCGACGAACTTCGCTCAGCGAAGCCGCTGCCTCGTTGGCCGTGCGCGCGTCGATGTCGCCGATAAACCGCAGCGTGATGTGATAATCCGTTGGCTCGATCCAGCGCGCGCCGGGCAGCCCGCCGCGCGTCAGCGCCAGCGCGGCGGCGACGTCGGGCGGAAGCTCCAGCGCGGTGAACAGGCGTGGCATGGCTTCAGGGCGTTTTCGACAGCGCCCCGGCGACCCTCAGCTCGATCTCGTCGGCCAGCGACTTCGCCACGCGCAACTCGGCGTCGCGGCTGGCGCGCAGGTCGGCGTAGCTCTGCAACGTGCGGTCGTAGGCCGCCGAACTGGTCGCCGAGCCCGCATAGATCGGCTTGTCGCCCTCGATCCTGGTCAGCGTGAACAGAGCCGTGCCGGTGACAGTCGCCGCGTCCGCCGTCTGGATCTGCGATTCGATGGTCGGCGTCTGCACGCTTTTCGACAGCTTGACGGTCAGCCGGTATCTCGGCTTCGGCGTCTCGCCGGAGCCGTTCATCCGGCTGATGAGGTCGTCGGCGAGGTAATGGCCGATCCGGTCGGGGATCGGCGTCACCTCGACCTCGCGCATCGCCTGGATGAGGCCGGGATGCGCGGCCTCGCCATAGAGCGGCTGGAAACAGCCGCCCGTCGCCGCGACGAGGCTCAGCGCGGCGAAAAAGCGCAATCGGTCAGACCACGACATTGACGATCCTGTTGGGGACGATGACCACTTTCTTCGGTGGTCTATTATCCAGCGCCCGCTGCACCGCGTCGAGCGCCAAAGCGGCGGCCTCGACGGTTTTGGAATCGGCGTCGCGCGGCACAGTGATGTCGCCGCGCTTGCGGCCGTTGACCTGCACCGGCATCGTCACCTCATTCGAGACGATCAGCTCGCGGTCCACCAGCGGCCAAGGGCTCTGCGAGACCAGGGTCTCATGGCCGAGCACGGCCCAGCATTCCTCGGCCAGATGCGGCATCATCGGCGCGAAGCCATGCACCAGCATGTCGCCGGCCTCCGCGAAGGCGTAGCGCAGGTCGTCGGCGATCTCAGCCGTGTCGATGGCGCCGACGGCCGAGGACAGAATATTGGCGAATTCGTAGATCGTGGCGATGGCGACATTGAAGCGCAACCGCTCGATGTCGTCCTCGATCTTGGCCAGCGCGCCGTGCGCGGCGCGGCGGATGTCGGCGGCGGCTTGCGAAAACGCTGGCGGTTTGGCCGGCCGCTTGGCCCCGACGACGCGCTCGATCTCGCAGGCGAGCCGCCATAGCCGCTGCGTCTGCTTATAGGCGCCCTGCACGCCCGCTTCGGTCCAGATCACATCGCGGTCGGGTGGGCTGTCCGACAGCATGAACCAGCGCGCGGTGTCGGCGCCGTAGCTCGCAATGATCTCGTCGGGGTCGATCGTGTTGCGCTTCGACTTCGACATCTTCTCGATGGAGCCGATCTCGATCGGCGCCCCGCCGTCGAGCTTGAACGCCTTGCGCCCTCCCGCGTCGCCCTCGATCCGCACTTCGGTCGGCGCGACCCATTTCCCCTCGGCGTCGCGATAGGTTTCGTGCACCACCATCCCTTGCGTGAACAAGCCGGCGAACGGCTCCGCCACGGCGAGATGACCGGTCTTGCTCATCGCGCGGGCGAAGAAGCGGGAATAGAGCAGATGCAGGATCGCATGTTCGATGCCGCCGATATATTGATCCACCGGCAGCCAGGCGTTGGCGATATCAGGATCGGTCGGCCGGTCCTTGTTCCACGGGTCGGTGAAGCGCGCGTAATACCACGACGAATCGACGAACGTGTCCATCGTATCCGTCTCGCGCCGCGCCGGCTTGCCGCATTGCGGGCAGGCGACGTGCTTCCAGGTCGGGTGATGGTCGAGCGGATTGCCGGGCCGGTCGAAGGTCACGTCGTCGGGCAGTTTCACCGGCAGGTCGGCGGCGGGGACGATTCCGCAATCCTGGCAGTGGATGATCGGGATCGGGCAGCCCCAATAGCGCTGCCGCGAAATGCCCCAGTCGCGCAGCTTGTAATTGACCTGCCGCCTCGCCTGCGGCCGGTTGCCCATCGGACGAGCCTCAAGCCGCCTGGCGACCTCGGCGTAAGCCGCGTCCGGCGTCATGCCATCGAGGAACGCTGAGTTGATCATGTTCCCCTCGCCGTCATAGGCCGTGTCCGTGACCTTGAAACTGGCGGGATCGACGCCGGGCGGGCAGACCACTGGCGTTACGCCGAGGCCATAGACATTGACGAAATCGAGGTCGCGCTGGTCATGCGCGGGGCAGCCGAAAATCGCGCCCGTGCCGTAATCCATCAGGATGAAATTGGCGACATAGACCGGCAGCGTCCAATTCTCGTCAAAGGGATGATTCACCCGCAATCCGGTGTCGTAACCCTTCTTCTCCGCGGTCTCGATGGCCGCGACCGAGGTGCCGATGCGCCGGCATTCCGCGATGAAGGCGGCGAGTTTTGGATCACGCGCGGCGACGGCGGCCGCCAGCGGATGATCGGGCGCAATCGCCATGAAGCGCGCGCCAAACAGCGTGTCCGGCCGCGTCGTGTAAATCTCCAACTCGGTGGGCGGCTCGGCCAGCGCCCCGGTCGACGCCGGATCCATGGCGAACCGCACCATCAGCCCCTCGGACCGGCCGATCCAGTTGCGCTGCATTAGGCGCACCTTCTCCGGCCAGCGGTCGAGCCCATCGAGCGCGGACAGCAACTCCTCGGAATAATCCGAGATTTTGAAAAACCACTGCGTCAGCTCGCGCTGCTCGACCGCCGCGCCGGAGCGCCAGCCGCGCCCGTCGATCACCTGCTCGTTGGCCAGCACGGTCTGGTCGACCGGGTCCCAGTTCACTTTCGATTTTTTCCTCGCCACCAGTCCGGCGGCGAGGAAATCGAGAAACAGCTTCTGCTGATGGCCGTAATAGCTGACGTCGCAGGTCGCCACTTCGCGCGACCAATCGAGCGAAAGCCCCATCGACTTCAGCTGCGCTCGCATCGCATCGATATTGGCGTAGGTCCAAAGGGCGGGATGCGTCTTGTTCTGCATCGCCGCGTTTTCGGCGGGCATTCCGAACGCATCCCAGCCCATGGGATGCAGCACGTTGTACCCACGCGCGCGCTTGTAGCGCGCCACCACGTCGCCCATCGCGTAGTTGCGAACATGCCCCATATGGATGCGGCCCGAGGGATAGGGGAACATTTCGAGTACGTAGTAGCGCGCTCGGCGATCGTCGTTCGACGTGGCGAAGACGGCGCGGTCGGCCCAGATCTTCTGCCATTTCGGCTCGGATTCGCGCACGTTGTAACGCTCGGGGCGCGTCATGGGGGTAAGTCTCGTTTGCAAAGGGGATCACCAAGCGCGCGGATCAAACATGAATTGCCGATGCGGTCAAATCTCTTTGCACAAAAGCGCTTTGTTGTGACAGGGCGGCGGGTTACGACGGTTTTGCGACATTTTCCGGAAACTTGGCGCCATGTCCTATTCACGACGCGACCC
>JAYUFK010000112.1:0-16119 GCA_043739325.1 Methylocapsa sp. | reverse complement strand
GATCGCCAGCGCCGACCATTTCGCGCGCGCGACGCACCAAGGGATAGCCGGTGTAATTATGCGTCACGGCGAAAATCAACCCGGACTTGTCGGCGGCGGCCTTGAGTTTCTTCGCTTCGGCTAGCGACGTCGTTAGCGGTTTGTCGCAAATCACATGAATGCCCGCCTTGAGGAAGGCGTAGGCTGGACCCGCGTGCATATGGTTAGGCGTGACGATCGCCACCGCCTCAATGCCGTCGGGGCGCTTCGCCTCAGTTTTCGCCATCGCCTCGAAGTCGTCATAGATGCGATCGGCGGCAAGGCCGAGCGCCGCCCCGGAACGTTGGGCTTTCTCCGGCGTGGAGGAAAGCGCGCCAGCGACAAGGTCGTAGTGATCGTCCATTCGCGCCGCCAACCGATGCACCGCGCCAATGAAGGCGCCTTCTCCGCCGCCGACCATGCCGAGCCTGATCCTGCCGCCCTTGCCCGAATCGCCGCGTCCCTCGATAGCCATTTTGTCCCCCGAATTGTTCAGCGCAGGCCCAGCGCGCGCTTGATCTGCTTTTTATCGACCGCGCCGCCGGCGAAATCGTCGAAGGCCTTTTCGGTGACGCGGATGATGTGGTGCTTGATGAACTCCGCCCCCTCGCGCGCGCCGTCCTCGGGATGTTTGAGAGCGCATTCCCATTCGAGCACCGCCCAGGACGAATAATTGTATTGCGCCAGCTTGGAGAAAATCGCGCCAAAATCGACCTGCCCGTCGCCGAGCGAACGGAAGCGCCCGGCGCGATCGATCCAGGAGGCGTAGCCGGAATAAACGCCCTGCCTCCCCGTCGGATTGAACTCCGCGTCCTTGGCGTGAAACGCCTTGATGCGCTCATGGTAGATATCGATGAATGCGACATAGTCGAGCTGCTGCAGTAGGAAATGCGAGGGGTCGTAGAGGATATTGCAGCGTTTGTGGCCCTTCAGCGCGTCGAGGAACCGCTCGAATGTCGCGCCGTCGAAAACATCCTCGCCAGGATGGATTTCGAACGCGACGTCGACGCCCGCTTGGTCGAACGCGTTGAGGATCGGCTTCCAGCGCCGCGCCAATTCCTCGAATGCTGTTTCGATCAGGCCTGGCGCACGCTGCGGCCAAGGATAAACGAACGGCCAAGCCAGCGCGCCGCTGAAGCTGGCGCAGGCGCCAAGCCCGAGATGCCGCGAGGCTTTGGCGGCGTGCAACATTTGCTCGGTCGCCCACTTTTGCCGCTCGCGCGGGCGCCCGTGCACTTCCTTGGGGGCAAACGCGTCAAACGCTTCGTCGTACGCCGGATTGACGGCGACGAGCTGGCCCTGCAGATGGGTCGAGAGTTCGGTAATCGCCAGACCGTGGCGCTTGGCGATTCCAGCGATTTCGTCACAATAGGTTCGCGACTCCGCTGCCTTGGCGAGATCGAAAAGCCGCGCATCCCAGCTCGGAATCTGCACCCCCTTGTAGCCCAGCGAGCCCGCCCATTTGCAGATCGACTCGAAACTGTTGAAAGGCGGCGAATCCCCCGCGAACTGCGCCAGAAATATCGCCGGCCCCTTGATCGTCGATGCCATCGTTTCTCCCCCTGTCGTCGTCCAGCGCGCCGGCTGGCGAGTGCCTAGCTAAAGCCGCCGATTTCTGTGACCATGGCGCCTGCACCGGTTTATCGTCAATACGTCGGGTCGCGCCAGGCGGAAAGCGCTTGGCGACCGGCGCGCTATTGCGTAAGCAGACTGCGGCGCCTTAGGGCCCCGGCAGGGATGCGAATTCCGACCGCGACCGACGTGTTGGAGACTTATATGAAGCGCGCGCTTGTGACCGGGATTACCGGACAAGACGGGGCCTATCTCTCGCAATTCCTGCTAGGCAAGGGCTACGAAGTTTTCGGCGTTATCCGGCGCTCCTCGCATCGCGGCGTCGAGGACCATCGGCTGCGCTGGCTGGGGATCGAGAAGCAGGTGGCGCTGCTCGATGGCGACCTCGCCGACGTGTCCAGCCTCGTGCGGATCATGCAGCAGGTTAAGCCCGACGAGATTTACAATCTCGCCGCGCAATCTTTCGTCGCTTCGTGTGGCAGCAACCTCTTCTGACCGCCAACAACACGGCGGTCGGCGTCGCCAATGTGCTCGAAGCGATGCGGTGCGCCAAACCCGACGCGCGGTTCTATCAAGCCTCGTCGTCCGAAATGTTCGGGCGTATTCAAGATCCCGTGCAGTCGGAAAAGACGCCGTTCTATCCGCGCTCGCCCTATGCCGTCGCCAAGCTGTTCGGCCATTGGCTGACGGTGAACTATCGCGAGAGCTTCGGCCTTCACGCTTCGTCGGGCATCCTGTTCAATCACGAAAGCCCGTTGCGCGGGACAGAATTCGTGACGCGAAAAGTCACCAGCGCGGTCGCCGCGATCAAGCGCGGCAAGCCGCATGAAATCCGGCTCGGCAATATCGACGCCAGGCGCGACTGGGGCCACGCGCGCGACTATGTGGATGATGCTGCAGCAGGACAAGGCGGACGACTATGTCATCGCAACTGGCGTCACGACGACCGTCCGCGAGATGTGCCGCATTGCCTTCGAGCATGTCGGTCTGAAAATGGAGGATTACCTCGTGATCGATCCGTCATTCTATCGGCCGGCTGAGGTTGAAGTGTTACTTGGCGACCCGTCGAAGGCGCGCGCGGCGCTCGGATGGAAAGCGGAGATCGGTCTTGAGGCAATGATCCGCGAGATGGTCGACGCCGACCTCACGCGCCTTGGCGAGCGCGAGTAGGCTCAATCGCATGGCCAACGCGGCAAATTATCACCGGATTCTGTTTACCGGCGCGACTGGCTTTGTCGGGCGCTATCTGGCGCCGGCGATCGCCGAAGAGTTTCCACTGGCCAAGCGACTGATTCTCCGACGGCATGGCGACTTGGCGACGCGCGAGGGTTGGAACACGGTCGATGTCGACATGCTCGATAGCGCGGCGGTCGATGTCGCGATAGCCGATTTTCGACCGGACCTCGTTCTGCACTTTGCCGCGCAGGCATCCGTGGGCTCGAGCGCCGGCGAGGCGGAGTTCACCTGGAAGGTCAATTTTGACGGGTCCTTGACGCTTGGCGCCGCTTGCGCGCGCCACGTCCCGGACGCCACCTTGCTTTTTGCCAGCTCAGCCGAAGTCTATGGCTGGAGTTTTCTTGACGGCCCAGCGCGCGAAGACACGGCGCTGAAACCGGGCAGCGTCTATGGTCGATCAAAGGCGGCCGCCGAAGCGATGCTTGCGGACGTTCTAGCCCCACAGGCGCGCCTAATCGTTACAAGAGCATTCAATCACACCGGACCGTTTCAAGATGAACGCTTCGTGCTGCCCGCGTTCGCGGCGCAGATTGCGGCGATCGAGGCGGGTCGCAAAGACCCTCGCCTGCAGGTCGGCAATCTCGAAGCCGCCAGGGATTTTCTCGACGTTCGGGATGTCTGCGCGGCCTATCTGAGCCTGTTGCGCACGGCGCCTGAATTACCGCTGCGCGGGGCATTCATTATCGGATCTGGCCACGCGCGGAAAATCCGCGCGATCGTTGAACAATTGAGCGGCTTGTCGCGGCGCCAGTTTGAAATCGCAGTTGATCCCGCGCGTCTTCGCGCCTCGGACATCCCAATCGCGGCGGGTGCAAGTGACAGACTTTTTGCGGCGACCGGTTGGCAGCTGAAAATCCCGTTCGACGATATGTTGCTTGCCTTGCTGAATTACTGGCGAAATGGGGTTTCCGAGCCGTAGGATAGTTCACTTAGAGCGCGCGGCTATTCCCTATTGTAGACGTCCTCGATGCGGATGATGTCGTCCTCGCCAAGATAGGACCCGGTCTGCACCTCGATCAACTCGAGGTTGATCTTGCCGGGATTGGCGAGACGGTGGTCGCAGCCGATCGGCAGATAGATCGACTCATTCTCATGGACATGAATGATCTCGGCGTTGCGCGTCACTTCGGCAGTCCCACGCACGACGATCCAGTGCTCGGCGCGGTGAAAGTGCTTCTGCAAGGACAATCGCCCGCCAGGTTTCACGACAATGCGCTTGACCTGATAGCGCGCGCCCTCGTCGACGCTCTGGTAATAACCCCACGGACGATACGCCCGCTTGTGCTGCGTCGCCTCGGGCCGCTTGTCTTTCTTGAGCTGATCGACAAGTTGCTTGATCTTGTGGGATTGGCGCGCGTCAACGACCAGCACCGCGTCATGCGTGGTCACCACGATGACGTTGTCGAGGCCGACCACGGCGGTGAGCTGATCTGTAGAGCGAATAAGGACATTGGTGCTGTCGAGCGCTACTGCCTTGCCGCGAAAACTGTTGCCGTTCGAATCTTTCGCGCTGAGCCGCTGCACTGTCGACCACAGGCCGACATCCGACCAGCCGACATCGGCGGCGATCACCGCCGCCTTGTCGGTGCGCTCCATCACCGCGTAGTCGATCGATTTCTTCGGCGCGAGAGCGAAGCTGTCCGCGTCAAGCAGTAGGAAGCCCAGATCGGTATGCGCCCTTTCGATCGCGGCTTGCGCGGCGCGCATTATTTCTGGCTCGTACTTCTCCAGTTCGCTCAGCATCACGTCGGCGCGAAAAACGAAATTGCCGGAATTCCAGAGGTAGCCTTCAGCGACAAATTTCCTCGCGTTCGCCTCGTCCGGCTTCTCAACGAAGCGTTCGACCTTGCGGACCTTGCCGACGGCGTCGACTAGTGCGCCGGCATGGATGTAGCCATAGCCCGTCGCGGGATGATCCGGCATGACGCCGAAAGTCACGATCGAACCGCTGGCCGCCGCAACCCCCGCCTCGCGGCAGAGCTCAACAAACAGAGGCGCGTTTTCGAAAACGTGATCGGCGGCGAGCACCGCGACGATCGCCTGCGGATCGACCCGCGCCGCAAGCGCCGCCGCCACAGCCACCGCGGCCCCGCTATCCCTCGCCATCGGTTCAAGTACGATCGTAGCTTTGGCCTCGATCTCCTCAAGCTGCTCGGCGACGCGAAAGCGATATTCCTTATTGGTGATGACCAGGGGCGTTAGAAATATCTCGGGATCCTTCAGGATGGCGACAATGGACTGAAACGTCGACCGATCGCCAACCAGCGAGATGAACTGTTTGGGCAGGCTCTCGCGCGACTCGGGCCAAACTCGCGTGCCGGACCCGCCGCACATGATGACCGGCTGAATTTTAAACATATTATTCCCCGAATTCGGATTGTGATGTTTTAGGCGATACGCGCGCCTGGTGCGAGGTGAAAAAGAGGCAGGTCGGCTTGCCGCCCGGCTCCGACTGCAACATTCCGCATCGCAAGGCTTAAGCCAAGCGCTGAAATCCTCTACTAAGACGCTGTGAGCAAAGCACGCCTGCGCCTATCGTCCGAAGGTGTCATCCTTTTGACTCCCTTTTTGACCATCAAACCGAGCTGTTCGCGGATCAATTCATAGCCTGCACCGACCGGCTCAAGGAGGCATCGTGCCAATTCAATGGTTCCACTCCTTCGACTTTGGCGACGGCGAGCGGGCGAGCGGGATGAAATCGCTCGAACAGTTGCGAGACGAAGCCGAACGCATCTTTATCGAGGGCGTCAAGGGCAAGACTGTTCTGGATATCGGCGCATGGGACGGGTATTTCAGCTTTGAAGCCGAACGGCGCGGGGCGGCACGCGTGTTGGCGACCGACTATTTCTGCTGGTCGGGACCGGGTTGGGGAACAAAAGCCGGCTTCGATCACGCACACAAGAAGCTGCAATCCAAAGTCGAATCCCGTGATGTCGATGTCTTTGGCCTGGACCCTCGAGAGCTCGGCATCTTCGACGTCGTGTTGTTCCTTGGCGTTCTCTATCATCTGAAAAACCCCCTTGGCGGCCTTGAGCAGGTCTTCAAGATGACCAATGAAATGGCGGTCATCGAGACCCAGACCGACGAGCTCGAAAATCCGGCGCCGGTGATGCGCTTTTACCTCGGCCGCGCGCTTGCGAACGATCCGACGAATTTTGGGCGCCCAATCTGCCTTGTCTCGAAAACATGCTGCGCGAGGTCGGCTTCAAGCGGTTCAAGTATTCGCAGACGCCGAACGCCAACCAGCCCAGAGGCCGCGGCCGGTCTATCGTCCATGCGTGGAAATAGCCCAAGCCACGAGATATCCTTGGACAGCAAGTTTTGATCGGTCACTGATGCGCGCTTGCGCTCGTACACGTACCGGCGACGGAAAACTCGTGTGATTCAATGACCGGCGAGGTCGAACGTGCAAGCACCGGCGCCATGAACCGCCATAACTTTGTATCTTGTTGAATCTTGTCGAATATCGCGAGCCGCATTGGGCTCGACAGATTCGCCAGTGAAAAAAATTTCTCCGATACGTTCCGGTGATCCGCGACGGCGACGTCTCGCGTGGCCAGGAAAGCGTCGACGTGGCCAAACTGAATGATCCCGATTCCCAGCCGGTGTATCATTTCGACCGCCGAATCTGCGGTCTTTTCGAGACCCAGGTAAGTGCACATGGGATCGTTGGGGATCAATCGGTCAACAATGAGATAAAATATCGGCTCAAGATCGGTTACCAAAACCGGCGACCAGTTTGCGTCGATATCGAGCGCCTTTCGCCAGCCGATTATGTCACTGGTTGGCTCGGCCATCCCGCCCGCGCGCGCAATCGCGGTGAGGATGTAGTTGATCCATGAAACGATCAATTCGAAGGGTTCGCGGACGACGCAAAACACGCTGTCAGTCTCGCGATTCAAATTGTGGTCCAATATATAGTTCGATTTGAGATGGCCCGTCACGCAGACGCGATCAGCATCGTTGACGAATTTGGCCGCCGTAGTTGTGAGGTAGTCGGGCCAGTCCTTGATCCAGTCCATCCGCAGCGATTCCTCGCTGTAGAGGGTCACGACGCTCGGGTGATTGGCGAGATAGTGCGTGATCGTGACGCCGCCGGTCTTGGGAATGTGAATGAAGAGATCGCGGGCTTTTTCAGGAAATTCATTGAGCAGGAGATCGGTGCTCCGCTCACGAAATTCCTGCGAAATCAGCACGCCGCGCAGACCGTCCACCAGCCTTGGCGGCTTGCGCGTCGCCGCCTCGGCGTTTTCCGGATTGCGGGCAAGCAGCCCCTGATAAAGGAACCGAAAACGGTTCTCTGGCGCGACGTCCGCAAACCGCTGTGCGACTAGGGCGAGCGCCGGCTCGAAATCGCCGGCCCGGCTCAGCGTTTCCATCACCACCCGCAATAGCATACCGTCGGACCTCCTGCGCCGCGCCGGCGCTTCGATTTATGCTTGGCGTCTTGATCGAAATAACCAGTCGCGATGTGGGCCCGGTCGCCGCTGAGAGTCTTGACGCCCCGACGAGGTTCCCTTATAGACCCGCAACCCAACTCGCCAGACTGGATTGGCCGGCGGGTCGCGTCTGTATGCGGCCCGTTTTTGTGTCGTTTGCTCTGGCTGCCCATTCCATTGATTTTGAGGAAGTAAGCGCTATGTCACGCCGTTGCGAATTGACCGGGAAAGCCGTCCAGAGCGGCAACAAGGTCAGCCACTCCAATCGCAAGACGCGCACGCGTTTCTTGCCCAATCTCTGCCAGGTCACGCTGATCTCGGACTCGCTCGCCCGCTCTGTCCGCCTGCGCGTCGCCGCGGCCGCCTTGCGGTCGGTCGAGCATCGCGGCGGGCTCGATAACTTCCTGATCAAAGCGTCCGACGACCAGCTTTCGCAGGGCGCCGTCGTGCTGAAGCGCGAGATCAAGAAGAAACTCGCCGAAGAAGCCGCTAAGGCCGCCTGAGGACTGCCTCAGGCGCGCAGCTGCGAAGCCTCGCGCGAAAGTGCTTCGACTTGGCCGTAGTCGCCCCCTGTAAGGGCCGACTTCGGCAACATCCACGATCCCCCGACACAAACGACGTTTGGCAACGCCAAATATGACGGCGCCTTGGCCAGATCGATGCCGCCGGTCGGGCAGAAGCGCAGATCGGGCAGCGGCCCCGCCAGCGACGCCAGTAGCTTCGCGCCGCCAACGGCTTCGGCCGGAAACAGCTTCATCGCGGAAAATCCGAGATCCATGAGCGCCATCGCTTCCGAGGCGGTCGCGATCCCCGGCAGGAACGGGACCGGGGCGCCGGCCGCCGCCTGAGCCAGCCGCGGCGAGGCGCCGGGACTGACGAGAAAATTCGCGCCGGCGGCGCAAGCCTGCGCAATATGTTCGGGGGTGAGGACCGTACCGGCGCCGACGACCGCGCGCGGCACCTGCTGACGGATCGCCGATATCGCGGCGAGCGCGCCGGATGTGCGCAGCGTCACCTCAATCGCAAAAAGACCGCCTGCCACCAAGGCCTTCGCTTGAGCCACGCCGTCCTCGGCGTCGCGCACGGTCAGCACCGGGATGACCGGCGCCAGCTTCATGATCGCGAGCGTTTCATTGTGGCGGGCGTAATGCGACACGGCAGGCTCCTTGCTGGATGAAACAGCCTGCTAGCACGAAAATCCGCGACGCGCGATTGGGGGCCTCGCGGATCGCGCCAATTCATCTAAGCTGGCGCCATGAACGGCGATATCGATCTCGCGGTATTCAAGGAAATCCTGCTGTTTCTGGCGACAGCAGGCATTGTCGCGCCGTTGTTCTTTCGCATGCGGGTAAGCCCCGTGCTCGGCTATCTGGGCGCCGGCGTGGCGCTGGGGCCTTCCGGCCTCGGCAGACTGGCGCAAAAAGCGCCGTGGCTCGACTCCCTCGCGCTCAGCAACGTCGAGGCGATCGATCGCATCGCCGCTTTCGGAATCGTCTTCCTGTTGTTCACGATGGGCCTCGAACTGTCGCTTGAGCGCCTCAAGCGCATGCGCCGGCTGGTATTCGGGCTCGGATTTGCGCAGGTCGCGCTGTCGACGCTGCTGGTGGGCGCTCTGGCTCTGGCGCTGCGCCAACCGCCCGTAGCGGCGCTGATTCTCGGCGCGGCGCTGGCGATGTCGTCGACCGCGATCATCATCCCCGTTCTCGCCGAGCGCAAACGCCTCAATCTTGCGGTGGGACGCGCCAGTTTCGCGGTTCTGTTGTTTCAGGACCTGGCGGTCGCGCCGCTGCTGATCATGGTGACGATGCTGGTGCGCGGCCAGACGGGCGGCATCGGCGTCGGGCTGATTCTGGCGTTGGCGCCGGCAGTTATCGGTCTTTCGCTGGCGATCCTGCTCGGTCGACTTGTACTGCGGCCGCTGTTTCACTCCGTGGCGATGACCAAGAACGCCGAATTCTTCATGGCGGCGTGCCTGCTGGTGGTGATCGGCGCGGCGCTGATCGCCGCGCTCAGCGGCCTGTCGATGGCGCTGGGCGCCTTTGTCGCCGGCCTGCTGCTGGCGGAAACCGAATTTCGTCGCGAAATCGAAGTGACGATCGAGCCTTTCAAAGGCCTTCTGCTCGGTCTGTTCTTCGTCTCGGTCGGCGCCCAACTCGACCTTTCCCTGCTGATCGCGTCGCCGGGCAGGCTCCTGCTGATCGCCGCCGGGTTGATCGCAACCAAGGCCCTGGCGCTGATTGCGCTAGGCCGGGCGTTCAAGTTGCCCGGACGCGTCGCGCGCGAGACGGCGCTGATCCTGGCGCCAGGCGGCGAATTCGCTTTCGTCATGATCGGCCTCGCCATTGCGGGCAATCTCATCGCGGCGGCGGATGGGCGCACCGCGCTGGTGGCGGCAACGCTGACGATGTTCGTCATTCCGGCGCTCGCCCGGCTAGGCGAGTATCTGTCGGGCCGGCCCGTGCCAGCGGGTCAGCCTGCTGAAGTGTTTGAACTGCCGCCCGACGACCAGGCCCATCGCGTCATTCTGGTCGGCTACGGCCGCGTTGGCGCGTTGATCGGCGACATGCTGACGGTTCACAATATCCCGTACATCGCGGTCGATAGCGACGCGGCGCTGATCGCGCGCGAGCGGCAAGCGGGCAAACCGATCTATTTCGGCGACGCCACGCGGCCGGAATTCCTGCGGCGTTGCGGCATTGCCGAGGCGCGCGCGCTTGTCGTCACGATGGATGCGCCGCGCGCCAATGAGGCGGTGGTGGAGGCGGCGCGCAGCTTACGCAAGGATTTGACGCTGGTGGCCCGCGCCAGAGACGCCGACCACGCGCGCATCCTCTATAATCTGGGCGTCACCGACGCAGTGCCCGAGACTGTTGAGGCGAGCCTGCAGCTCTCGGAAGCCGTGCTCGTCGATATTGGCGTCCCGATGGGTCTGGTGATCGCCTCGATCCACGAAAAGCGCGACGAGTATCGCGCCCTGCTCGCCGCCTCTGGGGCGCCGGCGCGGCCAAAATACGCGCGGCGAGCCCCGAAAGCGGGAAGCTAGATTATTCGCCAGTCGCGTCGGCGACGCACTTCTTGGTGAAGCTGTTCTTGGCGGCGCCCGCCAGCTTCTTGTCGGCGGCCTGCTTGTCGCAAGACGCAGCGGCGTCGGCGTCGCATTTCTTCATGAAACTGTTTTTGGCGGCGCCGGCCAGTTTCTTGTCGGTCGCCTGCGCAACGCATGACGCATCGGCGAAGGCCAGCGTCGGCGCGCCAGCAAGCACGAGCGCCAGAACGGCGCCGATCAATGACTTTTTCACCATAAATCTCTCCCAAGGAATCAGCCTCTCAGCGGGCTGGCGCACAAACATAGTCCAAGCGGGGCTTGCGTCCAACTCTGGGGCGCTCCAGATAGGATTCGTCCCGACGCATTGCGCCGGCAGGAGCAGAAAATGCCGCAGACCCGCAGCCGAATCTTCGACGACCTCGCGAAAGTCATGACCGATGCCGCGGGAATCGCCCAGGGCGCGCGGCGCGAAGTCGATACGCTGGTGCGCAGCCAACTTGAGCGCCTGCTCGCCGGCATGGACGTCGTGACGCGCGAGGAATTCGAAGCCGTGCGTGAAATGGCGATATTGGCGCGCACGCAAAACGACAAGCTCGAGACGCGTCTCGCGGCGCTCGAAGCCAAGCTGGCGAATAAACCCGACTGACTTCAAGCAGATGCGCCAGTCGCTTGATTCGTTTGACTGATTCTGTGGACGGCTTTGAATTGCGGGTTTACGCGGCAGCGCGAATCCGCGAGTTTGCCGTCATGTTCGCGTTGCGCCCCAGCGGTTATAGTCGCCTTGAAGTGATTCGGGCGTCATCGATTTTGCCGCCGCTGGTCCGTGCGTCGCGTATTCGCAGCGTCCCGCTTCCCCCATTTCGAAAGTTGAGGAATGACACCTAGTGAGAATCCGTCTGGCGAGCGCGCCGAACATCCGGTTGATGTGGTCGAGCGCCTCGCCAGCATAAACGAATGGGCTTTCGACAGGGCTGACGAAGACGAGATTTCCATTCTCGTGGCGGGGCGCTGGGCCAATTACGAAGTCGCCTTCACCTGGCTGCCGGATATCGAATCGCTGCATGTCTCCTGTTCGTTCGATCTGAAAATCCCGAGCCGCAAGCGCAATGAAATCTCGGCGCTGGCGCAGATGATCAACGAGCAATTGTGGATGGGCCATTTCGATCTGTGGAGCAGCGAGGACATCGTGATGTTCCGCCACTCGCATTGCCTGGCCGGCGGCGCGCAGGCCAACGACGCGCAATGCAGCACCATCGTCGCGGCCGCCTTGCGCGCTTGCGAAAACTACTACCAGGCTTTTCAGTTCGTCCTCTGGGCCGGCAAAACGCCGCGCGAATCGCTGGAACTGGCGATGTTCGAAACGCAGGGCAATGCTTAGTGCCCTTCCCCCGCCCGCGGGAGAAGTTGGGGCGCAGCGCCGGATAAGGGTTGTTGGGCTAAGCGCCCTCACCCCAGCCCTCTCCCGCGAGCGGGAGAGGGGGCGCGCCGTTCGGTGAACGAGGGCAGCGACATGAATGTCTGGCCCCAGTCGCTCGCGCTTGCGGGCGTTGGCAAAATGGGCGGGGCGATGCTGGAGGGCTGGCTCGCCAGCGGCCTCAATCCCGCTGGCGTGCGGCTTATCGAGCCAAACCCCTCGGCTGAGATTCAGGCGCTGGCCACCCAGCGCGGGCTGACGCTCAACGCTGCAGCGGGCGCATCAACAACGCCCGAAGTTCTCGTTCTCGCGGTCAAGCCGCAGATGCTCGACACCGCCGCTCCCCAACTCGCAGCGCTGGCCGGAACTGATACGCTTGTCGTCTCGATCATCGCCGGCAAGACAATCCGCGATCTGACCGCGCGCTTTCCCGCCGCGCGGGCGTTCGTGCGGGCGATGCCGAACACCCCTGCGGCAATTGGGCGCGGCGCCACCGGAGCCGCGGCCGGACCGGATGTGACAGGTCGCCAGAAGGACATCACGCAGACCCTGCTCAGCGCGGTCGGCGCCTTCCATTGGCTCGCCGATGAAGCCCAGGTCGACGCGGTGACAGCGCTTTCCGGCTCGGGTCCGGCCTATGTCTTCGCGCTGACCGAGGCGATGGCGGAAGCGGGCGCGCGCCTTGGCCTGCCAGCCGATCTGGCGATGGATCTGGCCCGCGCGACTGTTGAGGGTGCTGGCGAACTGATGTTCCGCCAGCCGGAAACATCGGCCGCGCAGCTCCGCCAAAACGTCACTTCGCCCGGCGGAACCACGGCGGCCGCCCTCGCTGTGTTGCAGGCGCCAGACGGGCTTGCCGCGTTGATGGCGCGCGCCATTGCAGCCGCTCATCGCCGCGCTGGCGAACTCTCGGGCTAAAGCCGCCCTTGGTGGAAAGCCGGGAAGCGCCTACATTATCGCAAGCAGCAATCAGGAGGCGTTCATGGCGCAGAAGTCCGAGCCCACAGGCAAGTCCGAAGCGGGCGCCGCTCCCAAGGTAGACGCTCGCGCCGCGATCGTCGACGCTCTGATGAAGCTCGCCGCCGAACAGCGGTTCGAGGACATCACGATCACCGACATCTGCGCTGAGGCGAGGGTCTCTCTGGCCGACTTTCGCGACTTGTTTCCCTCGAAGGGCGCGGTGCTCGGCGGATTCTCACGCCGCATCGATCGGGTCGTCCTGCAGCATCGCGCCGAGGACAATCTCGATGAACCCGCCAAGGAGCGGTTGTTCGATGTGCTGATGCGCCGGCTCGAGGCGATGGCTCCCTATCGCGACGCGCTGCGCGAAGTGACGCAATATCTGCGGCGCGATCCAATGGCCGCGCTCGCCTTCAATCAGGCGCTGGTCAACGCGATGCGCTTCATGCTTGAGGCGGCGGGCATTGCGCATGAAGGGCCCGCGGGCGCGATCAAGTTGCAGGGTCTGGTTTTCGCCTGGGCGCACATCGTCGATGTCTGGCTCGCCGACGAAGAGCCCGGCCTCGCCAAAACGATGGCCGAGCTCGACCGCGTGCTGACGCGCGGGGAAAAGTCGGTCGGCGCGCTGGAGTGGCTTGACGATTTCGCCGCGCCATTCAAGGCGTTAACCCGCGCCGTCTTCGAAACGCGCCGCCGCGCCGCCGAAAATTTCCGCCGCCGGCCGCGCAGCGCCGACCACGAAAGCGAGCCCGGCGCCGAGCGGTACTAGGCCGCTTTTCCCGGCTACTATCGCATTGCCTAAAAATTGATGGTTTCGCGCAAGCCCGCGTCAGCCTTAACCACCGAAAGGCGTGGCAAACCCATGAATTCACAAGGGCTTAACCACGGATTTTAGCCAACCGGCAGTCCGCCCCCGCGCACTCTCCCGCCATGCTCACAACAAGCGCGGGAGACTTGAACATGCAGGCGGAACGATCAAACGCCCTTGCCAACGCGGACCTCCAGACCGCCCCTAAGCCCGGTTCAGGCGCGCCGCGCCGCATCGAGACGGCCGACCCGCGCGCCGACGGACGGCGGCGGATCGTCCTGCTGGCGCGTGACCGCGTCGAAATCGCCCGCAGCGTCGGCGGCGTTTACATGCACCTGACGATTGCGCCGAACGCCTATCGCGGCGTCGTGCTGCGGCTCACCGGCGCAAGGGATGACGGGTTCCAATACCAAGTCCTGCTGGCGCATCGCGACCCGGATCTCAGCATCGTTCTGGCCGAGGCCGACGACGACAGCGAGATCCAGGCCGAGTGGCGGCTATGGGCGCGCTTCCTGCGGCTGCCGACCTTGGTCGAGCGGCAGGACGGCTGCCCCGAGCCGGAGCTGGCGCGGCTTGGCGCAGTCAGCATCGCCCCGCCCGGACCCCGCCGTCGCGGCAAGGCCCTCACCTCGCGCCGGGCGCGATTTCTCGTGCGCCGCAAGATGGGCCGCCCCGAAGTGGCGCTCGCGCCGTTTGAAGCAACAAGCGAAATATTTCCCGGCTCGAAGCAGGATCGCTAAACCCTCGCGAAGTGCTATATCGGCGCCTTGAATCGCCCGCAGCGGCATGATTTGAGGATCGCCGGTGTTTTCCCCACGCCTTCTGGCCTGCGCGCTCGCGCTTTGCATCACTTCGGCTTACGCGCAGCAATTCACCGCCGGCGATATCGTCGTCGAGCGCCCCTGGGCGCGCGCCACGCCGAAGGGCGCCAGCGTCGGCGCCGGCTACATGGTGGTGCGCAACAAGGGGCAGGCTCCGGACACGTTGACCGGCATCGCCTCGGACATCGCGGACACCGCGCAAATGCATGAGACCAAAAACCAGGGCGGCGTGATGAGCATGGACGAGGTCGCCCGGCTGGCGATCCCGCCCGGCGGCGCCGTGGCGTTCAAACCGGGCGCCTATCACGTGATGTTCGTCGATCTGAAGGCGCCGTTGAAGAAGGGCGAGCATTTCAAGGCGGTCCTGACGTTCGAGCATGCCGGCCCCATCGCGGTGGATTTCGCGGTCGAAGGCATTGGCGCATCCGCGCCGTCGATGCCCGGCATGGACATGAAATAAGCCGCGATGCGCTACGATGTCCTCGGCGCGCTGATGCTGTTCACGCTCGTCGCCGGCATTACGCCGGGGCCGAACAATCTGATGCTGATGGCGTCGGGCGTGAATTTCGGCTTTCGCCGCACCCTGCCGCATTTGTTGGGCGTGTGCCTTGGCTTTCCCGCCATGGTCGCGCTTGTCGGCATTGGCCTCGACGCGATCTTCTCGCACTTCCCCGGCTTCCTCAGCATGCTGCGTTATGTCAGCGTCGCCTACCTTGTCTGGCTGGCCTGGAAGATCGCTGCCGCCGGCCCCGCGCATGAGGCGGACGCGACGAAAAAGCCGCTCGGCTTCCTTGGCGCGGCGGCGTTCCAGTGGGTCAATCCGAAGGGCTGGGTGATGGCGGTGAGCGCCCTCACCTCCTACACCGCGATGCCCGACTACGCCCACTCCGCCGCCATCATCGTCATCGTGTTCCTCGTGCTGGCGTTCCCGGCGAGCGGCGTCTGGGTGCTCGGCGGCGCCGCGCTGCGCCCGATGCTGCGCGACCCCAAGCGCGTGCGCCCGTTCAACCTGGCGATGGCGGCGCTGCTGCTGGCTTCGATCGTCCCGGTGCTGTTCGAGCGGTGAGGCGGCGGCGGTTTTGCGTAGGCGATGCAAGGATATCAAGGGCTTGCCGCGCCATTCCCCGCCGGGCCGCTGGGCCTTCTCCAACGGAGTTGGGTGCGGACGATTGCTACGCAATCGCCTGGAGGTGGCCGGCAGGCCGGATGGGGTGTGGGACGTTTGCACGCTGCTCGGCGATTTGCACGAACCAGCCGCGCCCAAACGCCAACGATCCAAGCCCGCTTTCCGCGCCCCATCCGGCCTGCCGGCCACCTTCCCCGGCAGAGCCGGAGAAGGGCGCGCCGGGCTGACCTCATCTTTTCAAAGCCACCTTCGCAGTATCGGCGCGAATGGTTTGGAAGTCCAGAAATTGTTGCTAACCGTGCTAGAAGATCGACAATTTCACGTTATTTATCAATATGTTGTGCGCCAGAGGCGGCCACACCAGCCCGCCGCCGTCAAGCCGCTGCGCGGCTCCTGCGCTGCGTTCCGGCGGCTTCGCCGTGACCGCGCCGTTCCGATGCGGCAAGGGGCTGCCATGGGCTTTGGTGAGCAGACCCGGCCCGCTGGGCCGGGCTGATCGCCAAAGTCCATGGCGAGCAAAGGCCTGAGCCGCGCGGAGCGGTCAAGGTTTGCGAGCGTTTGCGAGCAACCCGCGCAGCGGGTCGGTAACTACCCACCCCCTTGCCACGCGGGTCAATCTCTGAATCCATGGTGGCATGAATCGCACTGATTTGCAGGAGCTCAGCAAGGAGCAGTTGAT
>JAYUFK010000111.1:0-2098 GCA_043739325.1 Methylocapsa sp. | reverse complement strand
ACAGGCCGAGCAGCTTGGCCGCGTCTTGCAGCGTCGGCGCGGTGCCTAGCGAATGAACATGATGGACGATCCCTCCGGGATCGCCCTCACGCTGGAGGACGGCTTTGTAGAGGGTCCGAACGAACAGTTCCGCGTCGGCTTGGCCAGTATTTTGGAGCTGTTCCAGTGCCTCTTGCTTAACTTTTCCCTGCTCGGGCAAGGCATTCGCGAAGCCGACGCGGTTGAACATGTTTTCTCCCTCGTTTTTACCTATTTCTTCCTTATCTGGCCGACGTATTGCTTGCCGAAAGCCTTTGTCAAGTCGATGCATCTTCGCTATGAGCGCGTGCGAACTGATAGCCCGAGAACTTCAATGACGATGGCGTGTTTGTTGATAGTGTTCGCGCCACGCGTATCAAACATCACAACGCTCGCTCAATGCTTCCATTGCCCCGCAGCGCTGACCACGCCGACGGTGAGATGGGTCTGGCAGAAACGTTTCAGCACGGCCGCATCGGCGCGGGCGCCGGCGGGATCGTAGAGCGAGGAGGTCGAGCGGCCGGATTGGTAGCCGCGCAGCCAGGCCACCATCTGGTCCTGCTCCTCCTCGCCGGCGTCGAGCCAGTCCTGACAGGCGAGCGTGCCCATATCCACCGATGCGGCCTGGGCGCGCGCGGCGAGCAGAGAGAAAGCGAGCAACCAGGTTTTCATTCGGGCGCCTCAGCGAGCGGTTTGAGCGACGGCAGCACGCCTCTGGCGGCGTCGCGGCGGTAGATCTGCAAGCCCAGTTCCTCATTGCCGTTGGGATGCACGAGAATAATCGAGCCCTCCGCCGGCTTCTGGTTGAGCGCGAGCCAGGCGTTGGCGCCGAGCGCGATCAGGTGATGACGGCGCAGAGCCTGCATCAGCGCGGACGACGACACAAGACCGGGGAAGCGGAAGAAAAGCGACGGCGTCTGGCCGTTGGCGATCAACAGGCGCTCGGTTTGCAGGATCTCGAAATCGGGATCGACATTCGCCGCCAGCAGGAAATTGGCGCCATCGGCGACGCCCGGTCGATAGGGATGGCTGTAGCTGTGGTTGACCCAGGTGACGGCGAGCCGCCCCCGCGCCTGCGCGTCGAGCAACCAGCGGTAATCGTCGAAATGATGTTTGAGCCACGGGCCCGAGATCGAAAGCGCGATCGGCGTCCGCTCGCCTGCCAGCGTTTGCAGGAAGGCGCGGTCCATCGGCCGGTTGGAGGGGCAGAGATCGCCGGTGAAGAAGCCGCCGCGCTGGCCGTGCGTGAGCCCGGCGTTGCCGAGGAAGGTGCGGTGCGCGAGGCCCGGCGCGGCGGCCGCCGTGTCGATCGCACGCATCATGCGGGTTGAGCCGAGCGCGCTCTCGGCCACGTCCTCGCAGGTCCAGCAGGCGGCGCGTTCGAGCCTGGTGTCGAGCGTCGCGGGATCGGCGAGCAGAAGCGCCGCGCCGCCGCCGAGCCGCATTTCCCGGATCGCGATCTTGTCGCCGCCTTCGCCGTGGCATGCGCGCAGCACGGGCTTGTAGTCGGCGACGATCTCGGCGGATCGCAGCGATCTCGGGGCGGCCAAGGTCGCGTCGCAATCCGCGCGCGCCGAGACGGCGCAGAGCCCCGTCGCCAGGGCAAATAGAACAAAACGCCTCACCCTGCCACCTCTTGTCGCCGGGTCGTTTGGGGAGATAAAGCGGGCGTTTTCGCGGCGCCAGTCAGAATGCGCCGTCGCCGCCCTGCGCGGCCTTGGCGCGCGCGAAGGCGGGGCGGGCGGCGCAGCGCTCGAAATAGGCTTGCAGAGCGGCGGGAACCTCGTCCCACAGTTTGACGGTTTTGGTCAGCATCAGCGCATAGGCGACGCAGATGTCGGCCATGGTGAAGCGGCTGGCCGCGACATATTCGGCTCCGGCGAGCCAGGTCTCCAAAGCGCGCAGCCGCCCCATCGTCCATTTGCCGTAATCGGCTGCCGCTTGCGGCAGTCGGCGCTCCGGCGGTTCGAGTTGGCTGTAACGCAGCACGATGGTTTGCGGAAAGGTCAGCGTCGCCTCGCCCTGATGCAGCGCGTTGAGATAGGCGCCATAGGCCGGCTCGGACGGCTCGACGCGCAAG
>JAYUFK010000110.1:0-5896 GCA_043739325.1 Methylocapsa sp. | reverse complement strand
GATCGACATAGGCCAACAGGCGATCCGCGCCCTTGCCCGCGCCATGCGGGACAATGCTGGCAACGTGCCATCCCTTCCCGGCGTCTTTCCCGACTATTCCGCACCGATCGTGCGCAACGCCCCTGATGGCGTGCGCGAGCTTTCAATGGCGCGCTGGGGGATGCCTTCACCGGCATTCGCTATCGCAGGCAAAAAGACCGACCCCGGCGTCACGAACGTCCGCAATGTCTCCTCCCCTCATTGGCGGCGCTGGCTCGGTGTCGAATGTCGTTGCGTCGTGCCGTTCACAAGTTTTTCAGAGAATGAGGTTCTGGCGGATGGCTCACGCCCACCCGTCTGGTTTGCTCTCGACGAAACGAGACCGCTCGCCTTCTTCGCGGGGATTTGGACGACGTGGACCTCCGTCCGCAAAGTGAAAGAGGGCGAGACGACAACCGATCTATTCGCTTTCCTGACGACTGAGCCGAACGCGGTCGTCGCGCCGATTCATTCGAAGGCAATGCCGGTCATCCTCACCAAGCCCGATGAAATCGAGGAGTGGATGACCGCGCCCGCGAAGGACGCCCTCAAGCTGCAACGGCCGCTTCCGGACGGCGATCTTTTGATAGTGGCGCGGGGTCAGAAGCGAGACGGTCGCGCCCAGCATTGACCCGCATCGCGTCCCTTGCGCTCGCCATCGCACTCGGCGCATCGCCAGCGGTGCCACAATCCGTCGCGACCATGCCCGACCCGCTAATCACGCCGGGCGCGGTTCGTTCAACTGATTTCGACGAGATTTGCCGCGAGCCTACGGCGGCCTTGCGCTACATGCCGCGCGAGCGCGCCGACGCGGTCCTCATCCGTTATGGCCTTCAGACAGGCGCGCATCCGAACTATGAAATCGACCATCTTGTACCGCTTTGCCTTGGCGGGTCGGACGACGACGCAAACCTCTGGCCTGAACCACGGCGCTCGATTGCGCCTGTTGAAAATGCCGAACGCAAGGACAGGCTTGAGGCGCGACTTTGCCAGCTCGTTTGCGGCAATGAGGTAGACGTAATTGAAGCGCAACGCGACATCGCCGACGATTGGATTGCGGCCTATGATCGATACGTCGGCAGGGGCGATGATTGAGCGTTGGCGACCTTGTAAAGGTGCGAACGCGGGCTGCGAAGTTTCTTGTGTCATGTCGCGCGCCGCCCCTCGGACCTTTCTGATCTTCGACGCAATAGAGGGGACCCGACTTGCGCTTTCCATTCCTATCTGCGCGCGCGCCGACAACGGCCGAAAATCGCGACGCGAGCAATCTGATAGCGGAGTTCGGCGTGGCCGCTTATGGCGCAGCCCAAACTCGTGCGCGCGAGTGAGCCAATTTCATGTGCAACCCTGGCTCGATCGACTTAAGCCAGCACGCGATCCGCGCCATGGTGCGCGCCGCTGGTGACGAAGCGGAGAACATGCCATTGCTGCAGAGCATTCTGGAGGACTACCGGAGAGCGTCGGAGTTATTGTTGGGCAACGCCCATCACGCAAGCATTAAAGACAATTGCGTGCGGCAACACGAACGCTTCCGGCAAGATTTTCTCCGTTGAGAGGGTGATAGAAATATGGCGCGTTGACGCGCGGAACGTCCCCATGGACTGCCAGGTCCTTACTTGCGTCTATCTTGCGAACGTCGAAGCCGATCAATTGAATTTCAAGTGCAGGAAGCCCGTTCACTATTCTTACGTTCGCCGATTCCTTCGGCACCTTCATGTCCATGACCTCAAGCCCGTCCTCTAGGGACGTAATTGCCTCTTGGAGACGGACCGCGTTATCAAAAATGGGCGCAGTGATTAGAAGGCGGAGCATTTTGTCACGTCGGCAGAAAAGAGTAGCGGTCTCCTTCTTATCTTTAGACTTGGTGTACGCAACGACTCCGCCCCCGTATGGCTCTATCGCCCACGGGTCAAATGAACCTGCGCTCCAAACGACATTCAATTCCGTAAGTTCGGCGACCGCAAAAAAATGCATTTCACCTGGGAGGGTCGTCGATGCGACGCTTACGACCCTTGGGTCGACACCCATTCTAAAAACGTAATCAATAACGAGTGCCGATATCAGTTGCTCGGCTGACAAGTCGACGGAATCGAAAAGCTTGTCAGAGGGGCTCTTCAGAGTTGCTTCATTGTAGAATTGGTGAACGCCAATCTCATTGGCTTTCGCGGATCGAGTTACACCTCCTAGAAAGGCGTAAGCGCAAGCCGACGTACACCTTCCTTGAACTATCTTTGTAAAACCAAAACCGTTGGGCATTGTCGCACCTATAGAAGTATCTAACCCTTTGGCACGTATTAGTTCGCCGAGTTTTATCCCCGCCATCAAGTTGCCGCCAGGCGAATTAAAATAGACGATGACCTTATAGTTCTTGTCCTTCACAAATTGTTCAAACGCTTTCGGCGTGTCCTGGGTTATCTCACCGTCAGCAGCGAACCAATCGCATCCGTTGCAATTTCCACCGTTACCTTCCTCCCTAAATGTCATGGCCATGGATTGCGTTGCCCAAAATAGACTAATGAGCAACGCGACAAGTGTCGCGCACACGGTAATTCGCATCATCCCCTCAGTCAGCCCGGATTTTCGCTGCTTCATGTTCATTCGAGGATCAGCGTTTGCCGCTGGTTGTCGATCGACCACGATCCTAACCTGCTCAGGAAGCTCTGACCGAGTAACAAACTCCCTTCGACTGGCGCGATGCTGCCCGTCATATTTCGCAGCCGTCGGCGAGTGTCTAAGCTAGGTCCACCAGCGACTGCCAAGTTTGGCCTCGCGATCACCCATCCGAAGATTGCGAAGAGTGTTACGATCATACGCATTTCGTCGTCCTGGGACCGAGGAGAGCCCTCTGAAAATGGACTTCGGTCGAGATTCCGGCTCCAACCACTAAAAAACTCTCGATACATTGCCTCGCTTTCAGATACCCGACAAGCGCGGGTTCCAACCTTCCCGTTGATCAGGATAGACAGCCAGTCCGGTAAAACTACCGCCACTCCCGAAAAAACTCTTGCATGAAAAATCGTGGGTGTGAGTCAGGAAGAGTCGCGGCGACGCCCATTTTCGAGGGCCGGTCGCCTCTCAGACATTATTCACAGAGGGTGGTCGGGGGAGGATCTTTTATTCGATAGGATGCCGGCGTGTCAGGAGCGACGCCAGATCGTGGACGCACCCATCGCCCATGCGCGCGTGGTCCGATCCGATGACTTCAACATTCTCCCTGCAAATGAACCAAACCAGACCGCCCGGCATGTCGAACAGATCGCCCGCCGTCCATCCCGCCTTCGCGGCTTCGCTTCCCCACCGGTCGAGGAACAGGCCAGCGTCGTTGATTACGAGACGCCATTGCTGATCGGTAGCGGTGGCCGGCTTGTGACATTGAAGCCGCGCCCATGCATCGAGATAGACGGCCGGCACCCTGTCGGCGGCCATGCCGGCGCGCTCGTCGAAATCCGGCCCCGTTCCACCCTGTCCCGCATCATGTTCCACCTGTTTACCGGACTTGCCGTTTTCAAGGTGGAACGGGTGGAACTGGTGGAACACCGGGGGTTTTCGGGTGGAACAATGTTCCACTGTTCCACCTGTTCCACCTGTTCCACCGTATTTCGGGACAGGTTCCCCTTTTGCAAGCGAGACGAGAAGTGCGCGCCTATTCAGCATCGCCCGCCCCGTCAATAATGCTGGCCGTCAAGACGTAGGCCCAGAAGGTTCGGTCCCCGATGCGCACCTTGCATTGCAGCTTGTTGGCTTGACGGCGCAGCATGCCGCATCCCGCCAGCGCCTTTGCGACGCCGACCGGATCGAGGCCGGCGCATATGTCAGACTTCCACACTTCTGGCAGACACCACCATTCTTGGTCCGATCCGACGCCCTTCCTGTAGCCAGCGCGATTGATCACGACACGATTGTCAACAGTGCCGGCGACCAACTCAAAGCGCGCATCGCCGTTATTTTCGATGAACTTGCGCACCGCCGAAATCGCCGTTGTCGTTTCCGATGGCTCTACACCGCCGCGCGCTTCAATCCACTCAGCGAGAGCTTGGCGCGCCGCGTTCATTGCCGCGCCGGTCTGCCAACCTGTCAGCCCATATGTGGTTGCAAGTTCACCCGCGACGCCAATTAGCCCCAAACGCGCCGCAACGCGCGAAACTTGGCCGTCAGCGCCAGGCCTGAGTTCTTTCTCAACGAAGGCCGCAACGGCCGCCTTGCAATCATCCGCAACTTCGGCGACGCCGTCCGCAACGACGCGCTGCACATACGCCGGCCCAGCCGTTCCGTAGGTCCCGCGCACTGCCTCCTTGAACGCATTCGAGATAGGCCCCGCATCGCCGTCCTCATCGCCATGATCGAAACAACCAAAGCCGTGGCCGGCGTCGGCTTGAATGTCCAGCATCCGAACCGACTGCCCTGCCATTGCGCGTTTGCCGCCTTCCGCCACCTTGGCAGACATCGGCATTTCACCCGACGACAGCGCCACGATGCGCCAGGACTTTGGCTCCCTCAAGTTGCCGTCGCGGCCTGCCCGGCCTTTGCCCTGACCGTTGAAAAGCGCGTAGATCGCGGCGCCAGCGTCGCGTGCATCGACTGCTCCTATTTCATCAAGGGGAAGCAAGGTATCGCTGGCGAGCGCCGCTGACGCCTCCAACGCGTTCCCGGTCGATCGCCACGCCCTGAGGAATGAAGGGCCACCCCAGACGCTCGCGGCGACCTGCAGCAACGTTGTCTTGCCGCGCGACGATGACCCAAACAGATTGACCCCAAACCCGTCTTGTCCGGTCAAGTGCAGCAGCGGCCCTGCGAACGCGACGGACAGGGCCAGAACGGCGCGAGAATGACTGCCGGCCCTTTCGCCGATTGCTTCGCGCCATCCGGCAAGCGTTCCCTTCGCGCCGTAAGCGGCAGTTGCGCCGCTTTGCAGCCTTACAGTTTCGCTGGCAGGTGCGCCGATCGACTGCGCAGGCAGAACATAGACCGCCTTGCCAGCGACATCGTGCCAACCTGTCCGTTCGACCGTCGTAAAGTTTTTGTGGACAAATGCGCCGTTGATGTAGGCCACGAGCCTTTCGCGGCTACCGCGCGCAGTCGCGATTTGCAGCCCGCCATGTGCCAACTTCGCCGCCAAGGCCGACGCCTCGCCATGCAAGTCTGCGTCGTTCACCGACGCTGTATGTTCGCGCCCGTCGCCATCCTTCCAGCGAAGCACCCGCGCCCATTGCCCGCCATGCGCGTCGCGAGCGCGCCCTGGAATTTCGAACGGGCCGGACAGCCGGATTTCTTCGTCGTCGGCGTCCTTGCCTTTGGCGCGAACGGTGCAGAACAAGCCAGCGGCCCGCATGTCGAAGGGGCCATGAGAGACATACGCGGGGCCGGGATCGAACACCTTGGCGAGGCCCACAGCGGCCTTGCGCAGCGCGTCTACGGCCCAACCCTCGTCAATAGCGTCCGCAACATCCCAACCCTTTGGCGCGTCCCGGTGAACGCTAGAGTGGGTCTGCGAGGCTAAGGCCGCCGCGTCAACAACGCTGATGTTGCCAATGCCAAGCCCGGCCAAAACCTTGGCAATCTGACTGGCCGCCTTCGCACCGGGATCGTCATTGTCGGGCCAAAGCATCACCCGCTCAGCGCCGACGAGCGGTGCCCAATTCGCTTTGCTTACTGCGTTCGAGCCGCCCGGCCACGTCAACACCACTGAGCGCGGGAAGACTGTCCGCGCCGCCTCTGCGCATTGCTCGCCTTCTACGATGATGATTGAGGCTTGCGGACGCTTGGCCAGATGATCGAGGCCATAGAGTGGCCTTGGCGCGCGCAGATGTTTGAACGCCCAATGCTCCTTTCCATCGGCTTCGCGGACCCATGTGAGCGGGCGAATATCCTTCTCGCCATC
>JAYUFK010000109.1:0-5922 GCA_043739325.1 Methylocapsa sp. | reverse complement strand
TCGCAGATCCGGCCAGCGGAGATCAACGCGCCTGATGGAGTCGAATTTTTGGACCAATGAAGACATCCGATTTCCGGCGCGCGCCTTAGGGAAGCCAGCCTATTGCAGAACCTCGACGCATTTTCAACGTCGCCCTCGCGAATGAGAACGAACGGGCCAGCCGGCTTTTCGAGGGGGTTCGGCTTTGTCGCGCTGCGGACGGGAGATTCGGTTTAGCCTTTTCACGATGGCTCGCCGGCGTCGCGGAATCACAAGCGATCTCGCGCGAAATCCCACCAGTCTTGCAAACAACGGAAGGACAGGCGCGACTCGCGAAGTAGCTATTATATTCCAATTATTTGCCGCGAAGAGCTGAAAATGGCTGGGGCGGGAGGATTCGAACCTCCGTATGGCGGAATCAAAATCCGCTGCCTTACCGCTTGGCGACGCCCCAATGGCCCCGGAGCCCTTGGGGAGCGGCGAAGCGGCGCGACCATAGTGCGGGGTCGCGTTTACCGCAATACGTTCGGCGCGCGCGATTTCCGCGCCTGGGACTTGCCGACAAAGGCCCGCGGGCGCATGTTCAGCGGGCGAGCCGCGCGCACGCAGGCGCGGGCAAAACAGGGAGGTCTCCATGACCATTGCGCGCATTCTGGGCGACAAGGGCCGCGAAGTCATCACCACGCAGCCGCATCGCACCCTGCTTGAAGTGATTGAGCTGCTGGCCGGCAAAGGCATCGGCGCGGTCGTCGTTTCCGACGCGGCGCGCTCGGTTCTGGGCATTATATCGGAGCGCGACATCGTCCGCGCTATCGGGGCCAACGGATCGGGCGCGCTGGGCGAGCCGGTTTCGCGCTATATGACCGTCAAGGTCACCACCGTGACCGAGGACACGCTGATCCATAGCGTCATGGAGACGATGACGCATGGGCGCTTCCGCCATATGCCGGTTGTCGAAAATGGCAAGCTGGTCGGGTTGATCTCGATCGGCGACGTCGTCAAACATCATGTCAGTGAAATCGAGAACGAGAAGCGCGCGCTGACCGATTATATCGCCACCGCGTGAGGGTCAGGCGTCCGCGGTGACCGGTCGAGGGCGATCGGCGGCCTCGAGAATCTCGCTGCTGGCCCGGCGGACGGCGTCGCGGCCCAGCGCGATCAGTTCCTCGGCGCGATGGAACTCGAACAGGCCGATCTTGCCGACGCGCATGGTGACCAGCACATCGGGCGGATCGCCAGCGAGGCGCGAACGCATGATGCGGTCCTGGGTGATGTTGAAAGCATCGACCATCACTTGCGCGAGGCCGGGCGCGCCGGGGCCCGGGTTGGCGATCTGGCGGCGAAACAGGCCGGTGCGCTCGCGCAGGCTGTCGATAACCCCGGCGGATCGCGGCGCTGGCGCTGCGGCCACGGGTCCGACGACAGCCGCCGGGTGCTCGTGATGATCGGGGTTCTGGATGGCGGTGCCGCGGCCAAAACCGTCCGACGCGATGTTGAGAGCGATGACCTGGTCGGCGCCCATCGCCCGCGCGACGCTGATCGGCACGGGATTGACGATCGCGCCGTCGATCAGCCAGCGACCGCCGACGAAGACCGGCTCAAAGATGCCGGGCAGCGCGTAGGAGGCGCGCATCGCTTCAACCAGCGGGCCGCGCTTCAGCCAGATTTCATGGCCTGTGGAGATTTCCGTGGCGACGCTGGCGAAGCGCAGGGGCAGATCCTCGATGTTGACTTCGCCCATCGATTCCTCGAGGCGCAGCCGCAACCGGTCGCCGCCGATGAGGCCGCCGCCATTGAACGAAACGTCGATCAGGCCAAGCACCCGGCGCTTGGTGAGCGAGCGCGTGAAGATCTCAAGCTGGTCGAGTTTGCCCGCGGCGAAACAGCCGCCGACGACAGCGCCGACCGAGGAGCCAACAACGATATCGGGGACCACGCCGAGCGCCGCCAGCTCCTGCAACGCGCCGATGTGAGCCCAGCCGCGTGCGGCTCCGGCGCCCAGCACAACGCCGATCTTGCGCCGCGGCGCAGAGCCGCCGCCCGAAACGTCTTCGCTTGCCTTGCGCATGGGATAGCCAAACATCGCGACGCCTAAACAAACGGAACGCGCCGCCCGAGGAACGGTTGCTCCGACATTAGGTTATACTTGAACGACTGGCCAGCCCGTTAACAATGTCGTGAGATTTCCGGGCAGGGTTAACGCTGGATTACGGGATGCCGCGAGCGCAAGCGGCGGCAGCGCCGCGGCGGTTTGCTTGTCGCCGCACTTTGGTCGGGCGACTCGCGCTTTCATAGGCTTAGGCACCTTTTTCTGTCTCATCGCGCGTTGCCTTTTCGCTGCTTCCGCCGGAGCGCCCGGCGCTTGATTAGACTAAGTCTATTGACTTAGTAGACTAATAAGCCGAGCATGGCGCTGGCACGTAAAATCCAACCTGGAAGAGGGCCGTCATGGACTTCCTTCACGCGATCAATCCGCTTTATTCGCTGTCCGGCCTGGCGGTCGGCGCGCTCGTCGGTTTTACCGGCGTCGGCGGCGGCTCGTTGATGACGCCGCTGCTGGTGTTGCTGTTCGGCATTCATCCCGCGACCGCCGTCGGCACCGACCTGCTCTACGCCGGCCTGACGAAGATCAGCGGCACCGCGATTCACGGATTGAACGGCGCGGTGGACTGGCGCATCACCCGCCGTCTCGCCGCCGGCAGCGCGCCCGCCGCAGCGCTGACGCTGCTCGGGCTCGGCTATTTCGGCCATGACAGCAAGACGGCTGGCGATGTCATCACGACGACGCTTGGCTTGGCGCTGCTCGCCACCGCCGCGACGCTGATCTTCCGCGCCTGGTTGCTCGACAAGGCAGCCCGCAAACTCGAAACTTTGGCTGACAGCCAGATCCGGCTGTTGACCATCGCCCTGGGCGCCGTGCTCGGCGTTGTCGTGTCGATCTCGTCCGTGGGCGCCGGCGCCATCGGCGTCACTGCGTTGTTGATGCTGTATCCCCGATTGCCGACGGTCAAAGTTGTGGGCTCCGACATCGCGCATGCGGTGCCGCTGACGCTGATCGCCGGGGCGGGGCACTGGTTCATCGGCTCGATCGACTGGGCGCTGCTCGGCTCGCTGCTCGTCGGCTCGATCCCGGGAATCATGATAGGCAGCCATGTGGCCTCGCGCGTGCCCGACCGCGTCCTGCGCCCGATCCTCGCCGGCACGCTTGCGGTTGTTGGCGCGCGGCTGGCGTTGTAAGCGGCTGAAGCTCTTTTATCGCAAACGCGTTGCGGCCGCAGGGTGAAAACTCGCCCTTGTCATACCCGCGAAAGCGGGTATCCAGACTTGCGGCGAGATTGTGCGTTGGTTCGGTCTGGATTCCCGCTTTCGCGGGAATGACAAATGGCGCGACGCATTCGGAGCAACGCCGTTCAGGATCGCCAATGCTATCCAACAAGGGAAAATACGGGCTGAAGGCGATGACGCATCTGGCGGGCATGCCGCCGGGCCGTCCCGCGCTGGTCGCCGACATCGCCGCGCAAAACAATATCCCGAAAAAATTCCTCGACGCGATCCTCGGCGAATTGCGCAACGCCGGGCTGGTGCATTCGCGTAAAGGGCGCGGCGGCGGCTATACGCTGGCGGCGAGCCCATCGCAGATCATGGTCGGGCAGATCATCCGCGTGCTCGACGGCCCGCTCGCGCCGATCGCCTGCGCCAGCCGCAATTTCTATCGCGCTTGCGACGATTGCGCGTCGCTGCGCCGATGCAGCGTCCAGCGCATGATGGTCGATGTGCGCGACGCGATGGCGGAGATTCTCGACACCCGCTCGCTCGCTTCCCTGCGCGCGTTGGGCGAGCCGGAAAGCGATGAGGCGATGTATCATATTTAGCTGTCAAATTTTGACATTCGCTAGCCTAGTCGCGCTGCCACGCGACGACGGGCTTCGACCCAAAGGCGACATTCGCAGGGCGCAGCCTTAGGGCCGGTGCTGGCCGGAAGCGGAACGGCTGATTTCGGTCAAGAGGAGGGGGCATGCTGACCATTTTCCACTGGGCCGCGGAAGACAACGCATGAGCCGTTGACAGTTACGCCTCAATAGGTCTCCTTCCTTGTTGATGACAAGGGCCAGTTCCGAAACCCGCCGCCTTCCAAGCCCTCTCGTTGAGGGCGTAGAGAAAGCTGTCGTCGATCTGCTTGGCATCAACAGCACAAACCACCGCTCGGCACTATACAAACTGGGTGCGGTAGGTGGTCCTGCGCTTGTGGAAATCGTATTCCAGCAGATTAGGGTTAATTACGATGTTTGCGGTGCGTCGGCGCGGAAAGATCGTTCGCGCGAGAACTGGCGTTGGCCAAGCCTGCAACCGCAGATCTGCGCCCATAATTGTAGCCCCGAGGTCGCGGTCGAGCGCGCGATCGCCGCAGCTTGCGCACGAATGGGACGTACCGACTGGGCCAACCAAGTGCCGGTCGCATCGGGTCTGATTGAGGGTACGAGGGATGGGCGCCGCGCAATCGATCTGGTGCGCCGGAGGGGGGAACGACATTTCGAAATCATCGAACTCAAAATCAAAACCAACACGCCGCTTTCCGCCGCTGTCGAGATCATCGGCTACGGTTGCCTCTGGATTATCGCACGAGGCGATCGTCCAGCACGCCCAAGTAAGCTACTTGATGCCGATCGCATCGATCTTCGCGTGTTGGCGCCGAGAGCTTACTACTCGCCTTTCGCTCTGTCGGACCTCGATGCCGCCTTGAACACTGGCGTGAGCGCGCTTGGCCTGCGACATGGCGCCGCGCTTTCGTTTGCCTTCGAGCAACTCGACGCTCGCATCCGGCCTGATGCGATGCCAAGCGATGGGGAATTGCTTGACTGTCTTGATCATAGTGTCCCGGTCAACGGAGTGCCCAGAACGTGACTGGGTCGCTGTATCTCCCCGGTGTTCCCGAAGACTATGTGCGCGAACGGCTGGAGAAGGCGGGCGGTCACGAAATCAGGAGCGGCAAGTTCGCTAACCCAGAAAGCTCGGCAGCGCTCGCGGCAAACGCCTTTGGTTGGTTCGTGCTTCGACCCAACCAGCTGCCGACGCTTCCTGGCATGGACTATATCGGACCGCCGCAGAAGGTCGAGATCGAGTATTGCGCGCGCTTTCCTTGGGCAGGCGGACGCCATCCATGGCTCGATGCCGCGATCATAACGAAAACCCACTTGGTCGGGATCGAGTCCAAACGCTTCGAGCCGTTTCGCGATGTGAAGAACCCAAACTTCTCTTCCGCCTACGAGAGGCCGGTCTGGGGCGATCGGATGGAGAGGTACAGCGCCTTACGTGATGCACTGCGATCGGGGGTGGTCCGCTATCGCCACCTCGACGCCGCGCAACTTGTCAAACATGCCTACGGATTGGTCACGGAAGGTCGGCGGCTCGGGCTGAAGCCGTGCCTTTATTATATTTACGCGGAGCCGACTGTACGGGGCACAGTAGCGATCTAGACCGACGATCACTCTCGCCACCGATCCGAGATTGCTGACTTCAAAGGCCGCGTTTCAGGAGATGAAGTCGAGTTCGGCGCGGCGAGTTATCTCGAATGGCTTGCCGCCGCCAGTGGAGAGGCCGTCGAACTTAAACATGCTTTGGGCGTGCGGTTCCAGCTTTGATTTCGGCATTGGTCGGTGGCTGTCAAATCCGGGAGGTCCAATGTCCGCTTGGGAGGAGCTCAATTTTCCGGTTGAGCGACGGAGATGGGCGCTATGTGGACCTCGGCCCGAGAAATCTTCTATGTCTGGTTTCCACGCAAACCGGACATCGATCGGCTGGTAACAAGCGTCAGACTTTGACCGCTGGAGCCTTTTCCGCCTGTCTTTAACCGCCGTCTTGCCCGGACTTGTTCCACGACTGTCCGGTTCATGTCATTGCCAAGTTTAGTTGGAGTTGTCGAGAGTCGAAGGGCGGGGGCGGAGC
>JAYUFK010000108.1:0-2118 GCA_043739325.1 Methylocapsa sp. | reverse complement strand
ATGATCTTGATTGTCGGCGTTTCGTGGGTCGTTCTTCAGTACCGGCCGGCGGGCCGGGCGCTTTATGCAATCGGCGGCAGCGCGGAACTCGCCCGTCTCGACTCGGCCCAACCGAGTTCCGGCATCGGCTACGAGTTGGATACGATCGCCGCCGTCGTCATTGGCGGCGCGAGCCTTTCGGGCGGTGTCGGGGGAATCGGCGGAACGGCTCTCGGCGTTCTCATCATCGGGTTCCTAAGGAACGGTCTCAATCTCCCGCAGGTCTCGCCGTTTGTGCAGCAGGTCGTCATCGGGATTGTGATCGCTAACTCCCGAAGTCGATCGCTCCAAGGGCTGTGCCGAGGCGCTGAAAAGCCACCCCGACATCAAGGTTGTGGGCGAGTTGTGGAGCCAGGACGAAGGCTTTGCGCTTTCGCAGAACCTGCTCCAGGCGCATCCGAAGGTGAACATCATCTTCGCTCAGGCCGACGCACTCGCGTTAGGCGCCGCGCAGCCCGTCAAGGCGGCGCATCCCGGCCACCGCATCATCGCTGGCGGGTTCGATGGCGACACTGCGGCTCTGGTCGCTCTGAAAGATGGCGTGTTCGAAGTCACCGCGACCCAGCAGACCCAGAAGATGGGCCGTTTGGGTCTCGATGCGGCGATCGCGATCGTTGGCGGCCAGAAGCTGCCGGCCGAGCAGCTCCAGGACGCGACCTTGACGATAAAGGAAAACGTCGAAGGCTTCATCGCCAAGCATCCGTAGTCGAAGCATCCGCAATCGAAGCATCGACAATCGGGCGGCGCTGTCGTGGCGCCGCCCCCACACTCCAGGGTCTCCTGAGATGACGGCCTCGACGCTGCTGGGAACGGAACGCGAGACAGGTCTGTCACTACGCGGCGTCGGAAAGCGATACGGGCCGGTCACCGTGCTTTCCGACCTCGATCTCGACGTTCGACCGGGAGAAGTCCTTGGGCTGCTTGGCGAGAACGGCGCGGGCATCGCAAACGCCAAACCCGCAGAAGAAATGCCGCTGGATGAAGGTTCGGCTCGTCGAACTGTCCGACCGTCTCCTTCACAGGGCAGAACAAATCTTTGAACGCAGGCGTCCGATCCCGTCAACCCTCCGTGCGCGGCGCGACGTCCCGGAGTCAACTCATGACGTCGAACACCGTCGCTTGTTCGCGTTCTCGCCAGCCGCGCCGTTGCACCAACCGGTCACCCCATCCGGGACAGGAGCCGCTGACCAGTTCGACGTCGATAACTCGCACACCCTGATTTTGCTCGCAAGCAGGCGAGTATCGGCCGCCGTCGGGCGATCAAAGCAAACTTCACCGAGTGTGAGGAAGACCCGAAATTTGGGTGAAAGAGGCCTGGAAACGCCCAAGGGGGAGTTTTTGAACAAATCTATTGGCGGCCGCAGGCAAGCGTCTTTGACTTCGCCTCGCCATGATCGCGAAGGCGCGACGCCCGCGCGAGGTTTCGCGCAAACGGCTCCAAAGCGCCGGGGGAGGACCGATGTCATCGGACCTGCACTACGAGTCGCTGACCACCGTGTCCGACCTCATTCGCCGGCGAAAGCTATCGCCAGTCGAAGCCACGCAAGCCACGCTCGCACGGATAGCGCAACTCGATGGCCAGTATCGTTCCTACGCTACGCTGTTGGCCGAGCGCGCCCTGACGCGCGCCGCCGTCGCCGAAGCGGAAATCACGCGGGGTCTTTGGCGCGGGCCGTTGCACGGCGTGCCGATCGCGGTGAAAGACCTCTGCAACACAAGTTTCGCGCCGACAGCGGCCGGAACCACCATCTTCAAGGATTTCATCCCTAGCTTCGACGCGACGGTGGTCGAGCGGCTTGAGCGGGCCGGCGCGGTCATTCTGGGCAAATTGAGGATGACGGAGGGCGCCTACACCTCGCATCATCCGCAGCTGCCGACGCCGCTCAATCCCTGGAACCCCGATTACTGGGTCGGATCGTCCTCCACCGGCTCCGGCGTCGCCACCGCGCTCGGGCTCTGCTACGGCAGCCTTGGCAGCGACACCGGCGGTTCGATCCGGTTCCCCTCCGCGACCTGCGGTTTGACCGGAATCAAGCCGACCTGGGGACGCGTGAGCCGGCACGGCGTGTTCGCACTTGC
>JAYUFK010000107.1:0-2119 GCA_043739325.1 Methylocapsa sp. | reverse complement strand
GCGTCAGGCCGAACAGCCCGTCCAGCATCTCGACCAGCCGGTTGAAACTGACCATTTGGCAGGTGTGCAGATAGACCACAAGCGCATAGCCGTCGCGGTATAGCGCGACAATCTGGATGCGAACGCGTATTGCCTCATTGAGGATTGTTCCCCAGGCTGTGGACACCGGTTTTCCTGCGCGGAGGCTGTTTTCTTGTTGTCAAGAGGGGCGCTGACCTTGCAGCGCACTTGGGTCCTTTCTGGCATGGCAGCCCGCTGGCGGCGCGCGCAGACGCCGTCAAGGTTGGCCGTTGCTCCGATCACTCCACACACTCCAATATTGCCAGGCCACACCTTGACGGTGGCGAGCACGCTGCCATGCTTCGTGCAGCCGGATTGGTTTCTGGGTTGCTGAGCGCCATTTGGTCGAGCCATGGATCATTGTGATGCAGGCGTGTTTTCGACAGAGCGTTCGGTCCGGCCGAACACCAGCGCATGAGCCATCTCCGCCCGCCAGACCTTGAGCCGGCGCTGGAGCGTGCGTAGCACTGCGTCCGGATAGCCGGCTGGATCGCCGGAATGTGTTGTCTTGAGGCGTGCCAGGAGTTCGCGAGCCGTCCGTGACGGATCCGCATCGAACCAAGCCCGGAGTTCGTCCGTGACAGCGGCCAGCGGATCAGGCCGGCGGCGGCCGCGCTTTGCTTTTGGCTTCGCTTGTGACGTAGGCCGGACTTCGCCGCTCTGCCAAGCCGTCGAGAGGTTTGCGACGAACGTCTCCAGCGGGACGACCTCGGTCGCTGCCAGCGGGCAGGCCGATCGCGCCCGATCAAATGCGTCGGCCAACGTCACCAGGGCTTGCTGTTCGCGGCGAATCTCGGCCAACAGACGCACCGGATCAAGACCGGTACGCAGCGCCGAGGCGCGGTCCCGCACCTCCTGCCCGGCCCGTGGATCGGCGAGAAGGCGGTCAAGCGGCGTCATCGGTTTGTGATAGCGCTTGGTCACGCGGGCGCCGTCGCGCGTTTTCTCGGCGAGCTTGAACGAGGCTTGGAACACGTTCACGAACAGCCGCGCGCGCTCGTGCAATACCGCCAGTTGCCGCGCTGCGGCGACGCCCTCGTAGCGACGATAACCGACCATGCGCCGCACGATCTCGCCGTTCTTCTGCTCCACATGCGCCTGATCGTTTTTGCGGTAGGGCCGGCAGCGCGTCAGCTCGATTTTTTCAACCTTGCAATAATCGCGAACCGTCTCGTTCATGAAGACGCTGTCGTTGTCGACGTCGAACCCCAACAACGGGAAAGGCAGACGGCGGCGGAGTTCGCCGAGCACCTCAACCACGAGATGCTGCTCGCGCACCAAAATGGGTGCAAAATCTGTCCACCCCGTCGCAATATCCGTCAGCACGAGCGTCTGCGTGAACGAGCCACTGGCGACCGGACCCGAATGCGAAACCAGATCGGCCTCGATGAAGCCCGGCGCAGGATCTTTCCAGTCCGAGAATGTCCGCACCGGAATAGACCGGCGGATCGTCGTCGTCGCTCCCGATCGCCGTCGCCTGCGGCCGCACCGTTCGCGTTGCGGCGCAAGCACACGATCGATGGTCGCCGCACTCATCTTCAAAAGCAATCCGTGCACTTCTGGCGCTAGTGCCAGATGGCCATAATGCTGCATCGCCCCCACCAGCGTCGGAATGATCGCCTTCAGACGCTTGCCGCACACCCGGTCGGACGCCTCCCACACAACGATCAGCGCTTCGTGAACGGCGGCGTTGTAAATTCGGCGCGACGGCCGCGGCGCTGAGCGCTTATCCGACGGGCCGGTGCGCAGGAGCCGCATGGCATGTTTGCGATGATAACCGGTTGTCACGGCGAACTCTTCGAGGATGCGCGATTTCTCGCCCCGTGAACTGCCTCGATACCGTTGGCTCACCGTCCGCAGCAACTCGTCGCGCGTCGCCATGCTTACCCGCCTCATCGCAGTCCCCCGCTTCCTCCCGCCGCCGGGAGCAATTCAAGCGAGGCAACGACCTATGATTCGGGAACATTTCTGGCGCGGCAATGCGTCTCTCACCTTGATTGTCGCGCCGCAATGGCTGCTTTCTCTGCCAAGCGACCTGACCCAGCGCGCCCTCCGACAA
>JAYUFK010000106.1:0-2145 GCA_043739325.1 Methylocapsa sp. | reverse complement strand
GGAAACGCTCACCCAGCCAGGGCTGTATATCAAATATCCATTTATCGATTCCGCCGTCTTCTTTGATGGACATTTGCTATCGCTGCAGCCCTCGGTCGATCAAATCATCCTGGGCGATCAGAAGCGCATTGAAGTCGCCACGCTCTCGCGGTTTCGCATCGACAATCCGCTGCGGTTTTACCAATCCGTCGGAACGGAGGATCAAGCGCGGGCCGAACTCTCGCAGATCATCAGCAGCACTGTCCGCAAGCAGCTTGGTAAAGTCGCCCTGCCCGCGCTGCTGACACAGGAACGCGATCACATTACCGACCGAATTCGCGGCGAGGTCGCTTCGCAAGCCGCCAATCTTGGCGTAGTCGTCACCGACGTGCGCATTCTGCGCGCCGAACTTCCCGCAGAAACAAGCCAGGCGATCTATGAGCGCATGACGTCCGAGCGCGTCCGCGAAGCCAAGGAATTGCGCGCGCAGGGATTTGAGTGGGCACAGGAAATCCGCTCCAAGGCAGACCGTGACCGTTCTGTGCTCCTGTCTGACTCTTTGCGGGCGAGCCAGACGCAACGCGGTCTGGCCGACGCCGAAGCCAACAGCATCGCTGTTGCCGCTTTTGCGCAGAACCCGGAATTCTATGACCTCTACCGCACGATGCAAGTCTACCGTTCGGCGCTCACCCAGGGCTCGCCAACCTTTGTGCTTGCGCCTTCCAACGAGCTGATGAGATTTTTCGATGGCGGACCGCAGGCGCGAAAAGCGAAGGAACTTACGCACCCCGCCGCCTCGTCCTCAAGCACGAGCGAGAAAGCGCCATGACAATATTTTCGAGCATACGTCTCTCTCCATCCCTCCGCTCGCTTCTCGTCCTGCTGCTACTGGGATATTCAAGTATCTCTCTAGCCAAGTCGACCGGCGTCGATGAAGACACGAAGCTTCAGTCTGGACCTTGCTATCAAGCGCTTGTCGATCGTAACATCGCACAGCCCACGACAGCGCCAAATCGCGAGCTCGCCGCCGCCTGCCAGATCGAGAACGGCGACGTCGAGAAAGCCTGGGCGCGGGCCGTGCGTTTGTGGGGTGCCAGCGGCACCGACCTGCCCGACTATGACAGCTATCGACACGCCGATTACAACGCGTCTGCCTCCATTTCATCGAAGGCCCTCGCTTTCGTCGGCATGTTGCTGGCCTATGCGGTCTGCGGTACGCCAGTTCGGTCCGTCGCGAGACTTCTGAGCGGCAGCGGCGATAAATTGCTGACCCCGCTCGGCGCGGCCGCGAGCCTGGTTGGGCGCGCGCTCATAGGCCTGCTCTTTCTCGCGTTGTTCGCCATTCCCTACGCGCCATTGATTGCCAGCCTCGCTTTCACGGCAATTGTTGCCTTGAAACTGCGTCGCGCCGCTCCGCTTCCGCGCGATGGTTACGTACAACAGGCAACGGGATTCATCGCGGTTGTCACGGAAACATTCAATGACGCAATTGGCGCTGCCCCCGCCCTCGTCGGCCTCTCGTTGCTCGCCCAACACGATCCGCGCTTACTCTTGGCGGCGGTTGGATTTGCGATCGTCGCTTCCATTCCGAAGGCGATATTGGCGCGCCGGCAGCTTCTCTCAAAACCCTTGGCCTTGGGCATAGCGGGCGCACTGCTTGCCGCGATCGTTGGGGCTCTTGCGGTGCTCGAACCTTCTATCGCCGCGCTTATCGGAAGCGGGCCTGTTTCCCTTCTGGCCGGTTCGCTGGCGCCGGCTCTTACGATTATCGCCTGGGTCTGGACCAATTCACATACGACGCTGCCGTAGCAGACTCCGAACGGGGATTTCACATTAACCGGCCATCAGCGGTCGGACGCGTAAATGCTGCATCATGACCTTTGAAGTGGACCCCGGATTTGGGACCGTTGGTTAAGGTGTAGCGCGTCCTGCTCTGTCGCAACCGATGGAGCGCTTAATGACGAAGTCACGCAAGAAGTTTGATGCGGCGTTCAAGGCGAAGATTGCGTTTGAGGCGCTTCGTGAGGACGCGACGGTTCCCGAGTAGGCGAAGCGGCATGGCGTGCAGGCACTGTCATCTTAACGAAGCTTCGACGAGTTGATGGCTATGTCGGGTCATGACACAGACCCGAGATCCGCTCTATCGCCGCCATCGTTTCCCAGCCG
>JAYUFK010000105.1:0-6075 GCA_043739325.1 Methylocapsa sp. | reverse complement strand
GCTCAAACTGACCCGATCGTGGCCCCTGAAAAGTCCCTTTTGGACGATTTTGAAAAAGCGATCTGTCGCATGCTAGAATTTCAGGTCAGGCTCTTAGTCTCGCAGCCGAGTTGGCCCCGTCAGTGCGAGTCAACGCGATTGCGCCAAGCCTTACGGTGACGCCGCTCGCTGCGCCGCTAACGCAGAACGCCATCGTCGCCAATGGAATTGCAGGACTGCACCCAATCCCTCGGCTTGGAACAGCGGATGAGATTGCCGCCTTGGCGCAGTTCCTTCTATCGCCAGACGCAGGTTGGATTACCGGCCAAATCATCGGCGTCGATGGCGGTCGGTCGTCGCTGCGCGTCGGCAAAGCTTGAAATGATTGCGGGCAACGGGTTGATAACGTCCCAACTGGAAAATGGCCAGCCAGTCTCCGCCGCCTCTTCAGCACCTTACCTAACCGCCTGCTATGCTGGCGCTGCCTTTTGTGCAGTGCTGAAATAGACGTCTAGCAGGCGAGTGAAAAACCCGCTGGTTTTCCTGCGCGATTGATGATTCCCTATTGTTGTTGAATTAGGGACACGCCGCGTCCCATCGGCGCTATGCGGTCGGCAATCGGAACCCGCATCGCATGCGCCGAATCTGTATCATCAAGACCTCGATAACGAAACCGCGTAAACGGACCGTCAAAACTGTCTTACAAAGGATGTCGCGCGAAACGAAGATCGACCTCGCCGACTGCGAGACCAAATTTTGAGACGATCGCGTGGTTTATTACGGCTCCGTCCTCCGAGCGCGCGAGAATATCTTCGAAATGAACTCGCGTCTTCTCACCGCCGCTCGGCAAATCGACGTCATACGAAAGCCGGATGGCATTTCCGTCCATGACGACTACCGCGGAGCCGACAACGTCCTCACGCGTTCCCCGGTAGTCGCCACTGGCAAGTTTCTCGAAGCGCCAGGTCTTCACGCCCTTTTCGCCGTCAGCGTAGTCGAACCGCTCGGTGAGAACGAAGACTTCGCCTTTGAGCGTCCCGTCGAGCATCACCTTAAAATTGCGCCTGAGCCCGGTGAGAGAATTGGTAAATGCGCCAGCCGCGTATGTGCGCCCACCAAAATCGCGCTCCAAAATGATAGGTCCAGCACTATGCTCGAGACTTGCCGGACGAATGGCGCAACTCGCAAATGTTAGCGCAATTAAGGAGATAATTGGAGCTAATACGAGACGCATTGTCATTCCCTATTTGTGTAACCCGTCAAACATGACCCAGGATCGGGTCGGCCGCCGTTATGGCGCGTGGAGGGCTTTGTTGCACCGATAGTCGGGTGGCACGATTTTAAAGAGTGTCAGGCCGAATGTCTCCCGTCGTCGTCGGGGGAAGTGTCGTGCCCTTCAAACATCATTGCAATGGACGCGATCGAATTCCCCGGCAGAAGCATCGTGTGGCCAAGTGGCGCGTGTATGACGCGGCGCTTCGCAATCGGGGAAGCCTGACGATCTGGTATACTGAGGGAGCGCTGGCCGGCAGGAAGCACAGGCGCCAAGGACGGCGTTACTATTCGGATATGGGAGCCGAGCCTGAAGCCTTGCATCTTGCGTTCTCTTCGCGCTGTCCGCTGAGCGCCGTAAGACTGCAAGTCGTCGGTGATCAGCCTATCGGGAATGAAGTTATATTTCTTCAGCAGCTTGCGCATCAATTTCAGCGCCGCGTGCTTGTTTCGCCTGGGCCGAACCAGGACATCGAGGACCTCGCCTTCGGCGTCGACCGCGCGCCAGAGATAGACTATCCGGCCGTCGATTTTCAAGTAGACCTCAAGGCGAAATCCGGCGTAGCTAATCTCAGTCATCGTCGACGCTAGCCACCACCCCGCCGTCGGCAGGCTCACGCCGTGACAATGCCGACGAAGCGACCGCCGCGACCGCACCGACCAAGAGCAGAATGCCAATCGCCAAGCTGCCGTCGTCGACGAACAGGCCGAGCACGGAAGACGGAGACGAGGAAATTCATAGGGCATTAACTTGAAGCGATTGCCCGGTCCATATTGCTTCACCATTGACATTCGGGACGCCAGATCTATTGCAGAACGGTTAGTTCATAAACAGCTAGCGCAAAGTAAGAATGGGCATGGCGTCGAACATAGCGGGCCGGCTAGCAAAACCCAACTACGGTATCGATGCTCCCAGATTGGTGCGCGGCTTCCTAGCCACCGCGCTGGTGTTGCTTGCAGCAAGCGGCGTCTGTTTTGCGCTTGCCGCAGATCATCGGCCATGGGCAGTGCCGGTCGCCTGGCTCCTGGCACTGCCCGCTGTCTATGCGCTTGGAATGTTAGGTCTGATGCTCTGGGAGAGTCTTGTCACTAAGGTTGTCGGACGTGAGGCGATCCTCAATCAGGTCGCATGGACCGGCAACGAGGCCGTGCTCGATGTCGGCTGCGGCCGGGGCGTGATGCTGGTTGGAGCCGCCCGTCGGCTGACGACTGGTCGGGCGATTGGTGTCGACATTTGGCTAGAACGCGATCAGTCCTCGAACACGGAAACTGCTCCGATCGAGAACGCCCGTCTAGAAAGCGTCGGCGACCGCGTTTCGGTTCAAACGGCCGATATGCGCATTCTGCCATTTGCAGAAAAGTCGTTTGACGTCGTTATATCCAGCTGGGCTGTGCACAATCTCGACGCGGAAGCGGACCGCTTCAAAGCACTTTCAGAGATGGTGCGTGTCTTGCGCCCAACTGGCACCATCCTGCTCACCGATATCACAAACCGTGAAGAGTATCTGCGAGCGATGAAACAGCTTTGCGTCGGCGACCTTCGCCTGAGTGTAGCGTCCGCCCTGAAGGACCGTTTTCTGAAGGTTGTTTCATTCGGCGCCTATGCACCAGCGACTATCGTCGCGCGTCAGTCTTAATCTCGCTTTCAAAGTTGCTGCAAATCATCGTTTTCAAGCAAAAGGCTGAAGCCATGCATCTGAATATCGTCGCTATCCTGGGCGCGACACTGGCCAGCTACGTCCTCGGATCACTTTGGTATCATATGCTTGGCAAATCCTGGCGCGCCGCAGTTGGCTGGACCGAGAATGAGCCGACGTATCGGCCGACCCTCTTTGAACTTGGGGTCGGACTTGTTGGCCAGTTGATCCTGGCAGTCGCCCTGTCAGGCCTTCTCGCACATATGGGTGGCCCGTCTGTCCGCATCGGTCTCATCACAGCTTTCGGCGTATGGATCGGCTTCGTTCTCCCGACCCTGTCCACCAACGTGATCTTCCAGCGGCGCGTTCGTAACCTGATTTGGCAAGACGGTCTGCACTGGCTGCTGATATTGGCGACCCAAGGTGCAGTAATCGGCGCCATGGGATAAGCGGCCAAAAAGGCGAAGCAAACTTCGCGCGCACTGGGTCGAAATAGACCTATGCTCGACACCAAAAAACCCGTAGCGGCAACTCTTGCAGTGCCCCAACAATCGAACGTCCGCACGAGTTAGAGGTGCCGATCAAACCTTGGCCGCCCGATTGCCTTTAACGACGATTTGGCCCGATTCTCGCGGCGGATATTAAGAAGAAACAGGTTTCACGTATGCGCGGCTTCACCCAATGGCGTTGGCATCTGAATGAAGTCTTTGTGAAGATAATGGTAAACTGTGCTACTTCTGGCGTGCCGTGGATCACGAAGGCGAGGTTTTGCAGACCGCGGTCACAGCGAAGCGAGACAAGACTGAATTCATTAAGGGCATCATGCCCAGGCGGTGCGAAGAGCATCTTTGCCGACAGACCTTGCTCCTATTCCGCCGCGATGAGTGAGATCGGCAATTCCGATCGGCAGGAAGTTAGGCGTTGGCTCAACAATTGCGCGGAGAAGTCGCATCAACCGTTTCTACGACTGGTGAGTCGCGTGGTTTACAAAATGAGGCGCTGCGCCGCTTTGGCCGAGTCGGGCGCTCTCGCGACCTAATCGCCGCTTGGGTGAAGGTTTGCCGTGCCATACGCAAACAGGCTTGCCGTTACTTTGACAACGCCGTCCTGGGCCTTGCTCGCCTTGTCGAAAGGCACGATTGTAATCCTCTTTTCGTTGACTCGGACCAGCGGGATCCGCGCAATATATCTGTGAGGCAACAAGACAAAAAGGTTTAACATCCGGCGCCGTCGCGGTATGCGACTGCGGCAATTGCCCACGTCGCGTTCAAGTGTTTGGTGCTTAATTAGATCGCGCGGAACTCCCGCGTTTGCCACTTCGACAGGAATTTTGATGACGTTCACAGTCAAGGCCTACGCCGCGCAGGAACCCGACAAGCCGCTCGCTCCCTTCAGTTTTGATCGTCGCGACCCCGGATCGCATGACGTCCAGATCGACATTCTCTATTGTGGGGTGTGCCATTCGGATCTTCATCAGGCCCGCAACGATTGGAGCAACTCCTCGTTCCCGATGGTGCCAGGCCACGAAATCGTTGGCCGGGTCGTTCGCGTTGGCGAGCATGTCAAGAAACTGAAGTCTGGCGATATAGCCGCGGTCGGCTGCATGGTAGATTCTTGTCGGCGCTGCGAGCCCTGCAACGCCGACCTCGAACAATACTGCCTCGAGGGCTGCACTGTTACCTACAACGGGCGCGAAAGGGAGACCAAGCAGCCGACCTTCGGCGGCTATTCCGAACAAATCGTCGTTGAAGAACGCTTTGTCGCAAAAGTCCCGGAGGGTCTCGACATCAGGGCGGTGGCGCCGCTGCTTTGCGCTGGCATCACCACCTATTCGCCGTTGCGTCACTGGAAGGTTGGCAAGGGCCAGAAGGTGGGCGTCATCGGCCTTGGCGGCCTCGGCCATATGGGCGTCAAATTCGCCAAGGCGCTTGGAGCGCACGTCGTGATGATCACCACGTCGCCGAAGAAAGGCGAGGATGCGCTGCGTCTTGGAGCTGATGAGATTCTTGTCTCCACTGTCCCCGCAGAGATGGCTAAGGCGAAAGGCAGCTTCAATTTCTTGCTCAATACGATCCCTGTGGGCCACGATTTGAACCCCTATTTGGCGTTGCTCAAGCTCGACGGGGCGATGGTGTTAGTCGGTGCGTTGACGGCGCTCGATCCGATGATGGGTTACCTGCTGATGGGCGGACGCAAGACGGTTGCCGGATCGGGAATAGGAGGTATGGCCGAAACCCAAGAAATGTTGGAGTTTTGCGCAAAGCACGGAATTGTCAGCGACATCGAAATGATCAAAATGGCGGACGTCAACGAAGCGTATGATCGCCTCCTTAAGAACGACGTCCGCTATCGCTTCGTCATCGACATGGCCTCTCTAAAGGCTTCATGATTCTTGTCTGGGCATTGTCACGTTCGCGAGTTTTTCTCACCGACCCCGACAGCCGGGCCATGGCGGCGCACACGCGCGTCGCCGTCGGCTACAACGTTCAGGTCGCGGTCAACGCAAGAACAAACTGATCGTCGAGCAGGAAGTGACCAATCAGGTCGTCGACTGTTGCAAGCGACCGCCGAACCGGCGCGGGAAATTCTCGATGTCGAGGCCATCGATGTGTCGCCGTCGCCGGCTACTTAAGAACCGAGGACATCGCGGCCTGCGAGAACGCGGGGCTCACGCCGCATGTGCCAAGGCCGCAACGCGGCTCGTCGGTCGCCAACGGATTCTTTCGCAAGGACGAGTTTCGCTACGACCCAGAACGGGACGCTTATACGTATCCGGGCGGTCACGAACTGAAGCCGTTCCGTCACAGCAAGTTGCGCGAGATGGCGAAGGTCGATTACGCGAACAAAGCGACTCGCCAGCGACCCTGAGGCACCGCACGCCTACCACGCCGGTTCGATTTCGTTGGCGCGCGCGAGCGACGTCTTCGTCACTGCGACCGCTGGCGGTGCAGGGACACCTGACCGACGAGCCGTATAACGTGAAAATCTCCGGCCACGTCACCGGCGGCGCCCACCGCGAATTCGCAATGGCGTCGGGCGAAATGTCCAACGACGAGTTCCCGTTGCTGATCAAAAGAACCGATGCCATGCCGCCATATAGTCGCCCTTGGGGCCCGCCGCGATGCGGTAAATGTCGGTCACAATGTCCGTCGGAGTACGCTCGGCGGCGAAGGCCGCAATCGGCGCG
>JAYUFK010000104.1:0-6129 GCA_043739325.1 Methylocapsa sp. | reverse complement strand
CTACAACCGATCCTCCCGCTCAACTCGCGTAAAATGCGTCGTTGCGCGTTGCCCGGCCACAGCCATCAATATGGGAAATAGTTTTCGCACGGTCTGCTTGGCTTTTGCAGCAGGTGCACGATCGGACGACCGCCCAATTGCGCGGACGCCGGACTGTGCAAAGTCCACAATCGGGAAAGAACGAGAGGCGATCACAGACCTTGCTCAGGGCCGCAGTGCTTAGTCTTTGCATCGCGTCGCCTGCCGCCGCAGCGGAACTCGACATGAAACCCGTCAACGCAATCTTTGACCGGACGCCTGCCCAATCGGACGGGGTTTATCGCTACGGATTCCCGCGCTCCGATCTCAAGGTGGTTCTGGATGGCGTAACTTTGAAACCCGCCTTCGCGCTCGGCGGCTGGGTGGCTTTCAAGGCCATGGATGGCAACGCCATGGTCATGGGCGATCTCGTTCTGACGGAATCAGAAATCAATCCGGTGATGTCGAAACTGCTGGAATCGGGAATTGAGGTGACGGCGCTGCACAATCATTTGCTACGCGCGATTCCCGCCACTTTCTACATGCACGTCGGCGGTCGCGGTGATCCAGCCAAATTGGCGGAAGGGATTCGCGCCGCCTTGGCTCTGACAAGTGTCCCGTCAGGGTCTCCGGTAGCTCCGGCAAGCGCCCCGCCGCCTATCGACCTCGACACCGCTAAACTTGACGAAATGATTGGCGCGAACGGGAAGGTCAACGGCGGCGTCTATCAATTCGGTGTCCCGCGCGCGGACAAAGTAACTATGGCGGATATGGTCGTCCCAGCGGCCATGGGCTCGGCGAACGTCATTAATTTTCAACCGACGGGCGATGGCAGGGCCGCGATCACGGGCGATATCGTAGCGCTCGCCGGCGAGGTCGTGCCCCTAATTACAGCGATGCGCTCGAACAATATCGAGGTGACCGCCATTCACAACCACATGCTCGATGACGATCCACGCACCTTCTACATTCACTTCTGGGCGCAAGACGACGCGCTTAAACTCGCGCAAGGGATACGGGCATCCATCGAAAAAACCAATGTGTCACGGAAGCAATCTCCTTGAGTTTCTTTTCGAGATGACAAACCGGTAACCGAGCGAGTATTCCTCATCGCTCAGTTGGCCACGTGCGCGCGTCGTGGCGAGTGGCGATACCCGCGACCGAAATGAACAAACTGCGCCGTAGAGGCTTGGATTGTCCGGACCCGACGGCATGACCAAATAGTCCTAATCGTTGATGCGCCAGGGCGAACGGTCCTTCCAGTGCAGCAACGCGTCCGTTGCCCAAGCCGTCGATTTATCTGTGTGGCAGACATTGCAGGCGTTCGGGATATTCAGTCTGTTGGTCTGCTCCGGATAGACGAAGTGGAAGGTATGGCTACTGACGTTCACGTCGGCGATCGTCTGGGCGATTTTCGGCATGTGGCAGGCGACGCACTGACTGCCCATACTGCCCGCCGCGTGGTGTGTATGCTGCTCGATCGTTGCGGTATGCGGCCCGTTTTGCGCGTTCGGCCCGTGACAGCCTAGACACACATTGCTGTCAGGTTGCCGGAGGATAGCGTCATTCTCCGAACCGTGCGGATCGTGGCAGCTGAAGCAGGTAACGCCGCGCGCATACATCAGACTCGTCACAAAGTCGTTGCCCTGCATGCGGTTCTTATGCGCCGTGCCGTCGGCAAAATGCGTGAACGTCGTCTTCCCGAGATTGTGATCTTCAAGCTTCCAGAAGTCGTTCAGGCTGAGGCCGACGTGAAATCCGACCGGCCAGTCGTAGTATTTTCCTTCGATCGGGTTCTTGAGCGGCTGCCCTTGTGAATGACACTGTATGCACGTGTCGTTCGCATGCACGTAGTCCAGCCGGGCGGGATTGACGATGGTATCCCGAACAGGCTTGGCGATGTGTGCGCTGCCCGGCCCATGGCAGCGCTCGCAGCCGACGTTCCACTCCGAAGGGGTCTTGGTCGCAATATCGTAGTTTACCGAATGGCAACCGTCGCAGAGCGGGCCAGTAGGCCGCTGGGCATTGTCAGCCGGATAGAACGGAGCCCACCAATCAGCGTCGTTGGGAACGTGGTATTTCCGCCATATTTTATTGGTGACATCCCATTGTGCCGGCAATGGGAAATAGTCGTCGCCTACCTTCTGGAAGTATCGCTGCTTCCACTTGCTGCCATACACGAAGGCGATGTCATCTTTGGTGAAGGTGACGAGCGGGTCCGGCTTGGATAGGTCCGGGATGATAGCTTCCGGGTGCTCCTTTGGATCGAGGACGACATTCGCCATCCGCGTCTTCTTCCAGTGGTCATAGACGGCGGCGTGGCATGACTGGCAAGCGGCGGAGCCAACATAGTGAGCAGTCTCGGCGGCGTTTAACTCAGATCCAGCCTTGGGCTCCGGCGAGAGCGACGCGACGGTCGGCAGATGTCTCAGATAGGCAACAAGCTGCCAAAGTTGCGCATCCGGCATCGACCATGCCGGCATCCCGGTGTTTCGTATCCCATTCCGAATGTGATAAAAAATCTCGCCATCCGACAGCGAAGTGATGTTAATCGAGCGCAGCGCGATGGGCCTCGGAAATTCCCCCGCCCCAATCGCCGTTTTCCCGCTTCCATCATAGGCGTGGCAGGTTTCGCATTTCTGCCTGAACAGATCCTGCCCGGCTGTGAGGTCGGCGGGGTCGCGTCCGAGTGGATTGCCCTGTGCCCTCGCCTCCGCAGGCACGCTCTCGCGCAACAGCCAGGTTGCGACGGATACCTCGATCGCGAGGGGTTCCCGCCGCGCGCTCGATAGGCCGGCAATGACGGATCGGAAGACCGTCGCAGCCGCCAGAGCGACGCTCGCCAAGGCGATGACTGCAATCATGACGCGGTGCCGTCGCAGCATCGTGGGCCTCGCTACGTTTCCCTCGGAGGGAGATACATTCGAACGCCGCCAACTCGAGCAAAATCAATAGCCGCCTTCGCGCATTTTCGCTGAAGCCGGCTTAGTGCAATAGTGCCAAATCGATCGCTTTTTTGCCGCTTGCGGTTTGCGAGGTGGACCACAACATCACCCCCCTTCTTATTAACCGGGGTTCACTGCGGGGCGAGGCGTAATCTAATTGCGCCGGTCTCTGGGACAGACCTTATCCGGTTTCCTCCCATGTTGGAACCGCATAATGCAGCCAGACGACATGCGCGATTACATCGACAAAGACCGTGACAGTCGGAGCGATTGAAGAAGGCATTCCGGCTCTCGTCGACGTGCGCGAGTTCATCGCCCGCTTCCATCAAATGCTGCAACAAGCTCGGATCTTACGGCGCGAGCGAACGACATGGGCATGAAGCTCGAGCATCGGGCGCCGCATGACGATGATCGGAGCGGAAAGCGCAATCCCCTCCGCCGAGTACAAGCCAGGTCTCGTTGCCGTCCCAGACGGCCGCCACCGAGTTCATCGTCTCGTCTCGGTCCCTCTGACCCTTGACGAAGAGGAATACGATGCCGACACCCAGTTCGACTCCGTCGAGAATAATTTAGGCCAGAACGACAAACGCGATTAATCCGGCCCAGATGAAGGAAGATCGACGACCATCATCTGGCGCCTGCTGAACCCATGGTTGGCGCTGGCATGAGCCCTGCCGCCCGAATCGGTTGGTCTTTCGCCAAGGCGACATCGCCAACGCTTGGCGGCCTGTTCATGAGGCGCAAAATGTAAAACACCCCTGTTCCGAGAAGGGTGAAATACACAATAGCAGCGATGCCGAAGACTTCAGACGAATAATCTCGCGCACGCGGCGCATCGCAACTCTTTCCGCTGGCATAGATCGCTCCTCTGGTTTGCCAAAGGCGCGACCTTATAACTGGCCAGTAGAGCTGCTCGAGGCACCCATTTACCCGGGCGGGACTATTCCGTTCTGGTGGGCGACATCATCTCGTTATGACGGGCGGCATCAATCCGTTACGGTGGGCGGCTTCATCTCGTTTTGGTGGGCGGCATCGCTCGTAATCAGCATAATACTCGTCCGGCGTAGGGATATCTGGTGTTCCAATCACGATTCTCTCCTCTCCCGCCGCGCCAAATTTCGGGAGGATCGGTCAGAGAAAATGCGGTCGAGTTCCGCATGATTCGTACGCGAAAGAGCCATTGTGACCATCGCCGCTATCCAGCGCAGCACGACACCTTCGCAACATCCTTGGCGAATGCCTGAGCCGCGAGCTTCAATCCTTCGACCGTCGTGAGATAGAGGAAGATCGTCTCGCCAAGTTGCTCGACCGTGAGACCGCATTTGATCGCGAGCACCGCCGTCTGGATGCTGTCAGCGCATTCGGGCGCTATGATGTGCGCCCCCAGCAACTTTCCGCTACTTGCTTCCGCCACGCTTGATGAGGCCGTGTGTATCGCGAGCGGCAAGGGCGCGAGGCACGTATTCAAGAGGCAGAACTGAAGTGCGCACGTCAAGACCAGTCGAACGTGCGGCTGCTTCTGTCAGGCCAACGCTCGCTACTTGAGGGTCAGTGAACACCACGGCGGGCATGCGGAATTGTCATATCTGAGACTGTCGCCGTTGAGCGCATTCTTGGCCGCGAGCTTCGCTCCATAGGCGGCCATGTAGACGAACTGATCTCGGCCGGTTACGTCGCCTGCGGCATAGACGCCGGGACGTGTCGTCCGCATGCAATCATCGACAACAATGCCGCCATTCGCCGCCAGTTTGACCCCAAATTCAGCGAGACCGAGGCCCCGCCGCCTTTACCGAAAGCTCTTGCAAGCAATCATGAGCGAGTACCCACTATCACTGGAGCGCGCATCGAATTTGCCAAGGATTTCCGTAACGCGGATCAGTGATTCCGGATACTCTAGCGTTGTGAGCCTCCGTGTTCGGTTCTGTCAAAAAACCGACGGCCTTCGGCGAGCAACAGATCATCGGTGAGGCGCGTCAATGTCTCGATGTCCGAAATACGGTCAAAGGTCTGTGGTGAATGACTGTGCAGGTATTTCACGAAATCCGTCTTCGCGATCGAGTGCCCGGCTAGCAACACCGCATCGACCTCCTCGAATGCCTTGGCAACATTGCAGTAGAACTCAAGGTCGCCGGTTCCGTGGGGATCTGATGCACTGTCGGCTATCACGCGCCCCCGATCTGCCGAATGAACAGGCCGCACAACCTCTACTTCGGACATTTCCGTGTTGAAACGTATGACTCGCGCCTCGGAGTAATCGAGCCATACGACGGCATAATTCTGATTGAGCGCGGTCGTCGTCTCAGCCAGAATCTTTTCGGATACTTCGTTGCGCGTCGGCAGCATAATCACACTTCCCTGATTTGGAGAGGCAAACATTTATCACACATGCCGCCACGCCACCCCGTCGACTAATACGCAAACGCCATTATTGACCCGATCGAATTCTTACAACTTACATAGGGAAGAGAGCGAAAATGATGCTCGAAAACTATACGGAGGGCAGCGTCGATTTAACGGGAGCATCAGTGCGATGGAGCGATTTTCGAGCGATCTCGCCCAGATAATCCGCGCCATCTTGTTGGCCAGTGGCACGGTGACGATTTTGTAGGGCTTGCGCGATATAAGGCCTGCCAGCCATTCGGGCAGCTTCACGCCGCGCTTGCCCACCTTTATGATCGATTTCGCGCTGACGACCAGCAGCATTCTGAGCTGCCTGTTGCCGCGTTTCGAGATAGCGCCGACCCGCTCCTTGCCGCCGCTGGAGTGCGGCTTGGGCGCCAATCCCGTCCATGCAGCGAAGTCGCGGCCAGTCCTGAAGCCATGGGCATCGTGCACCACAGCTCCGACAGTCGCTGCAATGAGCGGCCCGACGCCCGGGATTGTGACCAGGCGCCGAGCAGTTTCGTCTTCTTTCACACTCGCCAGGATATCGCGATCAGGCGGTGTCAAGGAAACGGCGGGTTTCCGACTTTTGGCACAGCGTGCCCAAACCCAAGCAGCGATTAGGCCGCGATAGCGCGCCACTCGGCAAGCGCAGCAGAGCGTCTTTGTTTGTAAACTTCGCGAGGGACGAGATGGCGCTCCTGATTGAAATGGTTGTGGACCTGGGCGTGAACTGAGCTGAACATCTGCAACGTCTTTGCGCTTCGAAACCGCTGCATGGCCC
>JAYUFK010000103.1:0-2192 GCA_043739325.1 Methylocapsa sp. | reverse complement strand
CGACGTCCATCAAGGTTGATGCGAGCACCATCACAGATCCGGAGACGTTCAAGAAATTTCAGGACGCGCAAACGCAGCTGTCCGGTTCGTTAGGCCGCCTCCTCGCCATTTCCGAAAACTACCCGGACTTGAAATCCAACCAGAACTTTCTCGCATTGCAGTCGCAGCTCGAAGGCACCGAGAACCGCATCGCGGCAGCACGCCACGACTACATCGACGCGGTACGAGTTTACGACACCGAGTTGAAGACGTTCCCGGGTTCGGTGTGGGCGCGCATCTTCTACACAAGCAACAAGCCAATGGAGGAATTCACGGTTGCTGACAGCGTCAAGACGACTCCTGCGGTGAAATTCTGAGCGCGCGCGCATGGCTTCGTTGCGCGGTGTTCGTCGCGATCGCCTGGATGGGGCTCGCGTGCGGCATGGTGGCTCAAACAGGTCCGGTCCGCGCACTGACGTTTCCGGCTCTTACTGGGCGCGTAGTCGACGAGGCCGGACTGCTGACAGTGGCCGATCGGGCTGCGCTCGTTGCATCGCTCGCTGACCTGCAAGCGACGACGACGGACCAGCTCGTAATCGTCACATTAAAATCGCTGCAAGGCGCAGCGATCGAGGATTACGGTTATCAGCTGGGGCGACGTTGGCAAATCGGTCAGAAGGACAAGGACTCCGGCGTTCTGCTTATCGTAGCTGCGGCCGAACGGCGCGTCCGGATCGAGGTTGGCTACGGCTTGGAAGGTACTCTGACGGACGCCGCGACCAAGTTGATTATCGAGCGCGCGATCCTGCCCGCGTTCAAGGCCGGAGACTTTGCGGGTGGAATCAAGAATGGCGCCGGCGAGATCATCCAGATGCTTGGCGGTGGCGCCGCGATTGCCCCGCCTCTCACTGCAAACAATGCTGCAGGCAATTCCTCGACCACCAGCACTCCCATATGGCTTGTCATCGTTCTGGGCCTGGGTGGCGTGACCTTGCTGATATTCTGCGCCGTAAAGGGGGGCGCTGCCTGTCAGGCGGTTACGCGGATGCTTTTCATATTGGTTCTTTCCGGTATGCGAGGCTCGTCGCGCGGCGGAAAATCGTCCTCGTTTTCAGGAGGCGGGGGGTCGTTCGGCGGCGGTGGAAGCTCGGGCAGTTGGTGAGGAGAGAGGAATGATCAGCGAATCCGAAAAGGCGCGCGTCACCAGGGCGATCCATGAGGCAGAATCGCACACCGCCGGGGAAATCGTCTGCGTTCTCGCGCGGCATTCGAGCGACTACCGATTGGTCCCAATTGCATGGGCGGCGGCGCTCGTGTTGTTCGTGCCATTGCCGCTCCTCTTCCTGACGACCTGGTCCGCGCCAGCAATCTATCTTTTTCAAATCCTCGCGTTTCTCGTTGGCGCCATAGCGCTATCCTATCCTGGCGTACGGTTCCTCATCGTGCCGCGCCGGGCCAAGCACGACCGGGCTCATGCTGAGGCGATGCGCCAGTTCTCGGCGCAAGGGATCGACAAAACCGAACACCGCACAGGGGTGTTAATCTTCGCTTCCATCGCTGAACGATATGTGGAAGTCGTCGCAGACGCGGGAATTAATAATAAGGTCGCAACGGCAGTCTGGGACGATGCGATCAGTGCGTTGGTGAGGGCTATCAAGGCCGGGCGGCCAGGCGACGGCTTCGTGGCGGCGATCGAACAGTGCGGCGCCGTGCTGGCAGAGCATTTCCCGCCGGGTTCATTGAAGCGCGATGAATTGCCCGACAGACTACTGGAGATTTGAAGGGCGGCCGACACGACGCGCTGGACCGAATTCATGATGCGGTTCGAACTTGGGCTGAAAAAGCCGGATCCCAAGCGCGCGCCGATCAGGGCCGCGCCGATCGCCGTCTCGTATCTTATCGGCGGCCTCGTCCCGCTCGCGCCCTATATGTTCACGACGCACATCGAATTGGCCTTGCTCTGGTCTGTCGCGACGACAGTCATAGCGCTTGTCATATTTGCCGCGGTCAAGGGCCACTTTGTCGGACTCAACCGCCTCGTGTCGGCCGGGCAGACCTAGCTTGTCGGTGGGCTCACGGCGGCTGCGGCCTACTGGCTTGCGTATTTGTTCGGAGGTTGGAGGCTTATTCCGTTGACTCAGGTTGCTCTACATGTAGTGTTTTGAGTGGCGGCAATCTCGCGGCCACCCGGAACTTTTTCGATGGCAGCGGCC
>JAYUFK010000102.1:0-16755 GCA_043739325.1 Methylocapsa sp. | reverse complement strand
GCCCCCGCCCTTCGACTCTCGACAACTCCAACTAAACTTGGCAATGACATGAACCGGACAGTCGTGGGACAAGCCCGGCCATGACGGCGGTTCCAGTCGCACGCAAACGGCTCTAGCATGCGGTCTAACCGCCATCACTGAGTGACCATGAACGCGATGAAGTCGCCTTTTTCTTGCGCGGTGCATTCGCGGCCAAGGACGTTATTGCAGTTTCTTCCGAACCATTTTTCGGCCTTTTCGAGATCGGTATAGCGCTGGGGCGTTACCGACGCCGCCATCGGGTCGATGTCTTTTCCGGCGCGGGTCTGGCCGGGCTTCCTCGGGTCGTTCGTATGGCAAGCGGTGCAGGCGTTCGTCTCCGGTTTGCCCCCGGTAAAATTGGATTTGAACAGGGTCTCGCCTCGCGCCGCCGAGAACCCGACGAAAGCGGGATCGGACGACTTTGCCTGCTGCGCGTAGTAATCCAGGAGCGGCTTCTGCATTTCGCCTGGTCCGGCGAGCGCGACAGCGCTGGATGCGGCGACGAGGAACGCGCTGAAGTAGTAGCCTTTTACTTTCATCGAAAAGCTTGCTCCGGAATGTTGATATTCTGAGGGTCGAAACGGCCGGTCAAAGCGTCGCTGTGACAGGCATTGCACGCGCTCTTGCCGCCGACCGATTTGGATTTGAAGACGGACGGCGCAATCCGCCTGTGCATCGCGGTCCAGAACGGCGTCGCGGTGAGACGAAGCGGATCGTCCGGATTGGACGCGGCGAATTCATGCGACGCTCGCGTGTCCCATTTTTCCGCCGAATTATCGGCGAGATAAGCAAGTATCTGGGCCGCGATCCTCGGATCGAGACTGGCGTCTTCACCGAAATGACTGCCGAGATCGGCCATCACAGCGGTCCAGCGCGAGCGCGGTGAAAGGCTCGGCGGATAGAGCATGTGGCAAGCGCTGCATTCTCTCGCATAGGCGGGATCGAGTGCGCCAACCGGCACGCCGAACGCCGGGTCCGCGGACAGGGAGAGGGTACCATAAGTGGCGCCGGCCAGAAGCAGGAAAACCGCCATTCCCGCGCCAAGCGTGCGCGCAGTTGCGGACGAGGCGGACCGCGCGTCCATCGCCGCTGTTTTCTGCCCCGAGATCATGGCGGTGATCAGTCCATTGTCGCCAGCAATCGACTCATAGGCGACGCCCATCAAATGCAGGGCGATCATCAGCGCCAGGAGGTAGGCGAGTGTCTTGTGGATCGAAAAGCTCGTTGTTCCCGCGCTGTAGGAAATGGCGAACGCCAGCGGGCCTTGTTTGTCGAAGCCGCCCAATGTGACGACGCCTGTCGCGACAAGCAGCGCAAGCACGGCAATAAGCGCAAACACCATGAGGCCGCCAAGCGGATTGTGTCCGAGATAGCGGGCGTGTCGACCGGCCAAAATCCCTTTGAGATAGCCGACGATGGCGGATGGCGTGAACAAGAAACTTGAGAAACGCGCGTAGGTCGAGCCCGTGAAGCCCCACACGATGCGGCAGGCGACAAGCCCTGCGACAGCCGCCCCCGCCGCGATATGGAAGCTCAACGCATTGCTCGGCCCGAAGAAACCGGTCATCGCGGCGACCGTGACTGCACCGACCAGCAACCAGTGGAACAAGCGAACGCCGAGATCCCAAACTGTCGTCAATTCAAACCTTCCCCTGCGGGCGCCTTGAAGCCGCCCCGAACGCGTGTCGCGGAGGCGGAATGGCTTGCTTTCTCGCGGATTTGCCTAGCGTACGCCGCCTTTGTGGCAAGCGAGGCAATTGGCGGCCGATTTGACGTCGGTGTGTTTAACCCCCTCAAAGTCAAAATCCGCATGCATCTGGTTCCACCACGGCGTCCGCGTAATCCGCAAAGGCGCGCTCTCGGGCAAAATCGCGCTCATGTAGTGGCGGTCGCGAGGCGTCGCGTCTGGAGAATCCGCGGCATGCGAAATGAGATAGTTCTTGATATCGTCCAGATCCTTCGCAGGGATCGACGCGACTTCGCCGAAATGATTGTCCATGCTGGAAAGAATCGCGGTCCACGAACGTTGCGGCAGCATCGGAGCCGGAAAAATCATGTGACATTCGCCGCATTGTTCCAATGCAGCAGGGGGGTCGGATGCGCCTTGGGCGGCGCCGCAAACCATCCCTTTGCTGAGCACGACGGCCAGAGTTGCGATACAGAGGGCTTTGGTCAATCCGGATACAGTCATTCTAGCGTTTTACCAATTGCCGGACCGTCCAATTCACGCGAGCGGCTGCGATCGGGCATGCTCGGGCGTTCGGGTTTTTTTCAGTTGCGCAATAAACGCGGGAATTCCCGAATTGACAAGTCTGCAGCCGAATTTGGGGGCGGTCTAAGAGTGGCGACACGACGCCGGCAAGGCTGCCACGAACAAGCGGCGATTCAAGGCAGGCTGAAAACACTCCAATTACAAATCTGGCCGCTCATTTGGATTAAGGCAATAATAATATGTGATAATTCATATATAACATTATATTTATGATATAATGTTATGACTGTCTTCCTCCGGCCCGCCGGACCCGCCCCCGATTTGAAAACGTGCGCTGTTTGGCGCCTAACCGATTGAACCCATTCACACGCCGACCAAAGTGCGGAATTCGGCGCGAGGCCCCGCTAACCCGCCCTTAACCTTATGAACCGCTTAACTGAATGATAACAAACCGCGCCATCCCCTACGGGCCAAAGCCCAAATTTCCCCCCATTTGCGGCGCAGACCCCGCGCCGGCACGAGGCGGTGCGACCGGTTCGCCAAAGCCCAATAAAGACGCCCAACAAACCTGAGGTTGCCTGAAGATGAACCCCACAGACGCCGCCGGGCTGCCCGCTCCCGACACCACGCTGCTGTCGATGTTCTGGTCGGCGCATATCGTCGTCAAGTTCGTCATGGTCGGGCTGCTGCTCGCCTCGTTCTGGTGCTGGATGATCATCGCCAACAAGACGGTGCTGTTCGCCCGCTTCAAACGCGGCATGGACAATTTCGAGCAAGCCTTCTGGTCGGGCCAGTCGCTTGAGGAGCTCTACAGCACACTGTCCTCGAGCGCCAATACCGGCGCGGCAAGCCTGTTCGTCTCCGCAATGCGCGAGTGGAAGCGCTCGTTTCAGACCGCCGCCTCGTCCTTCATGGGATTGCACGCACGTCTCGAAAAGGTCCTCGACGTCTCGATCGCCCGCGAGGTGGAGCGGCTTGAGTCCAATCTGCTGTTTCTCGCCACCGTCGCCTCGGCCGGACCCTTCGTCGGACTGTTCGGCACCGTCTGGGGCATCATGACGGCGTTCCGTTCGATCGCGGCGTCGAAGAACACATCGCTCGCGGTCGTCGCGCCGGGCATCGCCGAAGCCCTGCTGGCCACCGCCATCGGTCTGTTCGCCGCCATTCCCGCGCTGATCGCCTATAACAAGCTGCAAGGCGATGTCGCCAAGGCGCAGGCGCGCATGGAGAGCTTCGCCGACGAGTTTTCCTCTATCCTTTCGCGCCAGATCGACCAGCATCTATCGAGTGACAAGGCCGCTTGAATTGACCAGCGCACGCGGAGTTTAGAGTATGGGCATGGCGATGGCGCCGGGCCGCAAGGGCGGACGAAGACGTCGCGGCGTGCCGCGCTATGGCGCGATCGCCTCGATCAACATGACGCCGTTCATCGACGTGATGCTGGTGCTGCTGATCATCTTTATGGTCGCAGCGCCGCTGCTGTCGACCGGCGTCGCCGTCGATCTGCCGCAGACCAAGGCCGGCGCGCTCAACATCGACCAGAAGCCGATCGCGATCGCCCTCAACGATCAAGGGCAATTGTTCTTGATGGATGCCCCCATCGCCGACGCCGATCTCATCGCCAAATTGCAGGCGATCGCCGGCCAGGGCTTCGACGAGCGCATTTATGTTCGCGCCTCGAAGATTGTCCCGTATGGGCGCGTCGCCGACATCATGGCGTCGGTCACCTCGGCCGGTTTCAAGAAGGTCGCGTTGGTGACTGACCCGGACAAGCATTGAGCGAGGCGGAGGTTTGAGCGAGCAGCCGACCAAAACCGGACTGGTGTTTTCCGGCGTGCTGCACGGGACGTTGCTGGCGCTTGTTCTGTTTGGCTTCGCCACCGCCCCGCGCTTCGACGATGCGGCGGAGTCGATTCCGGTGGAGACAATCACGCAATCCCAGTTCAATCAGATCATAAAGGGCGAGCGCGACGCCAAACCCGCGAAACCGCCCGAGCAGCCGCCCGCGCCTAAGCCGCAGATCGCCGCCGCGCCGACTCCTCCGGCCGAGCCGGCAAAGGCCGATCCGCCGCCAGAACTCAAGCATATCGACGAAACGCCGCCCGTTCCCGAGCCGCCGCTGCGGCCAGAACCGCCCGCGCCTGTTCCGCCGCCAAAGCCAGAAGCCGCCAAGGCGCCGCCGCCCCCGCCTGAGCCCGACAACGCCGAAGTGATCAAGCCAAAGCCCGCCGTCGATAACAAGCCTCCACCGACGCCGCCCGAACCACCGGCGCGGCCGAAAGCAGCTGAAAGACCCAAAGAACCGACGCCCGAGAAGCCGCCGGTCGACAACCTTGCCAAGCTCGTCGAGAAGACCAAAACCGAAGACCAGCAAAAGCTGCCCGCGAGGACTATGGACCTGACCGCGATTGCCAAGATCATCGGCGCCACGAAGAGCGCGCCCGAGCAGAAGAGCGCGAGCGCAACGCCGCAGGGCCTGCCGACGCAAAACGCGCCGCGCATGTCGCCATCGCTCTCCGCAGCCCTCGACGGCTGGCTTACTGACGCCTATCTGCGCTGCTGGTCGGTGCCCCCGACGATGCCCGAAGGCGACGTTTACGTGCCGATCCTGAAAGTCAGCTACAATCCCGACGGATCGCTGCAGGGCCAGCCTGTTCTCGTCAATCCTCCTTCCGATCGTGCGTGGACCGCCTACGCGGAAAGCGCCAGACGCGCGGTGCTGAAATGCAACCCGCTCCACGTTCCGCCGCAATATGCGATGTATTATGAGCAATGGCGCAGCAAGTCCGTTCACTTCGACCCGCGCCTTGCCCAGCAATAGCCACAGGCGAAGCGCTTAAACGACGAACCAACGCAGACGAGAGACGCCGCGCACATGACCTTGATCAGCACCCTGCCCCGCCTTGCCGCATTCGTCGCGATGCTAGGCCTCGCTTTTTCCTCAGCGTGGGCTGGCGACGACATCTATGTCCATGCCGGGGCCAACTTCACGCCCGTCACGATAGCGGTCACCCCGCTCGCCGGAGACGATGGCGCGACCAAACTCAGCTCGGTCATCACCAACGATTTTGCGCATTCGGTTTTCATCCAGCCGCTTAATCCGACGAGTTTTCCCGAGCAAATCAGCGATCCGCAAGCGCGACCGAATATTGACGCCTGGAAGACGGTGAACGCGCAATTTGTCATGACGGGCCGCGTTCTGCATGGCGATTCCGCGCATGTCACTGCGGAATTCCGCCTGTGGGATATGGCTACGGGACAGCAAGTCGCGGGGCAACAGTATGTGACCGAGGCCGCCAACAGCCGGCGCGTCGCCCATATGATCGCCGATGCAATCTTCACGCGCGTCACCGGCGAGAAGGGCTTCTTCGACTCGCATATCGTATTTGTCGACGAGACTGGCTCCAAGGAGAAACGCCGCAAGCGGCTGGCGTTGATGGATATGGACGGCGCCAACATCAGGTACATCACCAAAGGCGACTCGCTTGTCGTCACGCCGCGCTTTTCGCCCTCGGCGCAGCAGATTGCCTACATGTCGTTCGGCGATTCCGATCCAAAGGTGACGCTGCTCAATCTTGAGAGCGGCCAGCGCGAAACTGTCGGCAATTTTCCCGGCATGACGTTTTCACCGCGTTTTTCGCCCGACGGCCAGAGGATCGTGATGTCGCTGTCGGACGGCTCGAGTTCGAACCTCTACAGTCTGGACTTGCGCAGCCGCGCTTCGACCCGGCTGACTGATTCCAGCTCGCTTGACACTTCGCCATCCTATTCGCCCGACGGATCGCAGCTTGTTTTTGAATCCGATCGCGGCGGCACGCAGCAAATCTACGTCATGAGCGCCAGCGGCGGCCCGGCCAAACGCATTTCCTTCGGCGAGGGGCGTTATTCGACGCCAGTCTGGTCGCCGCGCGGCGATGTCATCGCCTTCACCAAGCAAAGCGGCGGCAATTTCGGCATCGGCGTTATGAAGCCAGATGGGTCGGGCGAGCGCATATTGACCGAAGGCTTCCACAACGAAGGTCCGACATTCTCACCGAACGGCCTGTTTGTGATGTTCTTCCGCGATCCCGGCGGCCAATCTGGAGCAAAGATCTACATGGCCGACATCTTCGGCCATGGGGAATTCGTCGTCCCAACCCCAAGTTACGCCTCGGACCCAGCATGGGGGCCGCTGCTGAACTGAGAGCATTTTAAGCCTTGGGACGCGAAACGCCTTACTCCCGCAGAGCGCGCGGCTTTTAAGTCAGGCGCTCGTAAACTGCCGTCAAAGCGGCGAGCGCGTCACCGCCTGCGAAAATGAATTGGTCAACGCCTTTGGCCCGCAAGGCTGCTTCGCGCTCGAGAGGGCGGCCAGCCAAAATGATCATTCGAGCGCCGCTATCATGCAACGCTTGCGCTGCTACTTCCCCCTGACTCTCATAGACCTTGTCTGACGAGCAGAGGCACACGAACTTCGCGCCGCTGGCCGCAAATGAGCGCGCCGATTCGCCCGCGTTCGCCGCGCCGCCGACATCAATCGTCTCGATGCCGCCTGCCTCAAACAAGCTTTTCGCGAATGAAGCGCGAGTGCCAAAGTCGGCCGCGCCGCCGATGTTGGCGAGAAATATCCGCGGGCGCGATCCGGTTCGCTTCAAAACCAAGTCAGATCTATCCCGCAGCGCTTCGAACGGCTCAGAAAGCCGACGCGCGACGAGGGACATGGCGCGCCGTTCGCCAACATATTCGAACACCTGCCTGCTGGTCGGTATGGTTGCGACCTCGACCTGGGAGAGGTCTGGGAAGTCGCTGACGCCGGTCAACGCGGATTTTCGCGCGGCGATGAGGCGCGCCCGCATCGTTGAGGCTTTGGCGATTTCTGCCTGAAGCGCGCCAGCGGCGAGCGATGCGTAGACCCCGCCCTGCGCTTCGATCGCTTGAAATACCATCCAAGCCTTTTCGCAAAGCTCATTCGTCAGCGCCTCGAACGCGCCCGCGCCGGCGACCGGGTCGCCAACAAATCCCAGATGCGATTCCTCCAGCAAGATGAGCTGGGTATTGCGAGCGATGCGGCGCGCAAATGAATCCGGCAATCCATTCGCTTGCGTGAAAGGCAGAACGCTGACGCTGTCCGCCCCGCCCAGTCCCGCGCAAAATGCCGCCATCGAGCCGCGCATGACGTTCACCCAAGGATCCCGGGCGCTCATCATGCGCCACGCATTCGCGCCATGCACGCGCGCATCATTCGGCGCGATTTCGCACGCTTCCAGCGCCCGCGACCAAAGCAGGCGCAAGGCGCGAAACTTCGACAGGCTGATGAACTCGTCAGCGTCGGCGGAGAGACGAAACGCTATCGCGTCGCGCGCCGCCTCAAGCGCGAACCCGTGCTCCGTAAGCGCTCGCAAATAGTCGACGGCGCACGCAAGAGTATATCCAAGCTCGTGCGCCGGTGCGCCGCCCGCATCGTGAACGCACCTGCCGTCGGCGACGACAAGCGGGCTGGAAAAGCCGCGATCGCGGAGCGACTTCGCGGTCTTCGCCAAGGATTGCGCGAGACCGAGCCAATAGTATTGCGCCCGCCCGCTGCGGGCAAGCCCGCCAAGCGGATCAAGACTGAACGTTAGATCGATGCGATCAACCGATGCGGCGCGCTTCCCAACGAAGCTCGCGATTGCGAGCGCCTGCTCATGCAGCGCGGGGCCAAGGTCAAGATCGAGCGTCAGGCCGGCATCGAGATCGACACGCTCGAACAAGTCGCGCAGCGTCGCCTCGTCCCACTTGGCCACGCCGTAACCATAGGCGCCACCCGCTCCCGCGAACACAAATTGAAGGCCATCGGCCCCGTTCGCGAGGTCGTCCAACGCCGAATCGTTGGCCTGGGGGGCGTCCGGATGATCGACGCGGGCAATGACCCGCCACGGGCTGCTGGCGTGCGGCAAGATTGCGCCTTGTCTTCGCTGGTAGATTGGCGCGATCGCAAAACCGTCCTCGCTGAGCGAACTCAGCTTGTCAACATCGACCAATTTCAGCGCGGCCTGCGCGATTTGATGCCACCCGGCTTCGCTCACCTCGGCAAAGCTGCTCGCCAACGCTGTCAAATCGGCCTCCGTTGCGTCGGCGCTTTCAGATGAATTGCGACAGGCCCGGGATCGCGGCGGCGATCTCCCCCACAACATCGTCGCCGGCGACTTCGCGCGCGTAGCTAAAGGTCTCTTTGCCGATCGTCTGGATCTGGCTCATGTTGAGGCCAAGACCCATGAGTTGGCTGCCAAGCGCCATGATGCCGCCGCCGCCCATTGATCCCGCGGAGACGCCCATCAGGCCCTTGACGGTGTCGCCCATTCCTTCGCCGCCGGTCGAGTTGACCGAGGCGACAATCGCTTTCAGGCCGGGCGCCTTTTCGAGGAGTTTGTTCACAGCGGCTTCGGGGGCGTCGCGTTTGATGAAGTCGACGACCAGCGCAATGGCCTGGCGGGCGACTTCCGGCGTCGTGTCGGCGGCAGTGGCGACACGAGCGATCAAATTGGGCATTTGCATCTCCTGGTAAGGCTCGGCGCAGTGTGCCTGCCGCGCGTCTGCATGTCGACGGTTCAGTTGACAAAATCAAGCCGGGCCCTGCGCCGCGGACTCCAGGAGATCGGAGCCGCAGCCGGCGTGCGGTAAGGGCCCGATCGGGCGGTTTTCAGTAGGCAGATCCGTAAATTCAATGGCTTGCAATGCTATTTTCCGCCGCCCAGCTTGGTCGCAGTCAGGGGGTGGGCGGCCTATCGTGCTATGTTCAGCCCTGGCAGAGCGCTTGACGGTTCCAGCGAATGCGCAGGCCCGGCGCTGCGCCGAATTGCGGCGACATTGTTGCGTCGCAATATTTTCGTTTTCATGCTAATGACACAGAGCTTTATATGTGAACGACTCGAAATTCTGAATGAATAGTGTTGTTACGACGCCATATTCCGTCGTGATCCCGCCGCAAAAGACCATGTTCTAACAAATTATTAAATTAATATGAATATAGCAATGCTAAATTTGCATGCCTGGTAATCGAAACCAGCACTTTTGGAGCGACCCCGTCGCCCTTATGTTGCGACGCACTGGCCGAGATGGACGCCACTCAGGTTCCATCAGGCCGAAGGTTTTACAAGCTCGTACCCAGGAGGGTCATATGACCTCGATCAAGACGATTACCGAGAAGCTTAACGCTTGGCGCCGTTACCGCGACGCGGTGCGTGAACTTTCCCGTCTGAACGACCGCGAACTCAACGACATCGGCATCCGCCGTGGCGATATCGAATTCGTCGTCCGCCAGGGCATCGCAGCCTGATACTGCGAACAACGCGGCGGAACATGCGCTCGATTCCTCCCAATCAGCCTTGTACCCGCGCAACAGCGCCCGCCAGATCCTCCCCTGGCGGGCGTTTTGCTTTTCCGGCGCATCCGCCTATGCCGCAGCGCACAAACAGCGCCTGAAAATCAGGCGCAAGGCTTATAGATCGGGCAATTAGATTAAATTATAGCGCGATCATCAATATGCTTAATAATCACATATAATTGACATTTTTTAGACAATTGTTGAATTAATAGTCATTTTTTGTCGCGAATCCACAATTGTCTTGTCTCTACCTATTCATTATTTGCATATCTGAAGAGAGACAAACGGGCTACCTCAATCCATTCGAAGGTCCTATGTTGCAATGCACTGGTTGATACGAGCCTCCATCCGGGGAGCGCCCAGCCAGAGCAGCACGAAAGAAGGAGCGTCATATGACCTCGATCATGACTATCACGCAGAAGTTCAGCGCCTGGCGCCGTTACCGCGATGCGGTGCGCGAATTGTCCAGCTTGAACGATCGCGAACTCCACGACATCGGCATCGCCCGCGGCGACATCGCCGCGATCGCCCGCCAGAGCGCTAACGCCTGACCGGCGGAAAGTTCACGCGGATTGAGTCGAACGCGCCGCCGGAACGCATCCGGCTCGCCAACAGATTCGAAACAAGGATAGTCCAATGAACCCGATCAAAACCATCAGCGAAAAACTCAACGCGTGGCGCCGCTACCGCGACGCCGTGCGCGAATTGTCGAGCCTGAACGATCGCGAACTCAGCGATATCGGCATCAACCGTGACGATATCTACGCGATCGCGCGACAGCACGCCTCGGCGTAATCGTCCGCAAAGAAGAGGGCGACCGCACCTTCAAGAGATGCCGCCACCCACGATTCGAATAAGGAGCGCTTGAAATGGCCTTGTTCAAGACAATCGCCGAAAAATTCAACACTTGGCGGACGGATCGCGATTCAACGCGCGAGGCGCCAAGCCCAAAGGCCGGTCATTTCACCGTCACCGGCGTCGATCTCGACAAGATCATTTTCGAATCTGCCCGCCAGAGCGGTTTGTCGTAGTCTGATCGTCCGGTCATAAGAATCGCAAAACGCGCGCCGGATTTGTTTCGGCGCGCGTTTTGTTTTCACGCCCTTGCCGGTTGACGCGCCCGCTGGGCTTTGTGACAAGCGGCGCCATGAAACCTGTCCATGTTGTCGGCGGCGGCCTCGCCGGTTGCGAAGCCGCCTGGCAGATCGCGCAGAGCGGCGTCCCGGTCGTCTTGCACGAAATGCGCCCCGTGCGCGGCACGGAAGCGCATCGCACCGACCGGCTCGCCGAGCTCGTCTGCTCCAATTCCTTCCGCTCCGACGACGCCGCCAACAACGCCGTCGGCGTCATTCATCGCGAAATGCGTGCGATGAACTCGCTCATCATGCGCTGCGCCAACTCGCACCAGGTTCCGGCCGGCGGCGCGCTGGCGGTCGACCGCGACGGCTTCGCCGCCGCAGTCCAGTCCGCGATCGAATCACAAGCCGGCATCACGATCGAACGCGCCGAAGTGGCCGCGATTCCGCCAACCGATTGGGACAGCGTCATCGTCGCCACAGGGCCGCTCACCTCCCCCGCCCTCGCGCAGGCGGTCCGTAAACTGACCGGCGAAGCAGAGCTGGCGTTCTTCGACGCCATCGCGCCGATCGTGCATCGCGATTCGATCGACATGTCGAAGGCCTGGATGCAATCGCGCTACGACAAGACGGGACCGGGCGGCAACGGCGCTGACTACGTCAATTGCGCCTTGAACCGCGAGCAGTTCGAGGCTTTTCTCGATGCGATTCTCGCCGCGCCGAAAACTGAATATAGGGAGTTCGAGGGCACGCCGTATTTCGAGGGCTGCTTGCCTGTCGAGGTGATGGCCGAGCGCGGGCGCGAGACGCTGCGCTTTGGCCCGATGAAGCCCGTCGGCCTCACCAATCCGCATGATCCCCAGAACAAGCCGTGGGCCGTCGTGCAATTGCGTCAGGATAACGCGCTCGGCACGCTCTACAATATCGTCGGCTTCCAGACGAAGCTGAAATATGCCGAGCAGGCTCGCATCTTGCGGATGATTCCCGGTCTGGAGAATGCCGAGTTCGCGCGTCTCGGCGGGCTACATCGCAACACATTCGTCAACTCGCCGCGCGTCCTCGATCCGCTGCTGCGCCTGAAGGCAATGCCGCGCTTGCGCTTTGCCGGCCAGATCACCGGTTGCGAAGGCTACGTCGAAAGCGCCGCCGTTGGCCTTATCGCCGGACGCCTCGCCGCCGCCGAGCGATTGGGACAAACGCTATCATTGCCGCCCGGCACAACGGCAATTGGCGCGCTACTCAATCACATCACCGGCGGCCACATCGAATCGATCGACGCCGGCCCGCGCTCGTTCCAGCCGATGAACGTCAACTTCGGCCTGTTCCCACCGATCGATGGACCGAACCTCGATGCCGACGGCAAGCGCTTGCGCGGACCGGATCGCGGCGTCGCGAGGAAGCAGGCGCTGTCGGCAAGGGCGCAGGTGGATTTGGAGCGGTGGCTCTCGGAGAACGCAAGCCTCGCCTTTCCCTACGGCAGAGGGGCCGGGGGTGAGGGCGCCAGCCGGTGAACAATGCCAACGAACCTGTCGCCTGACGGCAGCACCCTCACCCTGCCCTCTCCCGGAGGGAGAGGGTTCCGCGTGCGGAGTGAGCGGCTACATGGCCCTCGCCGCGCGCCAGATCGCCCATTGTCGGCGCCATTGCGGGGCATCGATAATGCTGGCGAAGGGCGACGCCACGCGTTTCTCCAAACGCGCGAGATACAACGGCGCGACAGCCAGCGGCAGGAACGCCGACCGGATTTTCGCTGGCAATTTCGGGATTAGCGATTGCGCGGCGGCAAGGTGGCTTTGCGCGTTGCCGCACATCTCCTTCAGCACCGCGCGCACGCCCACACTGTCGCGCTGCGCTACAACGTCGTCGCGCGAAATCTTATGCGCCGCCATCACATCCGCCGGCAAGAACACCTGCCCGCGCGCGCTGGTCATCGGCAGCGCGCGGAGCTGGCCGACAAGCGCGTAGACGACGCCGGCATGCCCTGCCGCTTCCGCGGCGCTGAGATCGCTGCCTTCGCCGAGAATGATCGCGGCGAGTTGAAACAGCGCCGAGCATGTCTCGCCGCAATAGCCTTCGAGATCGCGCAGCGTCGCCGGCGGATCGTCATAAAGATCGAAAGCGCGGGCGTCGCACAGATCCGCAAACGCCTTGCGCGGCAAGCCGAAGCGGTCGATCGTGTCGATCAGCGCGGCGGCGACGGGGTTGGCGCGCGCTTCGCCGGCGCGTGTCCCGCCGATCGCCTCGCGCCACCATTGCAGGCGCATCTCTCCCGCCAGCGGCTCGCGCATCACTTCGCGCAGGCGCCCGACTTCATAGGAAAACGCCGTCAGCGCATAGAGATGCTTTCGCGCCCGCTCAGGCGCGAACAGGCCGGCGAGCCAGCGATCGCGATCATGTTCGCGCGTGAGCGCCTCGCAATGCGCGTAGGTAGGCGCGAGATCGTTGGGATAGCTCATGGTGCGGCGAGCAGCAGCGCGGCGACGCGACGATTTTCGCTCAGCATGATATTGTAGACGCGCGAAGCCGGGCCCGTCGCCATCGCGTCGGTTTGCAGCTTCGCTTGACGCAAGCGCGCGCGCAAGGAATCGGTCAGCCGCGCCATGCGCTCGCCAGTGCCGACGATGAGAAATTCGATCGAGCGCGGGTGCTGGGCAAGCTCGGCAAACAGTGGCTCGAGCAGGCTGGCGTTTATCTCGTCGGATGTCAGCGCGCTTACTGCCCGCACGCCGAGCGGCGTCGCGAGAATCGAACCGACATGCGACATGCCGGCGAAGCGAAAGCCGCCCGCGCCATAGGCGTCGATCAGGTGTCGGCCGGGGACGTACCCATCAATACCCGGCCCCGGCGCGCTCACACCCGGACCTTTGGCGCCGCCGCTCCCTGCTGCTGGCTGGCGGGTTCCTGGTCGAACGCATCCGAGCGCACGCCCAGGTAGATCAGGATCGGCGAGCAGATGAAGATCGACGAATAGGTCGCGACGAAAATGCCCCAGATCATCGCCGCCGAGAACGAGCGAATGACGTGGCCGCCAAGGAAGAACAGCGCCGTCAACGCCAGAAACACCGTCGTCGCCGTCATGATCGTACGCGGCAGCACGGCGTTGACCGACATGTCGACGATCTCCGCCGTCGTGAGCCGCTTGTACTTGCGCATGACTTCGCGAATGCGGTCGAGCACGACAACCGTTTCGTTGAGCGAATAGCCGACGATCGTCAGGATCGCCGCGATCGATGTCGTGTTGAATTCGAGCTGGGTGACGCAAAAAAAGCCGACGGTCAGCAACAGATCGTGCATCGTGCCAATGATCGCGCCGATCGCGAACTGCCATTCGAAACGGAACCACAAATAGGTCAGCACCGCGAGGATCGAAACCACGATGCCCAGCGTACCCTTCTGCACCAGCTCGCCGGAAACGCGCGGTCCCACAGCGTCGACACTGCGGAATTCGTAGGTGTCGCTGAACGCTTCGCGCAATTTGCCAACCGCGCTTTGCTGCGCCGATTCGCCGCCCGGCTGCAGGCCAAGGCGCATCACGGCGTCGGTGTCGGCGCCCGACCGTTGCACTTCCACCGCGCCGAGGCCGAGTTGCTCGCCCTTGGCGCGCAAGCTGGCGAGATCGGCGACGCCGCTTTTGGCGCGCAACTCGACCTGCGTGCCGCCGGAGAAATCGATGCCGAAATTCATGCCGACGAAGACAAACAGCAGGACCGAGACGATCGACAGGAACGCCGACAGCGGATAGCTCACGCGCCGCAAGCGCATGAAGCCGAATTTGGTGTTCTCTGGCGCGAGGCGCAGCAGTTTCATTTGTCAGTTCCCTGGCGCGGTGCGATGCGCGTCATATCGGCAGGACCGTCGGGCGCTTGTAGCGATACCACAGCGCGATCATCATCCGCGTCATCGTCACGGCGGTGATGACGGAAGTCAGAATGCCGAGGCCAAGCGAGACCGCGAAGCCGCGCACCGGACCCGAGCCGAAGAGGTAGAGAATGACCGCCGCGACGAACATCGTCACGTTGGAATCGATGATTGTCGCGAACGCCCGCTTGAAGCCGGCGTCGAGCGACGAAATGATCGAGCGGCCCATGTGCGATTCCTCACGGATGCGCTCGTAGATCAGCACGTTCGAATCGACCGCCATGCCGATGGTGAAGACGACGCCGGCGATGCCGGGAAGCGTCAGCGTTGCGCCGAGCAGCGCCATCGAAGCGAAGATGAAGAGGATATGCACAGCCAGCGCGAGATCGGCGAAGACGCCAAAAATGCCGTAGGTCGCCAGCATATAGCAGATGACGAGGATCCCGCCGACAACAGCCGCGCGCTTGCCAGCGTCGATGGAATCCTGCCCGAGCCCCGGGCCGACCGTGCGCTCTTCAACAATCGTCATCTTCGCCGGCAGAGCGCCAGCGCGCAGCAGAACGGAGAGATTGTCGGCCTGCTCTACGGTGAAGTTGCCGGTGATCTGTCCCCGGCCGCCGGTGATGGCGCCGCGGATGACCGGCGCGGAAATGATCTTGCCGTCGAGGACGATGGCGAAGGCGCGCCCGATGTTCTCCGAAGTGACCTGGCCGAAACGCTGGCCGCCCTTCAAATTGAACGCGAAATTAACGTCCGGCTCGTTCGTCTGCTGATCGAAGCCGGGCTGAGCATCCGTCAGATCCTCGCCCGAAACCATGACTTGCTTTTGTACGGCGAGCGGGCCGGGCCTGTCCTGCTGCGGCAGGGATTCAACATCCGCCGGCGGATCGCCCGGAGCGGCGACGAGGCGGAACTCCAGCTTGGCGGTCGCGCCGAGCAATTCCTTCAGCTTGGTCGTGTCCTGCAAGCCCGGCACTTCGACGAGAACGCGGTCGACGCCCTGCTGCTGAATGTTCGATTCCGTCGTCCCGCCCGGATTGATGCGGCGGTTGAGAACCTCGATCGATTGCGCAACCGCACGACGGATCTTGTCGTTGATCGCCGCGTCGGTCAGCGCCAGTTGCACCGTTCCGTCACCCGTGTCCTTGATATCGAGCGAATGGCCGACGGCGCCCGAGAGCACGTTGCCGATCGTCTGATTGAGCGGCGCGAGCAACGTCAGCGCACCCGCGCGTTCAGCCGCGTCGGCGATGCGCACCTGAACGCCTCTTGAAATTATGCCAATGCCGCCGCTGATCGAAACCTTGCCTTCGCGCAGCTTGCCGCGCACATCGTCGCGCAAGGTATCGACCTGCGCTTTGGTCACCGAGGCGCTGTCGACTTCCATCAGCACATGCGCCCCGCCTTGCAGGTCGAGCCCCAGGACAATGGCTCGCGCCGGCACGAACGACGGCAGAGTTTTTTTCAGGCTGTCGAGCGTCGAGGTGCCAAGGAAGCTCGGCACAAGCAGCAATATCGCCGCAAACGTGACCGCCAGGATGGAGGCGACCTTCCAGGTTGCAAAGCGAAGCATGGGGTTTCAGAATTCTCCACGAGGTCTCAAGACTGAGCCTGTCGCCGGTCGGCGAATTATTTGGTCGCGGCGTCCTTCTTGACGGGGACGTCCTTGACGGGTTCGCCCTTGGCGCGCACTTCGCCAATGCCCGAGCGGGCGACGCGCACCCGCACGTTGGGCGCGATCTCGACCTCGACTTCGCCCTCGTCGGTCGCCTTGGTGATCTTGCCGATCAGGCCGCCGGTAGTGACGATCGTGTCGCCGCGCCGCGCGCCCTGGACCATCTCGCGCTGTTGCTTGGCGCGGCGCTGTTGCGGCCGCAGGATCAAAAAATACATGATCGCGAAGATGACAATGAATGGCGCGAACTGGATCAGCATATCGGTCGACCCCAAGGGGGACGCGCCGCTGGTCTGGGCGAAGGCAGGCGTGATGAACAAAACAGGCAACTCCCATAGCGCGTAAACGGCGCAGAGCGTAGGATCGGTCAAATGAGCGCGGCATATATAGCCGCCGCCGCCGCGAAAGCAACGTCGCCCCGGCCCTCGGAGGCTAAAGCACCCGCTCGAACTCGAGCGTTATCGTCATTGCGTCGGTTTCGTCGACGCCGATGCACTGACGGATGAGCCGCCGGTATTCGAGAAAATCCGGGTTGTAGCGGGAACCGGCGCGCGGGGCGGGGCCCAATTCG
>JAYUFK010000101.1:0-2194 GCA_043739325.1 Methylocapsa sp. | reverse complement strand
CCTCGCCGTCATCCTCAAAGCGCTTGACCCAACGCCGGAATGTCCGCTCGCCGATCCCAAGCAACTCCGCCGCTTCCAACTGGTTCAACTCCGCCGCTGCGTAGCGGTCCAAAATGTTCACAAACTTGATCACACGCACCCCCTGAAGGGCTTCCGACCGGCGCATCCAGGCCCTCCGCAAAGGCCACGAATGCTGCCGGACAGATCGTGTGCTGCCTAAACCGGTCATATCGTGTGCTACCGCCACTTGCTTGAACGAATTCTTTTCTCCGTAGATCCATCGTGCTATTTTAACTCTGCCAGTTGGCAATTCCGTTACCAGAATAGAATTTAAGAGACCAAGCGCACCTTAGTTGGCCCGATGCTTGCCTCGGGAAGATTCGCCTTTGCTCGGTGGCGCGATATCTCAGAGGCGTAAATGCGCAACGAAACCCTTTCTATCCACGGCGGATTCGCCTGCGACCCGGCAACGAAGGCTGTCGCGGTGCCGATTCATCAGACTGTCGCGTATGAGTTCGACAGCGCCGATCATGGCGCGGCGTTGTTCAATCTGGAGGTCGAGGGATTTCGCTACAGCCGTATCAGCAATCCTACGACCGAAGTGCTGGAGCGGCGGGTTGCGTTGCTAGAGGGTGGCGTGGCGGCGCTGAGCGCGGCTTCGGGCCAGGCGGCGCTCAATACGGCTATTTTGACGCTCGCCGATCACGGCGGTAATATTATTTCGCCGCCGCAACTGTATGGCACGACGCATACGCTGTTCGCGCATACCCTGCGCCGCCAGGGCATAGAGGCGCGTTTCGCCCGGAGCGACAAGGCTGGCGATATCGAGCCGCTGATCGACGATGCGACGCGCGCGGTGTTTTGCGAGACTATCGGTAACCCTGCCGGCAATGTCTGCGATATCGAGGCGCTGGCGCAAGTCGCGCACAAGCACGGCGTACCGCTGGTCGTCGACAACACCGTTGCGACGCCGATCCTGCTCAAGCCCATCGACTATGGCGCCGATATCGTCGTACATTCGCTGACCAAATTCATGGGCGGCCACGGCGTCGCGATGGGCGGCGCGATCGTCGATGGCGGGCGCTTCGACTGGCTCGCCAACGCGGCGCGGTTTCCGATGTTCAGCGAGCCGGACGAATCCTACCACGGCATGGTCTATGTCGAGCATTTCGGGGCGCAGGCGTATATCGCGCGAGCCCGCAGCGTCTACCAGCGCACGACCGGCGCGGTGCTGGCGCCGATGAGCGCGTTTTTGCTGCTGCAGGGCATCGAGACGGTGGCGTTGCGCATGGAGCGCCATGTTGAAAACGCCCGCAAGGTCTCGGCGTTCCTGCGCTCCGATCCGCGCGTCGACTGGGTGAACTATGCCGGCTTCGAGGACAGCCCGTTTTATGCGTTGACGCATAAGTATCTCGGTGGGCGTGCGTCATCGCTGTTCACGTTTGGCGTGCGTGGCGGTCTCGACGCGGGCAAGACTTTTTATGATGCGCTGCGCCTCATCAAGCGCCTCGTCAATATCGGCGACGCCAAGACGCTGGCGTGCCATCCCGCTTCGACGACGCATCGCCAAATGAGCACGGACGAGCAGCTTAAGGCCGGTGTGCGGCCAGAGACGATCCGCATTAGCGTCGGTATCGAACATATCGATGATATTATCGCGGATCTCGATCAGGCTCTGGCGTGCGTGGCGCGCCCATCGCTTGCGGCGGAGTAAGCGGCGATGTTGACGATCGAGGCTCCGGTTCCCGCTTCGCAATTGCCGGCGCGCACGATGCGCGAGCGGCGGGTTAGGCGCGGCGGGGTCCGCGATCGCGGGCGAAGGCTGGAGATCGGGCTGGTGAACAACATGCCGGACGCGGCGGTGGCGGCGACCGAGCGCCAGTTCGCCCGGTTGCTCGAGGCGGCGTCGGGCGAGTTCGATGTCGCCTTGCGGCTTTATGCGCTCGACGAGGTTCCTCGCGCTGCGGAAACCCGCGCCGCGATGGCGCGAACCTATCACCATCCCGATCATCTGCGCCTGCGCCCGCCCGACGCGCTGATTATCACCGGGGCCGAGCCGCGGACGCCGAATCTCGCGCAGGAGCCCTATTGGAAGGCGCTGACCGGCCTCATCGACTGGGCCGACGATCATACGATCTCGATCGTACTGTCGTGTCTGGCGGCGCATGCCGGGGTTTTGCATTTCGACGGCGTC
>JAYUFK010000100.1:0-16764 GCA_043739325.1 Methylocapsa sp. | reverse complement strand
GATTGAATTTCGAGTCAGGCACTTAGAGTCCGGGTTGGAACCGGCGGAAGCAAGGGAATCGTTATGACCGAAGTCCTCAGCAAGGAAGCCCAACCGCGCACAGCGGAAATTTTTCAACGCCCGATCGATCCTGGCGTGGGCATTGGCCACGTCCATCTCAAGGTCGCCGACCTGTCGCGCGCTCTGGATTTCTATTGCGGTGTGCTCGGCTTTAAGCTCGTACAGCGCTATGGATCGCAAGCCGCCTTCGTCGCGGCAGGCGACTATCACCATCACATCGGTCTCAACACCTGGGAGAGCAAAGGCGGCTCGCCGCCGCCGCATGGCGCGACGGGCCTGTTCCATCTGGCGATCCTGTATCCCACGCGCGCGGCGCTAGCTGACGCGCTGCGCCGCCTCATCGCGGCGAACATCCCACTCGACGGCGCGTCCGACCACGGCGTCAGCGAAGCGCTTTATCTGCGCGACCCCGATGAAAACGGCGTCGAGCTGTATTGGGATCGCCCGCATGAACAATGGCCGCGCGAAGCCAACGGCGCGATAAAAATGTTCACGGCGCGGTTGGATCTGCAGGACTTGCTCAAACAGAGTGCATGATTTGCGCGGATCTCAGATCAGCTTGACGAGCTGTTTGCCGAAGTTGCGCCCGTTCAGCAGATCGACAAACGCGACGGGCGCGCGCTCCAGACCTTCGTTGATCGTCTCGCGGTAGCGGATCCGCCCGGAGGCGACATGTCCGGCGAGTTCGCCAAGCGCTTGCGGCCACAGCGGCAAGTGGTCGGATACGATGAACCCCTCCAGCCTGATGCGCCGCACCAGAAACAGCCGCATATCGGGCAGAACCGTGGGGGCGCCCTCGTAGGACGCGATGAGGCCGCAGACGGCGACGCGGGCGAAATCGTTGAGCGAGCGCAGGCAATTGGTGAACGGCGCGCCGCCGACATTCTCGAACAGTCCGTCGATCCCTTCAGGCAAGGCCGCCTTCAACTGTGCGGCGAAGTCGGGCGATTTATGATCGACGCAACGATCGTAGCCGAGTTCATCGCGCGCATAGGCGCATTTGTCCGGGCCGCCGGCGATGCCGACAGTCTTCGCGCCAGCGATTTTCGCGAGCTGGCCGACGACCGAGCCGACTGCGCCAGTTGCAGCGGAAACGACGACGGTGTGCCCAGCCTTGGGCGCGATGATCTTGTTGAGCCCGTACCACGCCGTGACCCCGGGCATGCCCACAGGCCCGAGATAGGCTTGTATCGGAATACGCGACGCGTCGATCACGCGAATGTCGCGCCCATCGCTCAGTGAATAAAGCTGCCAGCCGCCCATGCCGACGATTTTGTCGCCGGGTTTGAAATACGAGTTGTTGGAGGCGACGACTTCGCCGACCGTCCCGCCGCCCATCACATCGCCAAGCGCTTGCGGCGCGGCGTAGGATTTTGCGTCGCTGAGACGCCCGCGCATGTACGGGTCGAGCGAGAGATAGCGATTGCGCACCAGCACCTGGCCGGCGCTGGGCGTGGGGACATCGACTTCCGCCAGGCGAAAATTCGACGGACCGACCGCGCCGGTCGGGCGATTATCGAAGATGACTTGCTGATTGCGCGGCATCGGAATTCCCTCTCGGTGGGTCGCTCGGCGGCGCGTTAGCCGTCTTCGTTGAGTTCGGTGAAAGCGTTTTTGTCGAGGGATGCTGGCGGGTCTTGCCTCGCAGCCCGCGCGTTACGCTCGGTCGCACCGGCCTTCGGCTCAGCTTCGGAATCTTCAACGCGCGAGAGTTCATTGCGGAGAGCGACCTTGATCGCGACCTCGGGACTGACGCCAAGCGCCGAAGCAAGCCGTCGCAACAATATCTCCGTGTCCGGATCCTTAAACTCAAAGTTCATGGGCGCATCCCCAATGCGGAGCAATTCACCCGTGCATCGCGAAAACCGACGCGCCCTGATCGGCGCGCCCGACCGCCGCCCGGAACGACGCGAAAAGATCGCGGCCGATGCCGGTGTGCGAAGCGGAGAGATCGTAGGCCTCGTTCGCGCGCGCCGCCCAGACCGCCGCGTCGACCAGAACTTCGAGCCTTCCATTGGGCGCGTCGAGGCGGATGATATCGCCATCGCGGATTTTGCCGATGGCGCCGCCATCGGCAGCCTCCGGCGTCACATGGATCGCGGCGGGGACTTTGCCGGAGGCGCCCGACAGGCGCCCGTCCGTCACCAGCGCGACGCGATGGCCGCGATCCTGCGCGATGCCGAGCGGCGGCATCAACTTGTGCAACTCCGGCATTCCGATCGCCTTGGGACCCTGAAAGCGCACGACGGCGACGACATCGCGGAACAACTCGCCCGCCTTGAACGCGGCGTGCAGTTCTTCCTGCGAATGAAACACCCGCGCCGGCGCTTCGATCACATGGCGTTCGGCCGCAACGGCGGAAGTCTTGATGACGGCGCGGCCCAGCGGCCCATCAAGCACGCGCAGGCCTCCCGTTGGATGGAAAGGCTTTTCAGTTCCGCGCAGCACGCTGTCATCCTGGGTCTTGTCGGCCGCAGGGCGCCAGACCAGCGCGCCCTTGGCGTCGAGACCGGGCTCAACGACGTAATCGCCGAGGCCCTCGCCCCACACGGTGCGCGCGTCGCGATGCAGCAGGCCGTCGCCGAGCAACGAGCGGATCAGCACCGGCATGCCGCCGGCGGCCTGGAAATGATTCACGTCGGCTTTGCCGTTGGGATAAATGCGCGTCAGCAGCGGCGTGACTTCGGCCAAATCCGCGAAATCGTCCCAGTTCAGCGCGATGCCCGCCGCCGCCGCCATTGCAATGAGATGGATGGTGTGATTGGTCGAGCCGCCCGTCGCGTGCAGCCCGACGACGCCGTTGACGATGGCGCGCTCGTCGACGACATGGCCGATCGGCGTGTAGGAATTGCCCTGCGCCGTCAGCTCCAATGCGCGCTTGGCCCCCATTTCCGTGAGCGCATCGCGCAGCGGCGTGTTGGGATTGATGAAGGACGCGCCGGGCAGATGCAGGCCCATGATCTCCATCAGCATCTGGTTGGTGTTGGCGGTGCCGTAGAACGTGCAGGTGCCCGGCCCGTGATAGGCCTTCGCCTCGGCTTCCAGCAGCGCCGCGCGGGTGATCTTGCCCTCGGTATAGAGCTGACGGGTCTTAGATTTCTCGTCGTTGGAGAGGCCTGACGTCATCGGCCCAGCGGGCAAAAAGATAGCGGGCAAATGGCCGAAAGACAGCGCGCCGATCAGCAGTCCCGGCACGATCTTGTCGCAGACGCCGAGATAGACCGCCGCGTCGAACATTTGATGCGAAAGCGCGACGGCGGTGGAGAGCGCGATTACGTCGCGCGAGAACAGCGACAATTCCATGCCGGCCTCGCCCTGCGTGACGCCGTCACACATCGCCGGCGCGCCGCCGGCAACCTGCGCCGTGCCGCCTGCCTCGCGCGCGGCGCGCTTGATGATCTCGGGAAATCGTTCGAAGGGCTGATGCGCCGAGAGCATGTCGTTGTAGGTGGTGATGATCCCCAGATTGGGCCCGTCGCCGTCGCGGATCGCCGCCTTGTCGCCGGGGCCGCAGGCGGCAAAGCCATGCGCGAAATTGGCGCAGCCAAGCTTCTTGCGCGTCGGCGCCTTATCGGCATAACGCGCCACGCCATCGAGATAGCGCTTGCGGCTGTCATGGCTGCGTCGCGCGATGCGTTCGGTGACTTCGCCAATGCGGGAACGGAGGGCGGTCATAGGAGGCCTTTCAAATTCGCGAGCTCAAGGACATCTCGGCGGAAAACCGCAGGAGGAGCAATTGCGCGTCCTTGATGAACGCCATTCCGGCGTTCATCGGGGACGTATCTAGTGGGGCTCCAAAGATGGAAGATTGAGATGTTGTTCCACCCGGCGCACGCGAGCTTCGAGATCGCTGATGATGATACCATGACCAATGACCGAAGTATGATATTCGATCACGGCGCGGCGCAGTCCGACGATCTGCTCGCCAAATTCCTTGCGGACCGCAATAAAGTCAGCGGCAACGTCGGCCCGCAGCGAGTGCATGTCCGATTTAAGCTCGGATTTCAACTCGGCGATGTCGCTCTTGGTCGCCATCTCGGCGCGCATGTCGCGCAGCAGGCGAAGGATCAGGCTTTCGGGTTCTGCGCTCATTGAAACATCTTATTTGAATTTATCGGCCTGCGCCACTTTTGCTCTTCATTAACTACTTCAGCGCCACCCTATAAGTCGCCTCTGTCTTTGCCTTGATCTCGTCGAGCCCGACGCCGTCGGCGAGTTCGATCAGCGCCATGCCGTCCTTGCCGTGCTTGTCGATGCTGAAGACGCCCAGATCGGTGATGACGAGGTCGACGACGTGCTTGCCGGTCAGCGGCAGATTGCAATGGTGCAGCAGCTTTGGTCCGTCCTTGGCCGAATGCTCCATCACCACGACGATGCGCTTGACGCCAGCGACGAGGTCCATTGCGCCGCCCATGCCCTTGACCATCTTGCCGGGGATCATCCAGTTGGCGAGGTCGCCATTTTCCGCCACCTGCATCGCGCCCAGAATGGCGAGATCGATGTGGCCGCCGCGGATCATCGCGAAGGAATCGGCGGACGAGAAGAAGCTCGTGGTCGGCAGTTCGGTCACCGTCTGCTTGCCAGCGTTGATGAGGTCGGCGTCTTCCTCGCCATCATACGGAAACGGCCCCATGCCGAGCATGCCGTTCTCGCTCTGCAGCTGAACGCTCATGCCCTCGGGGATGTAGTTCGACACCAGCGTGGGGATGCCGATGCCGAGGTTGACGTAAAAACCGTCGCGCAATTCCTTTGCGGCGCGCGCCGCCATTTGTTCACGGGTCCAGGCCATGTTGCGAAATCCTTCAGGCTGCTGTGCGTTTGCGCACGGTGTGCTGTTCGATGCGTTTGGCGGGATTGGCGACATGCACGATGCGCTGCACGAAAATGCCAGGCGTGATGATGTGATCGGGATCGATCGAACCCGCTTCGACCAGGTGCTCGACCTGCGCGATCGTCAGCCTGGCCGCGCTCGCCATCATCGGATTGAAATTGCGCGCGGTCTTGCGGTAGACGAGATTGCCCTCGGTGTCGCCCTTCCACGCGTGGACGATGGCGATGTCGGCGACAAGGCCGCGCTCCATCACATACTCCTCGCCATCGAAATTCCGCACTTCCTTGCCCTCGGCGATGACCGTGCCAACGCCAGTGCGGGTGAAGAACGCTGGAATGCCGGCCCCGCCGGCGCGAATGCGCTCGGCCAAAGTGCCCTGCGGGTTGAACTCAAGCTCAAGTTCGCCCGACAGGAACTGCTGCGCGAACAGCTTGTTCTCGCCGACATACGAGGCGATCATTTTCCGGATCTGCCGCGTCTCGAGCAGGATGCCAAGACCGACCCCGTCGACGCCGGCGTTGTTGGAAATCACCGTCAGGTTTTTGGCGCCGGACGCCTTGATCGCTTCGATCAGCGCGTCGGGAATGCCGCACAGGCCGAAGCCGCCCGACATGATCGTCATGCCGTCCTTGATCGCCCCGGCCAGCGCGGCATCGGCGTCGGAATAGACTTTTCGCATTTTTGTCGTCCCTCAATAGTCAGTGCGCGCCGACCAGCCTTACGCCGCCCGCAAACCCAGCATCGCGCGCGCTTCCGCCGGCGTCGCCGGCCGCGCGCCATGCTTGCCGCACAGCGCCGCCGCGACTTCGACCAGTTCGGCGTTGCTTTCCGCCAGGCGGTCCTTGGCTATCCGAATATTGTCTTCGAGGCCGGTGCGCAAGGCGTCGGCCCCGCGCGCCAGCGCCCATTCCATCACGTTGGTCTGAAACGCGCCGATGCCCGCCGCCGTCCATGTCGCCTGCGGCAAGGTGCGGCGCGTTTCGTTCAGCAGGATGTCGAGCAGATGCTCGTGCGCCGGCATGGCGTTCTTGACGCCCATGACAAACTGCACATGCGGCTTTTCATCCATCAGCCCGGCTTCGACAAGCCGCCGCGCGCCATGGATATGCGAGAGGTCGAAAATCTCGATCTCCGGCCGCACGCCGTTGTCGCGCATTTTCGCCGCGAGGTCCTCGACCAGCGCGGCGGAGTTTTCGTAAATGATGCTGGGAAAATTCACCGAGCCGGTGGACAGCGAGGCCATGTCGGGCTTGAGATACAGCGCAGAGCCGCGCGCGGCCTGATCGCGCCCGCGCCCGCCGGTGGAAAACTGCACGATCATGCCGGGGCAATGTTTTCGTACGCCCTCCTGCACCGCAGCGAACAGCGCCGGATCGGACGACGAACTCTCATCCGGATTGCGCACATGGATATGCACCAGCGTCGCGCCGGCCTCGAACGCCTGATGCGTCGATTCGATCTGCTCGGCCGGCGTCACCGGCAGCGCGGGATTGTCTTTCTTGCGCGCTACCGAACCGGTGATCGCGACGGCGAGGACGATGGGACGCATGGCGGCGGCTTGGCTGGTGGGCAGGAGGATCGCCGTCTTGTCTTAGGGTATCGCCCGGCCGGTGAAAAGGCTCTCGATGGGCTGGCGCCGCGAGGCGGTTTTCAGTAGGCGATCGCGTCATTTCAAAGGCTTGCGATGCGTTTTCCCGCCGTCTGAATCGTTTTTCGCACACAAGGCGCCTGCCCGAACGCCTGTCGCCATCGCCGGAAAGCCGACAATTGAATGATAAATCTACTTCGGATTATCGCAAAGACATTTGTGTCCAGGCATTGAAATGTTTGAGGAAACTTCCGCCGCGCTCAACGCCCCTCACTCCGCCGCCGCGAACGCCGCGCGCCGCGACCATGCCGCAAGCGCCAGCATGGCCAAACCCAGGACCACTGGCGGGAACACCACCCAGTTGACGCTCGCCCAGCCGTACAGCGCGAGCAACTGCCCCGATGAGAACTAGCCGACGGTCATCGTGCCGAACACGAGGAAGTCGTTGAACGCCTGCACTTTGGTGCGCTCGGATGGCCGATGCGTCTCAAGCACCATCGCCGAGGCGCCGATGAAGCCGAAATTCCAGCCGGCGCCGAGCAGGATCAGGCCAATCGAGAAATGCGTCAGACTGATGCCCGCCAGTCCGACCGCCGCCGCGCCGGCGATTGCGGCAAGGCCGGTTGCGACGATTGCCGGGGCGCCAAAGCGCGCGATCAGCGCGCCGGTGAAGAAGCTCGGCAGATACATCGCGACGATGTGCCATTGGATGACCAAGTTGGAATCGGCCGGGCCGAAGCCGCAGAACTGCATCGCCAGCGGCGCGGACGTCATCACCAGGTTCATCAAGGCATAGGCGACGACGCCGCAAAGCGCCGCGCCAACGAACGCCGGTTGCCTGACGATTTCGGCCAGCGGCCGCGCGCCGGCGATCTCCGTGGCGGTCGGCTTGTCGAGATCGACCCGCGCGACGATCGCCATGGCGACAAGCGCCACCGCGGCTTGCGCCAGAAAACTCATGGCGAAGAGGTAGGGCTGCCAGAAGTTCATCGTCCAGGTGACGAGTTGCGGCCCCAGCACGCCGGCCAGCACGCCGCCTGCCATCACCCAGGAAACCGCGCGCGATCGGAACGCCGGGCTGGCGCCGTCGGCGGCGGCGAAGCGATAGGTTTGCGCCACCGCGCCATAAACGCCGCCCAAAAATGTCGCGAAACAAAACAGGCTGAAGATGCCGCGCACGATCGCCAGCGCGGCGAGCAGGCCGCAGAGACAGCCAAGACCCGTGCCGAGGACGAAGACGACGCGGCGGCCCCGGGTGCGCGCGATCGCGCCGGCGGGCAACGCGCCAAAGGCCTGGCCAACAACAAAGAACGACAGCGGCAGCGTCGCCAGCGAGGGGTCGGGCGCGAGCTGCGCGCCGATAATGCCGCCGGTGGCGAAGATCGCCGCGCCATTGGCCCCCGCCAGCGCGACGCCCAACGCGAGACGCACGACATTGGATTTCGCCCGCCGGTCGTTATCCTCAACCGCCATCATGGCGCATCCGCATGAATCTTTGCGCGCGTCGAATTTCGCGGCCGCGGCGCGTTATAGCAGAACGTAGCCGCAAGTGTCCGCCTGCCGTTTATTTTGCTGAATCATTCGAAAAGCTTCAGACTAATCGGATCGAGCCGGGATATTTGGCGACCGTTTCATCCGCCGTCACCAACAGAATTCCCTCGACCTGCATCTGGGCGACGAGCATGCGATCGAACGGGTCCTTGTTGATAGGCGGCAGCGGTCAGATAGGCTTCGAGCAGCAGCTTCAATCGCCAAGGCCGAACGAACGCCTGATCTCGCCGCGTCCCATCGCATCGAAATCGTCAGGGACGGCAAATTTGCCTTCCATGAATCCAAGACGCTGGACCGCCTTTGGCTGGTCCAGCGGCACAACTTTCACCATTGGCTTGCCGTCCTTGGCGATGATAAAGGCCTCGCCGCTGGCGGCCGCCTCGATCAAGCGCGACAGGTTTTTCCGTGCTTCATGAATATCGACTGTTCGCATTTTCGGTCCCAACAGGGCGCACCCTGCAATTCGCCTCAATAAACCCTCATCTTAACGCGAAATTACCAAAGCGTTAGGCATAACCGGCCCTGGCGGCAGGACATGGAGAGGCGCGCCTAGCGCATGGTTCGCAATTTCTTTTCCGTCGGCGCCTTTACCGCCCTGTCGCGCCTGACGGGCTTTATTCGCGACATGATGATCAGCGCGATCATGGGCGCTGGCGTTCTCGCCGACGCGTATTTTATCGCGCTGCGCCTGCCCAACACGTTTCGCACGATTTTTGGCGAGGGCGCCTTCAGTTCGGCCTATGTGCCGAGCTATTCGCGCGTGCTCGAACAACAGGGCCCAGCGCCGGCGAAACTGTTCGCCAGCAAGGTTTTTACAATGTTGCTGATTTCACAGGCCATCCTCCTCGGCCTGTTCTATCTCTTCACGCCGTCGTTCATCGCGATCATCGCGCCGGGCTTCGAATCCGATCCCGTCAAATACGGCTACGTCGTCCAGATGATGCGGATCACGTTTCCCTATCTGGCGTTCGTCACGCTGGCGATCATGCACACCGGCACGCTCAACGCGCATGGCTATTTCGCCGCGGGCGCGTTCGCTTCGGTGCTGCTGAATCTCTTTGTCATCGGCTTTCTCCTCATCGCGTTTCTGTTTCCCAATGCTGGCGTCGCCGCGAGTTGGGGTGTGCTGGCGTCGGGCGCCGCGCAGCTCGCGCTGATGGTCGCGACAGCGTGGCGGCGCGGCGTGCTCGAAGGTCTCGCGCTGCCGCGCCTCGATAAAGACGTGAAGTGGTTTTTCGGCGCGCTCGGGCCCGCGGTCATCGGTTCCGCCGGACAGCAAATCGCTATCCTGCTCGATTCGATTCTCGCTTCGTGGCTTCCCACCGGCTCTATCGCGACGCTCAACTATGCCGAACGGCTGTATCAATTGCCGCTCGGCGTCATCGGCGTCGCCGCCGGCACGGTGCTGTTGCCGGAGATGAGCCGGCGCGTCGCAAGGGGCGACGAGGCGGGCGCCGCGCATGCGCAAAATCGGTCGATCGCGCTGACGCTGGCATTGAGCGCGCCGTTTCTCGCGATGTTCCTCACCCTCCCCGAGGAGATCATCCGCGCGGCGTTTCAACGCGGCGCCTTCGACGACAACGCGGCGTATCGATCCGGTCTGGTGCTCGCCGCCTATGGCCTTGGGCTGCTCCCGATGGTGGTCATTCGCTCGCTGGTCGCGAGTTTTCAGTCGCGCGGCGATACGCGCACGCCGATGCTGTGTTTCTTCGCCGGGCTTGTGGTCAATCTGTCGCTGAAACTCGCGCTCTATAAATCGGCGGGCGCGACGGGTCTGGCGTTCGCCACGGCGGCTGGCGCGTGGATCAATTTCACCCTGCTGATCGTGCTCGGGCTACGCTGGAAATGGATGCGGCCGGACGCGAAGCTGATCGAGAACATCGCGATCACGCTGTTCGCATGCGGCGCGCTGGCGTTGGCGGGGCCGATCATCTACCACTATGCGTTTGAACTTTACCCCTTCGCGATGCTGCGTAAGGAAAGCGTGCTCGTTCTGACCACAGGTTTGCTGTTCGCTGCTTACGTCGCGTTGTTCGCGTTCGGCGCGCTGACCTTCGGACGTTCGATTCCGCGTCAGTTGCAGTAGGCGCTTTCAACGCGTCATCGGCAGCACAATTGATTCTGCAACTTTTGCCGCGCCCGCCTGCGCCAACGCCCATGACGCCGGCGCTTCGCGATCTCCCGCGCGCAGGCCGATAAGATGACAAATCGCGTAGACCAGATCGGCGCGGTTCATCGTGTAGAAGTGCAAATCCTCGACGCCGTGGTCGATCAGATCGATCACCTGCTCGGCGCATACCGCCGCCGCGACGAGACGCCGAGTTGCGAGATCGTCGTCGAGACCCTCGAAGCGCTCGGCGAGCCAGGCCGGAATGCTCGCGCCGGCGCGCTTGGCGAAATTCGCCGTCTGCTTGAAATTCTGCACCGGCACGATGCCCGGCACGATCGGGATCTTGATGCCCGCGGCGGCGGCGACATCGAGAAAACGCAGGTAAACGCTGTTGTCGAAAAAGAACTGCGTGATCGCGCGATCGGCGCCCGCGTCGACCTTGCGCTTCAGCATTTCGACGTCGTGCAGGATGTTCGGGCTTTGCGGATGTTTCTCGGGATAGGTTCCCACAGAAACTTCAAAATCGCCGATCGTCTTGATGGCGTAAACAAGTTCGTCGACCGATTGATAGCCGTCCGGCAAAGGTTGATACGGCGCGTCGATACCGCCCGGGGGATCGCCGCGCAGCGCGACGATGTGATGCACGCCCGCTGCTTTGTAATCGCGGATCACTTCGTTGATTTCATCGCGCGTCGCGCCGACGCAGGTCAGATGCGCGGCGGGTCGCAGCGTTGTTTCGCGCGCGATGCGCTCGACTGTCGCATGCGTGCGCTGGCGCGTTGTGCCGCCCGCGCCGTAAGTGACAGAAACGAAATTGGGGTTGAGCGGCTCAAGCCGGGCGATCGATTCCCACAACGCTTTTTCCATCTCGTCGGTCTTGGGCGGAAAGAACTCAAAGGAGACGCGGATTGGCGCCCGATTGCGGCTGAGGCGCGGCGAAGCGATCGACATCAAGCCGTCTCCATGGCAAGGCGCGGCAGCGCGTCGGCGATGATGCGGGGATCCTGCGCCTGCCACAGGACCACGGTGAGTTTGTCCGGCTCGCCCGGCGCCGGCGCGATCAATTGATGGCGCGCGCCGACAAGGCCGGCTTCGGCCAGAAACGTCTCGATCTCTTCCACCGTGAATCCCAGACGCCGATGCGCGAAATCCTCGCGCAAAAATTCTTCGCCATGCGCGGCGAAATCCACAACGATGAGGCGACCGCCGGGCCGCAACGCGCCTGCGGCTTCACGCAGGGCGCGCGCTGGATCGTCAAGGAAGTGCAGCACCTGATGGACGATCACGACGTCATAGGAATCGCGTTCGACCGGCGCGGCGTAAATGTCGCCCTGACGCAGTTGAACATTGCGCAGGCCCGCCGACTCGATGCGCGAACGGGCGATCGCCAGCATCGCCGGGCTTTGGTCGATGCCGACGGCGCGCTCCGCCAGCGGGGCGATCAGTTCGATCATGCGGCCGGTGCCGGTGCCAAGATCGAGCAAGGCGCCAAACTTTTTTGCGCCAATCATCGCGCGCACCGCAGCTTCGACGCGCTCCTCGGAGGCGTGCAGGGCGCGGATGCTGTCCCAATCCGCCGCGCGCTGGGCGAAATAGGCGCTGGCCTGGCGGCGGCGCGCCTCGCGCGTCATTTGCAGGCGGGCGCGGTCGGCGGCGAGCACGCCATCGGCGGCGTCGATGCGGGCGATCAGATCGCGCGCCAGGGCGCCGTTGCTTTCGGAGAGGCGGAAAAACGCCCAGGCGCCCTCACGATGTCGCTCCGCCAGCCCGGCCTCGACCAGCAACTTGAGGTGACGCGAAATGCGCGGCTGCGACTGGCCTAGAATCGCAACCAGCTCGCTAACCGTGAGTTCGGCCTCGCACAGCAGCCCGAGCAGGCGCAGCCGCGTCGTCTCCGCCGCCGCTTCGAGGCAGGCGAGCAGGGTTTCGAAGGTCAGACCCGACGGTTGATTGATTGGCTTGTTAGACATAAACATATCTTTATATCTATTGCGCAGCGAAGGCAAGCGCCGCTTGTGCGCGGGGCGGCGCCGACCTATAAGGCGATTTTGGCAGGCTTGGCTTGGGCGTGGGGTCCTCGCAAACTCCCAAATACTGATCAAACCCGGAAAGAATTTTTGACCATGAAACTCAGCACTGTCATTTCCGCCTTCGCCTTCAGCGCCATGATGATGGGCGGCGTCGCCCTCGCGGTTGAAGCTGCTCCCGCCGCCAAGCCGATGGCTCCTACCGCCGCGCCGATGGCCGCTGGCACGCATTCGGCCAAGTCGGTCGAGTGCACGAAGGAAGCCGACGCCAAGGGCCTCCACGGCAAGGACCGCAAGAAGTTCCGCGAAGAATGCAAGAAGGGCAAGTAAGCGTCCGACAAATGCGCGCCTCGGCGCTCAAACGGATTTCATAATGGCCGGGCTTGCCCCGGCCATTATTTTTTGAGTCTCGCGATGCCCATCAAAGACAAATCTTCGACGACCGCGAGGCTCGACAGTTTCACCCGGCTGCGCGACTGGCTGCGCTATGCCGTCAGCCGTTTCAACGAAGCCGAACTGGCTTACGGGCACGGCACGACAAACGCTTTCGACGAAGCGGCGTTCATCGTGCTCGAAGGGCTGCATCTGCCGATCGACAGGCTGGAGCCGTTTCTCGACGCCCGCCTGACGATGCCCGAGCGCCTGCGCCTCAACGACCTGATCGAGCGCCGGGTCAACGAGCGCAAGCCGGCCGCCTATCTGCTGAACCGCGCCTACATCCAGGGCGAGCGGTTCTATGTCGACGAGCGGGTGATCGTTCCCCGCAGTTTTATCGGCGAACTGCTGTTCGGCGCCCTTGTCGGCGAGGGCGGCGTGATCGAACGCCCCGACGAAGTCGCGCATGTGCTCGATCTCTGCACCGGGGGCGGATCGCTGGCGATTCTCGCCGCGCGGGTATTTCCCAACGCCCTTGTCGATGCGGTCGATCTCTCGCCCGACGCGCTCGAAGTCGCCAGACGCAATGTCGCCGAACATCATCTGACCGATCGCATCGCGCTGCACCAGGGCAATTTGTACGCGCCGATTGGCGAGCGACGCTACGATGTCATCCTCACCAACCCGCCCTATGTCGCCGCTGAAGCGCTCGACGCTTTTCCCCCGGAATTCGCCGCCGAACCGCGCATGGCGCACGACGGCGGCGCTGACGGGATCGGGCTCGTGCGGACAATCATCAATGAGGCCGGCGCGCATCTGAGCGAAGACGGCGCGCTGATCTGCGAAGTCGGCCGCGGGCGAACGCAGGTCGAAGCGGCGTTTCCCGATGTGCCGATGTTGTGGCTGGATACGGAAGAGAGCCAGGGCGAAGTATTCTTCGCCTGGGCGCGCGATCTGCCCACCCCAAAACGCCCCGCCAAACGACGCGCCAAATAGCCCCTACTGTGCCGCCTGGCGCATCATGGCGCGGATATTGGTGCGAAAATCGTCGATCGACGTCAGCCCGCTCGCCCGCTCGACATGCCAGTATGTCCAGCCGTTGCAGGCCGGCAAACCTTGAGCCAACGCGCCGATCTTGTGGATCGAGCCGATCGCCGGCCCCAGCATCACCGAGCCATCGGCGCGCACCAGCGCCGAGTGGCGGCGGCGCGAATCGAACAGCATCTCACCCCCGCGAATAAGCCCGGCCTCGATGACGCTGGAAAACGCCACACGCGGCTCGCTGCGCTTTGTCGGCGCCAGCGCAATCGCGTCGATCGGCAACGGCTCGACCGCGTCGATGCGTTTGCGCGCGGCGGCGGCGTAGACGGGATCGCGTTCGATGCCGATAAACGAGCGATGCAGGCGGCGCGCGACGGCGCCGGTCGTGCCCGAGCCGAAGAACGGATCGAGCACCAGATCGCCCGCGTTCGACGCGGCGAGCAACACGCGGGCCAGCAGCGCCTCCGGCTTTTGCGTCGGATGGGTTTTTCGTCCAGCCGCGTCCTTCAGGCGTTCCGCGCCGGTGCAAATCGGCAGGAACCAGTCGGAACGGGCCTGGCTGTCTTCATTGCCGGCCTTCAGCGCTTCATAATTAAACGTATAGGCCTTGGCCTGCGCGCTGCGGGCGGCCCAGATCATCGTCTCATGCGCGTTGGTGAAGCGCCGGCCGCGAAAATTCGGCATCGGGTTGGCCTTGCGCCAGACAATGTCGTTGAGAATCCAGAACCCCAGATCCTGCATGATCGCGCCGACGCGAAAAATGTTGTGATACGAACCGATAACGACAATCGTCGCCTCGGGCTTCATCGCGCGGCGGACAGCCCCGAGCCAGTCTCGCGTGAAACTATCGTATTCGGCAAAATTCGCGAATTTGTCCCAGTCGTCGTCGACCGCGTCGACAACGCTCTGATCAGGCCGCGAAAGCGCGCCTTCGAGCTGGAGATTATAGGGCGGATCGGCGAACACGAGGTCAATGCTGCCGGGGGGCAGCTTGTTCAGCTCTTCAATGCAGTCGCCCAGAATGATCGCGTCGCGCGGCGGCGGCGCGAACGCGGCGGGACGCCGGATCGACCTTTCCCCAGTACGCAAAACCTGAAGCTGGGCGGATCGACCGGCAATCCCGGCGCGGGAAGAACGCATTTACGCAACCACTCAAACGCTACTGACGCGGAGGAATATGTCGCATTTTAAGTAAAGGCCGGGTTAGCCATGCCCGGCGCGCGATGTGTCGTTTTCGCACGGGTCTGCGCCGCAAAAAAATCACAATAAATCAATGATTTCGAAAGCTTTTCGAAGTTTTCCCAAGAACCCGCGGTTTTGCTATGCGGGATTGCTGCAAGGGGCGAAGGAAAGCCGGTGAAGCGGCGTCGCGCCGTGAGTCTTAAGCGCTTGTAAATGTTGCGCTGTGCCATAGCCTACGTGCGCGGCGAAGCCATAGGCCGGGTAGAGTGCGTGGAGCCGAGTCATCATCGCATCGCGGCACACCTTCGCCACAATCGAGGCCGCCGCGATCGACAAGCTCGACGCGTCGCCCTTGATAATCGCTTGGGCGGGACAAAAAAGTCCGGGCGGAATGTCGCGCCCGTCGATCAGCGCGAAACTTGCGGGAATGGCCAAGCCGCCGACCGCGCGGCGCATGGCCAGAAGCGTCGCGCCGCGAATGTTGAGCGCGTCGATCTCGCCGGCGCTTGCCGTGGCGACGGCGACCGCGCGGGCTTTCGCCATGATCGCCGCGAAGGCTGCGCCACGTCGTTTCGCGCTCAACGCCTTGGAATCGTCGATTCCCACAGGCAAATCATCGGGATCGAGGATGACGGCGGCAACCGCCACCGGGCCCGCCAACGCGCCGCGCCCGACCTCGTCGACCCCGGCGATGTAGGCCATGCCCGCACGAAGCAGGCGGCTCTCGTGGGCGAAATCGGGCTTGGGCACGGGTCAGCCGAGCGGGCCCTTGCCGAGGCGCGACAGATCGAACGACGCGACATCCTCGAGCAATTCGATGAACGCCGTCGCGCCATAGTCGGCGCAGGCCTCGCCCTTTTCCGCCGTGGCGATGGAAGCGTTGCCCATCGCGCCATCGGGATGCAGATCGCTCGACATCCAGCCCATGCCGATCGGCGCCGTCGCGCGCAGCCAGGTGAACTCGCGCTCCATATCGACGGCCGCGCTGACAAAATCGCGCGCTTCGTTCATCCGCACGCTCTTGGGTCTGAAGGCCAGCATCAGCGAGGTTTCGGCGTCGCCGGCGTGAATGCCATGCGAGCGCTCCTTTGGCGGGAACATGCCGTCGGGATAGCCGAACCGGCTCCACGCCGAATTGACGACAAGCATGGCGTGGCGCACGCGCAATTCGCGCGCGACCGCATCGATGACCGGAACATTGCCGCCATGCGAATTGACAAACACGAGCTTGCGGCAGCCGGTGCGCGCGATGCTCTCGCCAATCTCCGTCCATGCCCGCGTCAAAGTCTCCATCGACAAAGTCAGCGTGCCGGGAAATTCAATATGCTCGTTGGATTTGCCGATCGTCTGCACCGGCAGGAACAGCACCGGCAATTCCGCCGGCGTGCGCGCGATCGCCCGCGCGAGATAGCCTTCGTTGATAAACGTGTCGACGCCGACAGGCAGATGCGGCCCGAGCTGCTCGATCGCCGCCACCGGCAGCACCGCGATAGCCTTGGCCATGTCGGCGCGCTGAAAATCCTTCCAGCTCATTTCGGCCCAGAGTTTGGTCGGCAGCATTGCTATTTCCTCGTTGCCGCGCTCACGGCGCGCGCGCCGCGATGGCCTCGATCTCTATCCTGAATTGCGGACGCGCGAAGCCGCTGACGATCATCAATGTCGAAGCCGGCGGCGGATTGCTCACGAATTCATCGCGCACCCGCATATAGCCTTGCAGATAGTCAGGCGAGGTCACGTAGGCGTTGAGCCGCACGAGGTCTTCAAGGCCCATGCTGGCCTCTTTCAGGATCGCCGTGATCGCCTGAAAGCATAGTCGCGCCTGCGCCCCGACGTCTTCCGGCACGGTCCCATCGGCGCCGATGCCAAGCTGGCCCGAGCAGAACACCAGCCGGGCGCCCGCGGGAACTTCCACGCCATGCGAGTAGCGGGCGAGCGGCGCGGGAATATCTGGCGGGGTCAGGGATCGCATGATGGTCGTTTTCGCGGCGGAGCATTCGCT
>JAYUFK010000099.1:0-2197 GCA_043739325.1 Methylocapsa sp. | reverse complement strand
TGGCTTGCCGGCGGCTTCGTTAGGTCAGGGTGAGGGATAAGCGCGGCGGCGGCGGTCAGGCCAGAGCGGCGAACTCCGGCTTGAGCGCGCGATAAAGGCTGCGAAACCGCGCCAGCTTTGGAGCGAACTGCTCGACCAGCGCCGGGTCCGGCTCGGTGACATCGCGGATTTCAGGCGCCGGACATACCGCCTCGGGCGCCTCGCCAGTCACGGCAAGGCGCGCCAACCGGGCCGCGCCGAACGCCGGGCCCGTCTCGCCGTCGTGATAGCGCGCGATCGGGCGCCGCGTCGCCGCCGCGATCATTCGCGTCCATAGGGCGCTTTTCGAGCCCCCGCCTATAAGGCCGATCTGCCCGAGCGCCTGGCCGCCGTCCTCGACGCAATCGCGCGCATCGGCGAGCGTATAGGCGACGCCTTCCATCGTGGCGCGCGCCAGATCGGCTCGGCCGGTCGCTTCCGACAGGCCGAAATAAACGCCGCGCGCATGCGGATCGTCGTGCGGCGTGCGCTCGCCCGAGAGATACGGCAGGAACAGCGCTTCGCCTGGGCCGCGATAGTCCTGCGCGGCCTCGCGCTCCAATTCCGCCGCGCTCGCGCCAAACAACCGCCCGGCGAAGGCCAGCGCCGCCGCGCCGTTGAGCATCGCCGCCATGCGATACCATCGGCCGGGCAAGGCATGGGCGAAGCAATGGACAAGCTTTTCGGGCGACGCGGCGCGATAATCGTCGCCCGCGACGATCAACTGCGACGCCGTGCCGAGCGAAATATAGGCGCGCCCTGCCCCGATGGCGCCAATGCCGATCGCCCCGACAGCCGCGTCGCCGCCGCCCGCCGCGACAATAACGCCGCGCGGAAATCCAAACCGCGCCGCGATCTCATCGCGCAGTGTCCCTACAGCGTCCGAGCCCTCGGCAAGGCGCGGCACCGCGGACGGCGGCAATCCAATCGCGTCCAATGCTTCGGACGACCATCGGCGATTGGCCTCGTCGAGCAGCCAGGCCCCTGCCGCGTCGCTCATGTCGGTGGCTTTGTCGCCAGTCAGGCAAAGTCTGAGATAGTCCTTGGGGAGCAGCAAACACGACAATCGCGCCAGCGTCTCGGGTTCGTGCTTGCGCAGCCAGAGGACCTTGGGCGCGGTAAACCCGGCCATCGGCTTGACGCCAAGGAGCCCAGCCAGTTCCGGGCGACACCTCGCGAGTTCGCTCGCTTCGTCGAAGGCGCGGGTGTCGTTATGCAGGATCGCCGGGCGCAAAGGCTTGTCCCCTGCGTCGAGCAGGACGGCGCCATGCATCTGTCCGGAAAATCCGATGCCGCGCAGAGCGCCCGTCGCCGCCGGCGCCTGATGTGACAGGCTGGCCAGCGCCGCGAACATCGCTTCGCGCCAGTCGTCGGGATCTTGTTCCGACCAGCGCGGTTCTGGATGGCTCGGTGCGTACGTTTGGACTGCGCTGGCGAGGATTGTCTGATTGTCGTCGACGAGCACAGCCTTGAGCGCTGAAGTCCCGCAGTCGATGCCGATGAAAGTCATAGCGGGAACGCTTGGCCCTTGGTGTCAGTCAGCGCGGCCGCCTGACGCGGGCAAGCTGGTCCGTCACCTTCGCCGATTACGCGCTGTACGCCAAGGGGCGCGCCGACGTCGGGCGAAACTCATGCCCGGCCTCCCCGCCGAGGGGTCAATTCCGGCAGGCTCCTGCCAGTTGCGCTCCGCACATCCACGCTGGCGGCGCGCCTTCGATCGTCTCGTCAGGCTGGGCGCGATCCCGCAGCCCATTCGTCAGAATGTACCGCAGACCCGAAAGGATCGGCTGATCGGCGCGGCGGACCGCTTCATCGATGCATTCCCATTCCTCATCGCCAGCATTGCGCGCGAATTCCTTCACGAGTTTTGCCGCCAGAACGCCCGCGGGCAAATTGCGACTCGACGCCTTTGCGGCAAAATGGCGAGCAAATTCCCCGCCGATCGACGCGAGAGCCGCGCGCGCCACATGCGCGTTGGAGCAGGTATGAACGATCTCACGCACAATCATGAAAGGCCTCCCTGTCTGCCGCCGGTGAACATTTATTCATCTATCTAACAATCAAGACCAAGGTATGACCGGCTCATAGAAAAGTGCGGCGACAAGGAGAAATCTCCTGGGCGACTCTTTTGACTCAAATCGTTTGGAAATTGCCAAAAAAAAGCGCGGCGCCGTCCAAG
>JAYUFK010000098.1:0-16780 GCA_043739325.1 Methylocapsa sp. | reverse complement strand
CTTTTCGTCTTTTCGGCGTGCGAAAAGCCCCTCTCCCCAACCCCTCTCCCGCAAGCGGGAGAGGGGCGCGATTCACCCCTGCAACTTCGCCGCCTGCTCGCGCAGCGCGGTCAGCGTGGTGTTCCAGTCGGTGATGCGCTGGCGCTCCTGTTCGACCACTTCGGCAGGTGCGTTGGCGACGAAATTGGCGTTGCCGAGCTTGCCTTCGCATTTCCTGATTTCACCAGCAATGCGCGTGATCTCCTTGGCCAGCCGGATTTTCTCCGCGTCCAGATCGATCAATCCGGCCAGCGGAATCATCACGCGCAAGCTGCCGACCACGGCGGCTGCGGCAGCGGGTTCTTCGGCCCCTGCTTCGATCCATTGCGGCGCCTCGACGCGGGCGAGAAAGCTGATCTGCGTGGCGAACTTGGCGACGCGCACGCGATCGCTGGCGTCGCCATCGGCAAGCAGCAGCGGGATCGTCTTGGCGGGCGAGATGTTCATCTCCGAGCGGATCCTGCGGATGCCACCAAGCACGTTCTTGAACCACTCGATCTCGGCGGTCGCCGCATCATCGGCCACGATCTCGTCCGCGCGCGGCCACGGCCGCTGCATCAGGCTGGCTTCGGTGAGGCCGAGCCTGGGCGCCACCGATTGCCAGATCTCCTCGGTGGTGAACGGGATCAGCGGATGCAGCGCGCGCAGCACCGACTCCAGAACGTGAAGCAGGGTGTAGCGATAAGACTCGACATGTTGAATATCTGGCGACCTCGAATCGCCTTCACCCTGCAGATCAACGGCGACCTTCGCGTTGAGATACGGCTTCGAGAATTCGATGAACCAGTCGCAATACTCATTCCAGACGAATTCGTAGAGCGTCTGTGCCAACAGGTCGAAGCGGTACGTCACATAGTGCTGTTCGGCCTCGCCAAGCGTCTGCTTGAGGCGGGTAAGAATCCAACGCTCGGCTTCCGTGTTTGGCCATTGGCCTGGTGCTACGACGACAGTGCCCGGAGGCATCAAATCCCCGCGCGCTTCGGCTTCTTCTGGTATTGGAGTGTCCCCCATGGCGCCAAGGACGTATCGCGCCGCATTCCACAGCTTGTTGCAGAACGCCTTGTAGCCTTCGGCGCGCTTGATGTCGAAGTTGATCGTGCGGCTGTAGCTGGCCAGCGCGGCGAAGGTGAAACGCAGCGCATCGGTGCCGATCGCCGGAATACCGTCCGGATAATCGCGGCGGATGCGCTTCTCGACCTTCTCGCGCACTTGTGGAATCAGCAGCGAACCGGTGGACTTGGCCACCAGCGGTTCCAGTTCGATGCCATCGATCAGATCCAGCGGGTCCAGCGTATTGCCCTTGGACTTGGACATCTTCTGGCCTTCCGCATCGCGCACGATCGCGTTGATGTAGACCTCGCGAAACGGCACCTGTCCGGTGAAGTACTTGGTCGCCATCACCATGCGGGCGACCCAGAAGAAGATGATGTCAAAGCCGGTGACGAGCACTTGCGTGGGATAAAAGCGCTTGAGCTCGGGCGTTTCGTCCGGCCAGCCCAGCGTCGAGAACGGCCACAGCGCCGACGAGAACCAGGTGTCAAGGACATCTTCGTCGCGCGTGAATGTCTGCGCCAGCCGCTCGGGGTCCTGCGCAATTGCGTCAGCCTCAGCCGCCGTCAACGCGCCGCGCTCGACGCCGTCCGCGAGGCCCGCGGCGCACGCGGCTTCCGCCGTCTCCTCGACGTAGACGGAACCCCAGGGCGCGTACCACGCCGGGATCTGATGACCCCACCAGAGCTGGCGCGAGACGCACCACGGCTGGATGTTTTCCAGCCACTCGAAATAAGTCTTCTGCCAGTTGGCCGGGGTAAACAATGTACGCCCTTCGCGCACGGCCGCCAGCGCCGGCTGCGCCAGAGTCTTGGCGTCGACATACCATTGGTCGGTGAGCCACGGCTCGATCACGACGTTCGAGCGGTCGCCATGCGGTACGGTATGGGCGTGCGGTTCGATCTTCGCCAGCAGCCCGGCCAGCGCCATCATTTCGACGACGCGTTTGCGGGCGACAAAACGATCCTGTCCGTCGAGCGTGGCGACCAGCCGGGCGGAATCGTGGTCGGCGGTGTCCAACCCGTCGAAGAAAGCCAGATTGCCTTGCAGTTGAACGCGAGCTTCCGAATCCAGGATATTGATTTGTCGCACGCCTTCGGCTTCGTGTCGCTTGCCGACTTCAAAGTCGTTGAAGTCATGAGCTGGCGTGATCTTGACCGCGCCGGTGCCCTTTTCTGGGTCAGAATATTCGTCGGCGATGATCGCGATGAGACGGCCGACGAGGGGAAGTCGCACGCGCTTGCCGACGAGATGCCTGAAGCGCTCATCCTCTGGATGAACCGCGACGCCAGTATCGCCCAGCATCGTCTCAGGCCGTGTCGTCGCGACAGTCAAGAATTCGCCCGTCGGCTCGCCCAATGAGTCGACGACAGGGTAGTCAAAATAAAACAGATGCCCGCCCGCATTGCGATCAAGGACCTTGCTCAACGTGGCAACGTCGAGCGGCGCGCTGTCGGCGCGCGCCCATTTAAACGAACCCTTGACGTCGGCCTGCACGACTTCGAGATCGGAAATCGCCGTCTGGAATTTTGGATCCCAGTTGACGAGGCGCTTGGCCTTGTAGATCAACCCGTCGCGATGCAAGGCGACGAAGACCTTGGCGACGGCCTTCGACAGGCCCTCGTCCATGGTGAAGCGCTCGCGGCTCCAGTCGCAGGATGCGCCCAGCCGCTTGAGCTGATTGACGATCGCGCCGCCGGACTCGTTCTTCCACTTCCATACGCGTTCGAGAAACTTCTCGCGCCCCATCTCGCGCCGGCCCGGCTCCTGATTTTCCATCAACTGGCGTTCGACGACTATTTGCGTCGCGATGCCGGCATGGTCGGTGCCCGGCTGCCACAGCACATCCTTGCCGTTCATCCGATGATAGCGGCACAGGATGTCCTGCAAGGTATTGTTGAGCGCGTGGCCCATGTGCAGATTGCCGGTGACGTTCGGCGGTGGGATGACGACACAGAACGTTTCCGCCCCGGCGCGCTCGGGACGCCCGGCGCGAAACGCCCCGGCGGCTTCCCATTGCTGGGAAATGCGGGCTTCCACAGCAGCAGGTTCGAAACGTTGTTCCATGAATCCGACCGCCCATATCGCCCGAGAAGAGCGAGGGTCGCCCGCGTCCGGGTAAGTGTAAATGAAGCGAGGAATGCGCGAGAAAGCGCCAAAACCTCCAACTCGCGCTTAAAAGCGGCTGGCCCGGCGAATGTCAACCGGCCTGAGCGCGGGCGGCCTCATTCGAGCCCGATCAGGCAGCTTTGGTCAGTCGTTGCAGGTTAGCGAGCGTGTTCCCTCGCCAGTTCCGCGCCCTTTAGCGCCCGCCCCTGGCGACGCGCTGAATCTCGGCGCGAACGAGGCGCTCGACCAGGCTTGGGAGGTTGTCGTCGAGCCACGACTTGAGCATCGGGCGCAACATTTCGCGCGTCAGACTCTCGATCATCTCGGTGCTGTGCATCGCGACGCTCGCAGATAATGCGCCAAAAGACGCCGCAACAGCGTCATCGGTGTGCACCGACGTCAGCGGGTCAGCGAGTTCCTGCACGGGCGCAAGGTCGGGAGTAGTTTCGACCGGCTCGGTTTCGGTGCGATCCCAAACGACAGTCGGCCCCGGTGCGCTGGCGGCGCGCGGCGCCTCAAACGAAGCTATGGTAGGCTGGGTCGGCGCGGCAGGCGACGCGGGATTGCTGTAAACAATCTGCGGCCCCGCCGCGACCGGCGCCGGTCGCGGCGCGGGCGGTGCCTCGCGCTCGTCGGCGATGATGCTGCGGATCGAAGCTAGGATCTCCTCCATCGAAGGTTCATGCGCTCGCTGGGCGCGTCGCAAGGCTTCGAGGTCGCGCTCGCCTGGAGTCGGATTGGGTGCGTTCATCTTCGCGGGCCTTTGCGTCAGCGCCGGCTGATCCGTTCTTCATCCCGGTACGGCGCTGACCTAGAGATAGCTGAGTCGGCGTGAGTTCGTCGATGGATTATTGCCGCGTCGATCCTCTCAGCTCAGCGTCCGTCCGGTGTGCGAAGGCCGAACCACTTGTCCTTCACCTGATTGAAGTGAACTTTTGGATCGTATTGCGTCAGCGCGAGGCCAAGATTGGTTGTTGATAACCGTCCGACGGCCGCGAGCAGAGAATACGAGTTGACGACCTGGTCGTGCTGAGCCGTCACATGTGAAACGCGCGCGTTAAGCAACGTCTGCTGGGCGTTGAGCACGTCGAGCGTCGTGCGTTGGCCAACCTTCGCCTCCTCGCGCACGCCGGCCAGCGCGACTTCGGCCGCGTTGACTTGCGCTGTTGAGGACTTGATCACGCCGGTCGACGCCTGGTTGGCGCCCCAGGCGCTGACGACCGCCGCCCGCACAAGGTTGCGCTGCAGATCGACCTGCAATTCCTGCTGGCCGAGCTGTTCCTTCGCTTGCCGTGTTCCCGCATAGGTCGCCCCGCCATCGTAAATCGGGATCGTCAACTGGCCGACCACCGAGGCCGTGACCGCGCGTGTATTCGGCGCATTGGCCGAAATATCGTAACGTTGCGCGATCTGCCCGGTGAGGCCGAGGCTTGGATAAAGCGCGCCCTCGCTGATTTTGACGTTGAGCGAGGCGACGTCGACGCCATGCAGCGCCGCGGTAATCGCGGGGTTTTCGACATAAGCGGTCGATATCCCCGCAGCCAACGACTTCGGCAGCGGCTTTGACAGCGGCTTGACCGGCGCGAGGCTCTTCGGTTCCTCGCCGATCGTCTGCCTGTAATTCGCGATCGAAGTTTGCAGGTTCGATTGCGCGCTCAGCGCCGCGGCCTGCGCGCCGGCCAGCGATGCTTGCGCCTGAGCGACGTCGGTGCGCGTAACTTCGCCAACCTTGAAGCGATCGTTCGTCTGACGCAGTTGTTCCGCCAGCACGTCGACGTTGTTGCGGTCCAGCGACAGGATCGCTGTATCGCGCAGCACGTCCATGTAATGGGTGACGCCGTCGAGCAACACGCTCTGCTCGGTCAGGCGCAATTGTTCGCGAGCCGCCATGATGCCCGACTCGGCCTGGCGCATGCCGTTGATGGTGCGATTGCCGTTCCAGAGATTCTGGTTGACGGTTACCCCATAGCCGCGCGGCTTGGTGCCAATATTACCCAAACCCGCCGAAGAACCCGGAACGCCGTTGGCCTGCAGATTTTCATTTTCTAGCCCGACATCCGCCTCGGCGTTGATCGTCGGCAGGAACCCGGCGCGGGCCTTCGGCAAATTCTCGTCGCTGGCGCGCACCGCGGCGCGCTGTTGGTTGATGTTGGGATTGTTGAAATAAGCCTTCTTCAGGGCGTCAGTGATCGTCTCGGCGTTCGCGGCGCCTTCAAGAGCCCAGCTCATCGCTGCGATGGATAGCACGGTGAGAAATCTAACCCGGCTCAATCTCGCTACGCTCTGCACAAACTCATCATTGCGCTGCATTGATGTCCCATTTTCCGGCGCCTTGGTGCGGCTCCATTTTCTCTGTCAGGAACGCCATGATCGGCGCGAACTGAATCAGCGAACAACATGGCCCTGGAACGCAACGTGGGCCGTTTGGATCGAATCGAACGAGCGAATCGAATTTCCCTGCCAATGATTTAAGTCAGTCGAGCGATATTGCGAAGCGCCAACACAATCCGACCACACAAATAAACAGATAGTGTCGCAAATGTGCGCCGCTAGAAGACGAACGCTTCGACCCGGCGATATTCGTCGATTCGCGGCGCGTTGGCGTCAAACAGCACGCGGCGGCTCACAGCGTCAGCCGATTTCTCGATCAGAACAGCCTTCGGCGCTCCCGAAATCGCTTCGACGCCAACCAGGCGGCCGCCGTCGGCGAGAAGCGCGACAAGATCGTCTGGCGACCTTTCGAAGGCGCCGTTAACCAGAATGACCGCAAATGGGCCGTCCTTGATCGCCGCCGGGTCTGAATCGAGCGATGCAACCTTGGCGCCAAGCGAGGCCATGATAGCCGAGCCGTAGCCCGAGCCTCCGGCGACTTCGAGAGCCTTTTCACCGGGCTGGATTTTCGCGGCCTGTAATAGTCGGGCAAGAACGACAGGCGCGAGCAGCGCGCGGTTCTTTGTCCCCGACGAGGGCGCTTCGCGATCGAGATAGGCAATTGCAACCGCATTGGGCGCGACGAAGGTTTCGCGCGGCGTCGCGACGAAAGCCTCAAGAATCGCCAGATCCGTCACATCGCAAGGCCGCAACTGGTTTTCGACCATATGGATGCGGCGATCCAGGAATTCCGCGTCGGACGGTAAAGCGGCCATGCGGGCGGACCCTGCCTATATTTTAGGGCGCGCCGCGCCCGGAAAGACGATTGGAGGCCTCGCCCGGAATCGAACCGGGGTGCAAGGATTTGCAGTCCTCTGCGTAGCCACTCCGCCACGAGGCCATGCCGATGCGAAGTTTCGCTGCAGCGCAGTCGCTATAGCAACAAAGCCCGCTTCACGGCAAGGCGCTGAATTGGGCCCTGAAACGTTAACGACCAGGCGTCCATAACGCAAAAATACTGCGCTTGCGTGCACTGCCGCCCCGGTCGGACTCAAGGCCGGACAACCAATACGGAGCAATGAGCGTGGCGGACGATGGTCTTGGCGTTCGACCCGAGGAGATAGTCGGACATCACCGGGCGGTGCGTGCCGATGACAATGAGGTCCGCTCCCCACGCCTTCGCTTCATTGAGAAGCTCATGATAAATGCCGCCCTGACGCACGACTCGCGAAATCCGTTCGAAGGGTACGGACAGGGCGGCGATAATCGAATCAAGCGCCAACGCGGCCAGCTTTTCCTGTTCATCATCAAAATTTGAGGGCACGTATTCCATGAAGGTGGCGGGCAGGACCGACTGGACGTTGACCAAGCGCAACTGACCGTTGCTCGCCGTCACGATCTCGACCGCCTGATCGAGGCCTATCGGGTCGTGAGAGGAGATGCCGACGTCGATGGCAACGAGTACCTTGTGAAACATGGCCGTCCTCCGCTTGAAGCGCCCGGACAAGTTTTTCCGCCGCGGCGCCGGCGCCCCCGCCATCCCGTAAATTGGCTTATCCGCAAGGGCGTTTCAAGTCGCGGGCGAGGCCCGGCAAGACCGACAAGGGCCGGCGCCAAACATAAAAAAACCGGCGCTATTCATTGTCATTGTTCCGCAACGCGGCTGCGGCTATAAGGACGCCAAAATCCGTACGGAGAATGAGAATCATGGGCGTCGTCGGCGTGATTACGGATGGTTATAAGCCGGGCGAAGACGAGGCGTTCATGAATGAGCGCCAGAAGGAATATTTCCGCCGCAAGCTGATTGCATGGCGAGAGGGGATTCTGGCCGAGAGCCGGGAAACGCTGGCCGCGTTACAGACCGAGAGCGAGAATCACCCGGATATCGCGGATCGCGCCTCGTCGGAGACGGACCGCGCCATCGAACTGCGGGCCCGCGACCGCCAGCGCAAGCTGATCGCCAAGATCGAAAGCGCTTTGGCGCGAATCGAGGACGGCAGCTACGGCTATTGCGTCGAAACCGGCGATCCCATCTCGCTGCGCCGCCTCGACGCCCGTCCGATCGCGACGCTCTCGGTGGAAGCGCAGGAGCGCCACGAACGACGCGAAAAGATTTATCGCGACGAATAGTTCGAGGTCCAGCCGCTTCGCCAGCCCGGCCGTGCGCTCGCCAACTTGACGCGGAAGGTCCGCGAGAAACCTGAATTGCCCGATCTTTTCGCGCCCCGGCGTCGCGGGGAGCGCCGTGTCCGGCTTAGCGGATGACCGCCTTCAGTTGTCCCGACCCAGAAGCCGCGACATCTCCGCTTCCAGCGAATCGAGGCCGTCGAAGTCCTCCTCGTTCGATGCCGGATTGGCCTCGGGCGTCTTGGCCGCCGATTCCTTTGGCGGGGGCGCTGGAGCATGCGCGGCGGGCGTGACGGCAACCGGCGGCGGAGCGGGTTGAAATGGCAGCGGCGCCGCTTGCGCTGGCGGTGTAATTGGCGGCGGCGACGTTACTTCCGGCGACACGACCTGAACCGCAGGGGTTGACGGTTTGGCCTCTGGCGCCGAAACCGACGCTGACGGCGTGACCGCGACAGGCGGGCGCGGCGCTTGCGAGGCCGGCGGCGAAATCGGCGAAGGTAACGGCGCCGGGCGAACAATCGAAGTCACAGGCCGCGGCGGCGCTGCGGGAGCTGGCGCGGGGCGCGGCGGCGGCGCTTTGGCAGCCGGCTCGACGCGCGCCAGCGTTGGCGCTGCAGGCGCCGGCGCCAGTGGTTTCACTGGCTGGGGTTCTGGACGCGGCGCCGGACGTGCGATGGGCTGAGGCGCAGCGGGTTGAGGCTTGATCGCCATGGCTGGCGGAGCGGCGGCGGGCGCGCTATCACGCTCGCGCGGCGGCGGCGCGGTCTGAGCCGGCGCTGCCGCTCTAACGATCTGCGACTCGATCACCACATCATTGGGGCCGCCGATCATGACGAGATGTTCGACATTGTCGCGGCGCACAAGGACAAGCTGACGTTGGCCATCCAGGCTGAAAGCGTCGACCAGCCCAAGGCGCGGTTGACGCGCCCGCCCGCCGCCCGGCAGCCGCAGCCGATGGGCAAACAGCACCCGGTAGATAATCAACAGCGCCGCGATCAGGGCCAGCGCAACGCCCCCGTAAACGGCCAGTTGAATCCAGTGATTCTCCCCCAGCGGGAGGGTGCTCAACAACTGAAGCATACGTCATCCTAACAAATCGACGCGCGGTAAGGCAAAACCCAAGCGAGACGACATTGGCGCAAGAGATTCGTCAATAGCAGATGAAACGCCGACGCGCGACCAGGTCAAGAAGATCAGGCCGATTGTATCAAAAACTCGCTTATGCCTGGCATCCCTGGCGAATCGGCTATGATATGTATGGGCTGGCGGACAAGCGCCGGGGGTAACCGGTTTGCCGGCCGAGTTGGGACTGGTCCAAATGAATCCTCTGCCGACGCCAGCCACGATTGATCACACCGATCGCGGCGCCAACCCCGGCCTTCTCGTCGTTATGGCGGTTTGCCTGCTTGGCGTCATCGCGATCTTTTCGTTCCTGCCGCCCGGTCAAGGCGCGAAGGTGCTGTTCTGGCTGATTACGCTGCTGGCGATCGGCGGCGTCGTAGCGCTGCTGCTTTTCACTTTCGGCATACTGCAGCTTGCCGGCCAATCCGCCCGCAACGACACGACAAAAGCCATCGCCGATACAAATACCGACGGTCTGATCGTCACCGATGCTCAATCGCGCATTCTCTACGCCAACGAAGCTTATCGGGCGTTGTCGGGAGCGCGCGGGATCGCCGATTTGCGCGTCGTGGAACGCCTGTTCTCTGGAACATCGGATGTTTCGGAGGCGGTCTACCGACTGGCGCAGGCGGCTCGCGCCAGCAAGCGCGCCTCGGAGGAGTTGCGGCTTTCACCGCCTTTGTCCGGCGATGAGCCGGTCGGCTGGTATCGCGTGCGCGTGCGTCCGCTCGAAGGCCTCGGCAAGGGCGGCGCGACGGTCTGGACTGTCTCGGACATCACGCGGGAACGCGAGCGTCATGAAAATACTTTCCAGGAACTCCAGCACGCGATCGACTTTCTCGACCACGCGCCGGCGGGCTTTTTTTCGGCCGAGGCTGACGGCGCCCTCTCCTATTTGAACGCCACGTTGGCCGGTTGGCTCGACTATGACATCGCGCAGTTTGGCGCTGGCAAACTCAAAATGACGGATGTCGTCGCGGCTGACGGCGTTGCGTTGATGGGCGTCGTTTCCGGACGGCCGGGCGAGGTCAAGACCGAACAATTCGATATCGACATGCGCCGCCGCGAGGGCAAGCTGCTGCCGGTGCGCATCCTTCACCGCGTCGCATTTTCGGGCGACGGCGTGCCGGGCCCGTCGCGCACCCTGGTCATCAATCGCGCCCCCGGCGACAGCAAAGGCGAGGATTTGCGCGCCGCCGAAGTACGATTCGCGCGCATATTCAACGCGACGCCGATGGCAATCGCCTCGATCGACTCGGAAGGCGCGGTTCTACGCTCCAATGCCGCCTTTGCGCGCCTTGCGCCATCGGCGCTAAAAGCCAGCGGCGTCGAAGGCCGGGCGCGCATCTTCAAGGGCGTCGCCGAGCGCGACCACGCTGCCCTGCGCGAAGCCATCGCCCAGGCAACCGCCGGCCAGGCCGAAATCGCGCCTGTCGACGCGACGCTGGAAGGCGAAGGCGAGCGCTCGGCGCGGCTGTTCATTTCAGCCGCCGACCCGCATGGCGACGACGGCGCTGCGGCAACGATCTTCGCGCTGGATACGACCGAACAACGCACCTTGCAGGAGAATTTCGCGCAGAGTCAGAAAATGCAGGCGATCGGCCAGCTCGCCGGCGGCATCGCCCATGATTTCAACAACGTGTTGACCGCAATCATCGGCTATTCCGACCTGCTGCTCGCTAACCATCGCCCGACCGATCCGTCCTTTCAGGACATCATGCAGATCAAGCAGAACGCCAATCGCGCTGCCGGTCTGGTGCGCCAGTTGCTGGCGTTCTCGCGCCGCCAGACCCTACGGCCGCAAGTTCTGCAACTCAGCGATGTATTGTCGGAATTGCAGAACCTGCTGCGCCGCCTCGTTGGCGAAGTCATCCCGCTCGAAGTCAAGCACGGACGCGATCTCTGGCTGGTCAAGGCGGACGTCAACCAATTCGAGCAGGTCATCGTCAATCTCGTGGTCAACGCGCGCGACGCGATGCCTGACGGCGGACGGATCACGGTGCGCACGCGCAATGTCAGCCCGGCCGACTGCGCCAACTATCACCAGAAATCGCTGATCCCGGCCGAATATGTAATGATTGAGGTCGAGGACACCGGGCACGGCATTCCCGCCGACGTGCGCGCCAAAATTTTTGAGCCGTTCTTCACCACGAAGGAGGTCGGCAAAGGCACCGGCCTTGGGCTTTCCATGGTCTACGGCATTGTCAAACAGACCGGCGGCTACGTATTCTGCGACAGCGAGCCGGGCGCGGGCGCGATTTTTCGCATCTTCCTGCCGCGCTACGTCGCCACGGCCGCCGACGAACCTGCAAAGAAAGAAGTCGCCAAACCGGCAACCGATCTCACTGGGCGCGGCGCCATCCTGCTGGTCGAGGACGAGGAGGCGGTGCGCGCCTTCGCCTCGCGCGCCCTCGCCTCGCGCGGTTATACGGTGCTCGAAGCCGATTCCGGTCTGGACGCCCTGCGAGTGGTCGAAAACGCCGCCGGCAAGATCGATCTCATCGTCTCCGACGTCATCATGCCGGAGATGGATGGACCGAGCATGCTCACGGAATTGCGCCGCCGCGGCCTTGAAGCAAAGGTGATCTTCGTCTCAGGCTATGCCGACGACGCATTCGCGAAAAACCTTCCCGAAGGCCAGGAGTTCCTGTTCCTGCCTAAGCCGTTCACGCTCAAGCAATTGATCGAGACGGTGAAAGGCGCGATGAGTTGAAGCCGAAAAGGCGCAAGCACGTCTCCTGGATCGGGTCTGAGGTTTTCCATGCGTTTTGAAGGCAGCGCCACTTACATCGCGGGCGACGATCTGAAGACCGCCGTCAACGCGGCCGTCGCTCTGGAGCGTCCGCTTCTCATCAAGGGCGAGCCCGGCACCGGCAAGACTTTGCTTGCCGAGGAAATTGCCGCCGCGCTCAACGCCCCGCTCATCTCCTGGCATGTGAAATCCACCACCAAGGCGCAGCAAGGCCTTTATGAATACGATGCGGTTTCGCGCTTGCGCGACTCGCAATTGGGCGACGCGCGCGTTTCCGACATCAGCCACTACATCAAGCGCGGCAAGCTCTGGGAGGCGTTCACGTCGGCGCAGCGCGCGGTGCTGCTGATCGACGAGATCGACAAGGCCGACATCGAATTTCCCAACGATCTGCTGCTCGAACTCGATCGCATGGAATTCTTTGTTTACGAAACCGGCGAGACGATCCGCGCTATCCGCCGCCCTGTCGTGGTGATTACGTCGAACAACGAAAAAGAACTGCCCGACGCGTTCCTGCGCCGCTGCTTCTTCCATTACATCCGCTTTCCCGAAACGGCGACAATGCGCGCAATCGTCGAGGCGCATTATCCCGGCATCAAGCACCGGCTGGTCGAGGAGGCGATGCGGATATTCTTCGAACTGCGCGAGACGCCGGGCCTGAAAAAGAAGCCTTCGACCTCCGAGCTTCTCGACTGGCTCAAACTCCTGCTGAACGAGGACATCTCGCCCGATACGCTCAAGGAGAAGGACGCAAGGAAACTGCTCCCGCTGCTGCATGGCGCGCTGCTCAAAAACGAGCAGGACGTGCATTTGTTCGAACGCGTCGCGTTCCTGAACCGCCGGGAACGGTGAGTTTTGCCGGCTTGCGGAATTCTTCGGCGTGGAGCTTAAATCCTACCCATGCTTCGCCTCCTCCTTCTGCGCCACGCCAAAGCCATTCCCTACGCCGGGCGCGACGATTATGAGCGCACGCTCACGGAGCGGGGCCGCGCTGACGCCGCGCTTATGGCGGGCTATGTCGTCAGCCACGAGATGGAGCCCGATCTGCTGCTGCATTCGGGCGCGGCGCGCACCAAGGAAACCGCCGAGATCGTTCTGCGCAAATTGCCCTCGGCGATCGAAGTATCCGTCGACCCGAACATCTACGAGGCCAACCGGCCGACGCTCTTGGAACTCATCCAAGATCTTCCCGAGGATTCTCCAACGGTGATGATCGTCGGCCACAATCCCGGCATGGCGGATCTTGCGCGCCATCTCGCGGGCCGCGGCGATGCTTCCCAAATTACCAAAATGACACTCAAGTTCCCGACTTCCGGACTGGCGGCGCTCGAATTTTCCGGCCATTCCTGGAGCGACGTTCGCGCCCATTCCGGCAGCCTCGTCGCCTTTGTCACCCCGGCCGCGCTGGGCGGCGAAGACCAGTAGAGCGCGTCCACACTGGGAATTTGCTGTACTGCGCCCTAGATAAGTCGATCTCGCCCAGCCAATTGCTCCCGCCCCCGGTTTCATTTGTCGGTTTTCAACGATCTCCTCTTCGAGACCGGTCTCGCCGCCCGCAGCCTCGCCGACTATTTCTCGGGCGGCGGGTTGCGGCTTGGCGTCACAGGCCTGTCGCGCGCCGGCAAGACCGTGTTCATCACCGCGCTGGTCAACAACCTCATCGGCCGCGCGGCGCTGCCGGTGTTTGGCGCGGCGGCGGAGGGGCGCATCGCGCGGGCCACGCTGGAGCCGCAGCCGGACGACGCGGTGCCGCGCTTCGCCTACGAGGATCATCTGGCGTCGCTGACCGGCGATGAGCGCCGCTGGCCGCAATCGACGCGGCGGATTTCTCAATTGCGCCTCACCATCGAATTCGCCAGCGCGACCCGCTGGGGCGGCAAGAACGCCAGCCTAGCGCTGGACATCGTCGACTATCCCGGCGAGTGGCTGCTCGACCTTCCGCTGCTCGCCAAGAGCTACGCGCAATGGTCGCGCGAGACGCTCGAGGCCAGCGCCAAGGCGGCCCGCGCGCCCCTTGCCGCCGACTGGCGCGGCTTTCTCGTGGGACTCGACCCCTCCCGCCCCGCCAACGAGGATCAGGCGCGCAAGAGCGCCGAGCTATTCACCGCCTATCTGAAAAAGGCGCGCGAGGACGTCTACGCGCTTTCGACGTTGCCTCCCGGCCGCTTCCTGATGCCAGGCGATCTTGAGGGATCGCCCGCGCTAACCTTCGCGCCGCTGCCGATCGACGAGGGCGCGGAGCTCCCGCGCGGTTCTCTCGCGGCGATGATGGGGCGCCGCTATGAGGCCTACAAGACGCATGTCGTGCGGCCGTTTTTCCGCGATCATTTCTCGCGGCTCGACCGGCAGATCGTACTTGTCGACGCGCTGACCGCGCTCAATTCCGGCCCCGCCGCAATGCGCGATCTGGAGAACGCGTTGGGCGAAGTGCTGCAGGCGTTCCGCGCCGGACGCTCGTCGCTGCTGGCGACAATGTTTCGCCCGCGCATCGACCGCATCCTGTTTGCCGCGACCAAGGCCGACCATTTGCATCACACCAGCCACGACCGGCTCGAAGATATTCTGCGCGTGCTAACAGGGCGCGCGATTCTCCGCGCCGAGGGCGTCGGCGCGAGGATCGACGTCATCGCACTGGCCGCTATCCGCGCGACGCGCGAAGCAAAAATCCGGCAGGCAGGCGAGACGCTCGACGCCATTATCGGCGTGCCCGAGGCCGGCGAAAAGCTCGATGGCCAGGTTTTCGACGGACGCGGCGAAGTCGCGGTCTTCCCCGGCCAATTGCCCGCCGATCCGCAGCAGGCCTTTTCCGGCGAATCGATCGCCCTGCCCGAGTCGCACAACGACTGGCGCTTCCTGCGCTTTCGCCCGCCGGTCATCGCGCCCGGCGCCTGCCCGCCGCACATACGGCTCGACCGCGCGCTCGAATTCCTGCTCGGGGATAAGTTGGCATGAGCGAACATCACCCTCGCCCGCGCGCTTTCCGGCTCGACGATTCCAAGGTCGTCCTCGACGACGCGCCGCCGCGCGCCGCGACATCGGTGATAATCGAATCCGAGGCCGCGCCGATCCCGCCCGAAACCCGCGCGGCGCCGATCGACGCCACCGAGCGCGACATCGAGACGGCGCAGAAGCGCGGCATCCTCAGCCATTGGCGCGTCAGTCTGGCGAGCGTCGTGTGGAGCGGCATCGGCGGCCTCGTGTCGCTCGCCATCGGCCTGTGGTTCACGCAACTTCTCGAAGGCCTTTTCGCGCGCGCGCAAGCTCTTGGCTGGGTCGGCGCAGCGTTCGGCGCACTGGCGCTGTCGGGCATCTTCGCTGTGGCGGCGCGCGAAATCTTCGCTATCTCTAGGCAAAGCCGCATCGCCAAGCTTCATGTCGATCTGGCGCAGGCCCGCGCGAGCGACAATCGCGATGCAGCGCGCACCCTGGTAGCGCGGCTTGTCGCGCTTTACGAGGCGCGGCCCGGCATGGCCGCGGCAAGGGCGCAGACGCTGGAGGCGACCCGCGCGATCATCGACGGGCGCGACCTCATCGATATCGCCGAACGCACGTTGTTGCGCCCGCTCGACGCGCGCGCGCAAGGCGAGATCGCCGCCGCCGCCAAACGCGTCTCGATGGTCACGGCGATCAGCCCCCGCGCTATTCTCGACCTGCTGTTCGTCATCGCTCAGATCATCCGCTTGATCAGGCGCATCGCGGAGATCTACGGCGGCCGGCCGGGCCTGCTAGGGTTCTTCAAACTGGCGCGCTCGATCGGCGCGCATATCGCCATCACCGGCGGCATGGCGGTCGGCGACAGTCTGTTGCAGCAGGTCGTCGGCCACGGCATCGCCTCGCGTATTTCGGCGCGGCTCGGTGAGGGCGTGCTCAACGGCCTGTTGACCGCGCGGGTCGGCCTTTCAGCGTTGGCGGTTTGCCGCCCTGCCCCATTCTCCGTCGCCAAACCGCCTGGTGTCGCGGACGTCGCGCCGTTCCTATTTAGCAGTGGCAAAGACGGTTGACAGGCGCGCCGGGGCCCAGTTGCGGGCGAAGTGCACGCCGATGAAGGCGAGGCCGGCGAACAAGACGTAGGCCGCCGGACGGAAATCGCCGTCCGGATCGATGTTAGCCGAAAACACCATCCAGAAATCCAGGTGGCGCACGACTGCGTACCAGACGCCCTCCAGCACCGCCGTGAGCAACGGCGCCGCCAGCGCCGCGCCAACAACGACGCCCCAAGCCGGCAGCGCGCGCTTCTGCAATTGGCGGTAGATCATCAGGATGAAATACAGGCCCATCATCAGCACCGGCTGCGAAACGTCCGCCTTGCTCTGCAGATAATAGTGAAAGATCGCCAGCGCCGCTATCCAGTAGATCAGCTTGTGCAACCGGTTCCAGTCGGCGCCGCCGAGCCGCTTGATCATCGCGTCGGTAGAAGTCGCGGCCAGCGCGCCAAGACCAAGCAGCGTGACAAAACCGATGGTCAGATAGAACCGCAGCGCGATCTCGGCGCCGACATGCAGAAGATCGAACTTCTGGTCGACGATGTAGAGGGTGAAATGCGCCAGCGCATAGAAGAACGCCGCGAGGCCGAGCATGCGGCGCAGGGCGATCATCTTGGGCCATTGCGCGACGCGGCGCAGCGGCGTCACCAGCAGCGACAGCAGAATGAACCGCACCGCCCAGTCGCCAAACCGGTGCAGCGTTTCGGTCAGCGGCTTGGGATCGAGCATCCCGGTGAGCCCCTCGTAGCCGATCCAAAGCGCGGGCAAGAAGAGGCCGATGAAGACAACAAGCTTGAGCGCGGACAATCTGCCGTTGCGCTCGTTCCACGGGGCTTTGAGGGCGATCATCGAAGAGTCCGCTATGAATGGATCGGAAGGGTTCGATGCCTATACGCGGACCGAGGCGCGGAAGTTACAGGAGCGGCGATCGAGGAATGTGTCGCTAGTCCGAATTGAGCCGGCTTTTCGGCGCATCGGTTCCGTAAGACTTCTCTCTCTGACCCTCCAACGAGACCAGACTCTTAAAGAACGCGCGCCTGCTCTGAGACGATCCGCCTGTTTCATAGCCGAGCTTGGCGCGAGCATTTCAGCATTAAGCATCGACAGGGCAATTTCAGAACTCTTGGATCGGTAATTACCCACCCCTATTTTTGAGCGGCGATTTGCGCCGGTTTCAGGCCAGGACGCCGACGATGACGTCGAAGGGGTTCGCGCCCTTGAGCCGTGC
>JAYUFK010000097.1:0-16803 GCA_043739325.1 Methylocapsa sp. | reverse complement strand
GGCCCATCCTGGCGGCGACGGTGATTTCGCGCGCCAGTTTGGAGAACAGCTTGGAGCGGATCGCGTCCTGCTTGCCCTTCTTGTGCATGATGTTCTTGAACTGACTATGACCCGCCATCTGAACCCCGAGCGATTCCGCGCCTTGCGCCAATGAAAAACGGCGCGACATATACGCTGGCGATTCAGCGAAGGGAAGGCGCGCCCGCCGGGCGCCAACGCGTCAATCGCGGAAAATCAATACGGCATGGCCGATGTCATCCAGATCGCCCCCGGCGTCGTCCACGCGCCCGGTTTCCTTGATCGTCCGGCGCAGGAAGCGCTGCGCGACGCCATCCGCGAGGTCGTGCGCGCCGCGCCATTGTTCCAGCCGCGCATGCCGCGCACCGGCAAGGCGTTCTCGGTGCGGATGACCAATTGCGGCCTGCTTGGCTGGGTCTCCGACGAACTGGGATATCGCTACCAGCCGACCCATCCAGTGACCGGCGCGCCGTGGCCGGAAATGCCAGCGCAGCTTCTGGCGGCGTGGAGCGCGCTTGCGCCCGGCGCGCCGGAGCCGCAAGCCTGCCTCGTCAATTATTACGACGCGGCGGCGCGGATGGGCCTGCATCAGGATCGCGACGAGGAGGAGTTTGGCGCGCCGGTGGTGTCGCTGTCGCTGGGCGATAGCTGCCTGTTCCGCATCGGCGGCACTGAGCGCGCCGCGCCGACGCGCTCGTTCCGTCTGCATTCTGGCGATGCAATGGCGTTCGGCGGCCCCGCGCGGCTGGCGTTCCACGGCGTCGACAAACTCTATCCGGGAACATCGACGCTGCTCGAGGGGGGCGGGCGGATCAATTTGACGCTGCGCCGGGTGACGGGCGCGGCGGCTTAATCGGGCGCGACCGCGGTCTTCGGCCCGCCCTTGGAAACGCCGACGCTGGCGGGGCGCAGCACGCGCTCGCCAATGCGCCAGCCGCTCTGGACGACCTGCGTCACCGTGCCAGCCGGAAGCATCTCGTTGGGCACTTCAAACAGCGCCTGATGGAAATTGGGATCGAACTTCTCGCCGAGCGGCTCAAGCTGCTTGACGCCGTGGCGCCCCAGCACAGCGGCGAGATCGCGCGCGGTCAATTCGACGCCCTCAACCAGGCTTTTAAATTCGCCATCCGCATTGGCGCGAACATCCGCCGGGATATGTTCGAGCGCGCGGGCGAGATTATCGGCGACGTTGAGCAAGTCGCGGGCGAAGCTCGTCACGCCGTAGGTCTTGGCGTCGCCGACTTCGCGCTCGGTGCGGCGGCGCAGGTTTTCCATCTCCGCCAGCGAGCGCAGCATCCGGTCCTTCAGCGCGGCGTTTTCCGCGTTGAGGGCCTCGACGACCGCAAATCCATCGCGCTCCGCCGCTACCGGATCGCTCGCTAGTCCCTCCGCGTTCGCGCTGTTGGCGTTGGCGGGCACGGGTTCGTCGACCGGGGAATTCACCGTTTCGTTCATGGGGGTGCGTTTTCCTGCAATGGTTTGCGCCCGATATCAGGGCTGGAGCGGCAAAAATCAAGCGCCGCGAGTAAATCGAGGCGATTCAAGGCGCCTCGAAAATCGCCAGCAGATGCCGCTTGATCGCCGCCTGACGGGGCGCCGAAGCAATCTGAAGGCCGGTCAGATCAGTTACATAGAAGGAATCGACGGCTTTTTCGCCGAACGTCACAATATGCGCCGAACCGATATTGAGATTGAGCTTCGACAGCGCCGCCGTCAGATCATACAGGAGGCCAGGCCGGTCGAGGCCGGAAACCTCGATCACGGTGTAGCGGTTCGACAGCGCATTGCTGATCGTCACGTCCGGGACCAACGCGAAGGTCTTGGCGCGTTCGTCGCGGCTGCGCTTGGCGGCGACCATTTCGCCCAGCCGCACTTCGCCGCGCAGGGTCTTCTCGATATTGGCGGCGATACGTACGCCGCGTCGCATCTCGTCCTCGTCGCGATCGAACGCCCGCGACAGGGTGATGGTGTCGAGCGCTAGGCCGTCCGAGGTCGTGAAAATCTGCGCGTCGACGATATTGCCGCCAGCGCTGGCGCAGGCCCCCGCGACAATCGACAGCAGGCGGGGATGATCGGGCGCTACAATTGTCAGCTCCGTCACGCCGCGAAAGGCGTCGGTCGCGACTTCGGTCGCCAGCGAGCGCACTTCGGCGGCCATGGCGTAGAGCAGCCGCGCATGCGCACTCTGATGCGCCAGGTCGACTTTCAGCCAGTAAGCGGGGTAATGGCGCGCCGCATAGGCGTCGAAATCCGGATCGGACCATGCGGGCAGGGCGCGCCGCAGGTCTTCCTGAGCGGCGCGAACACGCGAATTGCGATCGGCCGAGGAATGACCGCCGCTCAGCACGACCTCGGTTTCCCAATACAGCGTGCGCAGCAACTGGCCCTTCCAGCCATTCCACACGCCGGGGCCGACGGCGCGGATGTCACACACCGTCAAGACAAGAAGCAATTTGAGCCGCTCCAGCGTTTGCACCGTCGCGGCGAAACTCTCGGCCGTGCGCGGATCGGAGAGATCGCGGCTCTGGGCGGTATTGGACATCGTCAGATGCTGCTCGACAAGCCACGCCACGGTGTCGGTTTCAACCGGCGTCAGGCCAAAGCGCGGCCCCAGATGACGCGCTACCTTCGCGCCGCCGATCGAATGGTCTTCGCCGCGCCCCTTGGCGATGTCATGCAGGAACGCCGCGACATAAAGCGCTCGGCGATGTGCGATCGAAGGCAGGAATTCGCTGGCGAGCGGGTGATCCTCGACAAGGCGGCCCGCCTCGATCTCCGCGAGAATGCCGACCGTGCGCAGCAGATGCTCGTCGACCGTGTAGTGATGATACATGCTGAACTGCATCATCCCGACGACGCGGCCAAAGTCGGGAATGAAACGGCCAAGCACACCCGCCTCGTTCATGTGGCGCAGTACGGCCTCGGGCGAGCGGCGCGAAGTCAGGATTTCGAGAAACAGGCGACTGGCTTCGGGATCGGCGCGCAGACGCGCGTCGATGCGCTTGAGCGAAAGCGTCACCAGCAGCGTGGCGTTGGGATGAATGGCGAGATTGGAGCGATCCGCCGCCCAGAACAGGCGAATGAGGTTGATCGGATCGCGCTCGAAAACGTCGTCGCGCTTCACGTTGATGCGGCCGTAGTCGTCCTTGAAATCGGCGGCGTCGGCGATGGCGCTTGTCTTGCGCCGGAATCTCCCGAGAAATCGATCGAGCACCGGCCTCGGCTTGGCCTGTCGCTCCTCGAGCGCGGCGCAGACAATGGCGGTGAGATCGCCGACATCCTTGGCGACAAGGAAATAGTGTTTCATGAAACGCTCGACTTCGGTCATGCCGGCGCGCGCGCTATAGCCAAGCCGCTGCGCGATGGCGCGCTGAACGTCGAAACTCAGCCGGTCCTCGGCGCGCTGCGTGTAGAAATGCAGGTGGCAGCGAACCGCCCAGAGAAATTCCTCGCAGCGCCCGAACAGTGCAAACTCGCGCTCGCTGAACAGCCCGGCCTCGACAAGATCGTGCCCATTGCGCACGCGATAGACATATTTGCCGATCCAGAACAGCGTGTTGAGATCGCGCAGTCCGCCCTTGCCCTCCTTGACGTTGGGCTCGACGACATAACGCGACGCGCCGACGCGTTTGAGCCGCGCGTCGCGTTCGGAAAGTTTGGCGGCGACAAACTCCGGAGCGGTGCGCGCAACAATCTCGCGGTCGAACTCGACCAGCATCTGCTCGAACAAATCCCGGTCGCCATGAATGAAGCGCGCCTCGAGCAGCGTCGTGCGGATCGTGATATCGGCCTTGGCCTGGCGCAGGCATTCGGCGATCGAACGCGTCGCGTGCCCGACCTTCTGGCGCAAATCCCATAGGATGTAGAGGATCGTTTCGATCAGCTTGTTGGTCTCGACTTCCGGCTTGACCGGCAGCAGGAACAACAGATCGATGTCGGACCCCGGCGCCAATTGGCCGCGGCCGTAGCCGCCGACCGCCGCGATGCCGATTGGCGCGGCGGCATGGCTGAGACCGGGATGGATATAGCGCAAGGCGAAGTCGTGTATGGCGCGAATGATTTCGTCTTCGAGGTCGCTGATGCGGGCGGCGCAGGCGAGTCCCTTGCCGCCGGCCTCGAGGGCGCGCCGGGCGTCGTCGCGGCCCTCGTCGAGCGCAATGCGGAAGATTTCGACCGCGCCAGTTCTCAATGTCGTGAGATCGCCGCCCGCTTTCGTCGCCAGAGCCGCGATGTCGGCATCGAGGCGCGCGCGGTCAAAACTGCGCCTGGGCGCAGCGGAGGGGCGACGCGAACGTGTTGCGGCGGGTGGGGGAGAGGTCATGGTCGAGGCCGATTCTAGCACATCGAGTTGAGCCGGTTCGCGTCCCGGCGACAAGCGGTTAATGTTTTGCCGCCCGTTTGGCCTCGATAGCCTCCAAGATCGCCACCGCCAGATCCGGGCCGCCAAGGCGCTTGATGGCGCGCAGGCCGGTCGGCGAGGTGACGTTGATTTCGGTGAGGTTGCCGTGGATCACGTCGATGCCGACGAAGATGAGCCCGCGCCGCTTCAACTCGGGCCCAATGCGTGCGCAAATCTCCTTTTCGCGCGGCGTCAGCTCGGTTTCCTGCGCCGAGCCGCCGCGCACCATGTTGGAGCGGATGTCGTCGCCGACCGGCACGCGGTTGACCGCGCCCATCGCGATTCCATCGACGAGAATGATGCGCTTGTCGCCGGCCGAAACCTGCGGCAGGAACTTCTGGATGACCCAGGGTTCGCGGAACGTTACGCTGAACAGATCGAACAGCGAGCCGAAGTTGGGGTCCCTGACGCCGACCTTGAACACCGCCGCGCCGCCGGCGCCATAAAGCGGCTTCATCACGACCTCGCTGTGCAGGGCGCGAAACGCTTCGATGGCGGCGCGATCGCGCGAAATCAGCGTCGGCGGCATCAACTCAGGAAAATCCATGACGAACAGCTTTTCCGGCGCGTCGCGCACGGATCTGGGATCGTTGACGACAAGCGTCTTAGGGTGGATGCGCTCGAGCAGATGCGTCGTCGTCACGTAGGCCAGATCGAACGGCGGGTCCTGACGCAGCAGCACGACATCGACCTCGCCAAGATCGACATTGCTTGCCTCGCCGAGCTTCGCGTGTTCGCCCTGCATATCCCGCACTTCAAGCGGTCGCGCTTGCGCAAGGACGTGCGCGCCGTCGAGCGTCAGGCTGTCGGGTGTGTAATACATGAGCTTGTGCCCGCGCGACTGCGCCGCAAGCAGCAACGCGAACGTCGAATCGCCGGCGATTTTGATCCGCTCGATCGGGTCCATCTGAACAGCGATGGTCAGGGCCATGGAAGCACAATCCTTTGTCGCCGCGCGGGATTCTGTCTCGCGCGGATCAGTCGATGTCGAGGGTATAGGCCGAAGCCAGGTGGCGGGGAAGCCGGCCCGGCGCGATGAAAATGGCGTCGCCGCGCAGGGTTTCGCTCATCGACCACGGGTTGCGGGTGATCCAGACGCGCGCGGCGCGCGAAATGCGCCGGCGCTTGGTCTCGGTGATGGCGCTCGCCGCCGCGTCGAGGGTGCCGCGCGCCTTGACCTCGACGAAAGCCAGCGTTCCGCCGCGCCGCGCGATGATGTCGATTTCGCCGCCGGTAACGACGTAGCGCCGCTCGATGATGCGATAGCCCTTGCACATCAACAGCGCTGTCGCGAGCGTCTCGGCGCGAAGGCCGAACAGGTGGGCGCGCCGTTTCGCCGGCAATCCGAGGCGTTTCGCCGCCGTCAACGCTTCGATCCGGCAAGCGCGAGCGCTCGTGCGTAAATCTGCCGGCGCGGCGCGCCGCTGCGGGCGGAGACCGCGGCGGCGGCGTCCTTGACCGAGAGTTTTTGCAGCGCTTCGCCCAAAAGCGCATCGATTTCTTCTTCCCCCATCGCGGCGCCCGCTTCCGGCGGTCCGACGACAACGACGATCTCGCCTTTCGGCGCGTCTTCAGCAGCATAGAGCGCGGCGAGTTCGTCGAGCCGGCCGCGCCGCGTCGATTCGTAAAATTTGGTGAGTTCGCGCGCCACGGCCGCCGGCCGAGGACCAAGTTCGGCGGCCAGATCGCTCAACATTTCGGCGAGACGGCGCGGCGATTCGAAGAACACCAGCGTCGACGGCACGCCCGCGAGCTGATTGATGCGGGCGCGCCGCGCCGCGCTCTTGGGCGGCAAAAATCCCTCAAAAAAGAAACGATCCGTCGGCAGCCCGACGATTGCCAGCGCCGCCAGCACGGCGGATGCGCCCGGCGCCGTCGTTACGGCGATGCCGGCATCCAGCGCTTGCGCGACGAGTTTGTAGCCGGGATCGGAAATCAGCGGCGTGCCGGCGTCGGATATCAGCGCCAGCGCTTCGCCTTGCGCCAGACGGGCGAGCAGCAGCGGGCGCATCTGCGCCGCATTGTGCTCGTGATAGGCGATGAGCGGCGCTTCGATCCCGTAATGCGCCAGCAGATTGTGCGAAACCCGCGTGTCCTCGGCGACGATCGCATCGGCGGCGGCCAGCGTCGCCAGCGCCCGCAGCGTGATATCGCCGAGATTGCCGATCGGCGTCGCGACGATGTGCAGGCCGGGCGCGATCGGCTCCGCCTGCGCGCGCGCGCCGAGCGCCGTGAACGCGGCGGCGCGCGGAGCACGCGTGGGCGCGGCATGGCTGGTTTCGCGGCGGACCATAATTGCTTGCAGCCTTTCAACACTTGGTCACATCTTGCTGTAACGCAGCAGGCGCGGGAAAAACCGAGCCTTGGCGACAAGCGTTTACCACCCCCCAACTAAAATGCCATAATCTCTCGTGAATCAGAACCGGGGCGTTTGGCCCGGGCGCAATTCGAGGAGAGGACTGCATGACGGCTGGCGTCGCAACACCGCATTTCGGGCGCTGGCTCGCGAAACCGCTCGCTCTGGTCGTGGCCAGCGTCGCGGCGCTGGGGCTGGCGGGCTGCAATTCCTCGAGCCTCGACCCGTTCGCCGCGCCGACGGCCCCTGTGCAATCCCAGCCGCTGAACGCGCCAACGACGGGCGATACGATTGGCTCCGGGCCGGTGCGCGTTAGCTTAATCCTGCCGCTGACGCAGGGCGCCGGACCCAGCGGCGTCGGCGTTTCGCTGCGCAACGCCGCGCAACTGGCGGTGGAAGAATCGGGCGCCAACGAGGTCACGCTGATGGTCCTCGACGATCACTCGACGCCGGAGGGCGCGGCGCAGGCGGCGCAAGCCGCGGTTGGCGCGGGCGCCGAAATGATCGTCGGGCCGCTGTTCTCGTCAAGCGTGCGCGAGGTTGGCCGCGTCGCCAAAGGCGCCGGTCGTCCGGTTATCGCGTTTTCGACAGACACCAGCGTCGCCTCGCATGGCGTCTACCTGCTGTCGTTCCTGATCGAGAGTTACGTCGACAAGATCGTCGACTACGCCGAATCAAAAGGCAAGAAATCCTTCGCGGTGCTGGCGCCGCAAAGCGACTACGGCAATATCGCGGTGGCGGAATTCCAGCAGGAGGCGGCGCGTCTCAACGCCCGCGTCGTGACGATCGCGCGCTATTCGCCGGGACAAGCGGCAGCGGCCGTCAAGGAGATCGCCGGCGTCTCCGGCCAGGTCGACGCGCTGTTCATTCCCGAGCAGGCGGACGGCATGCCCGGCGTCAGCGCGGCATTGGTCGCCAACGGCGTGAAGACGCAAATTCTCGGCACCGGCATCTGGAACGACGCGCGCGTTCTAAAATTGCCGGCGTTGCAAGGAGCATGGTTCTCGGCGCCTGAGAATGCCGGCTTCAACGCTTTCGCGGCGCGCTACCATGCCAAGTTCAACAGCGATCCGACGCGTCTGGCGACGCTGTCTTATGACGCGGTTTCGCTCGTCGCGGCGCTGGCGCGCACGCAGGGCTCGCAAAGGTTTTCGGATAGAGTGCTGACCAATGCGTCCGGCTTCAACGGCGCCGATGGCGTTTTCCGCTTCCGCGCCGACGGGCCGAACGAGCGCGGGCTGGCGATTCTTCAGATCTCCAATGGCGCGGCTTCCGTGCTGAGCTCCGCGCCGAGGAGTTTTGCCGGGGGATAGGGGCCGGCCAGGGCAGGGCGTGAAGCGCTCTTCAATTCAATCCGGCGCGATCGGCCAGTTGAGCTCGGTGCGCCACTGCGCTGGGTCGGCGCCGGATTCGGGGCCCGAGACATAGCATTCCCAAAAATCGTCGCGCGGCATGAGCCGGTTCGCGGCGATCCAGCGTTGAAGTTCGCCCCATGCGCCAGCGAGTCCTTCATACCCGCCGTGATAGACCGTTCGCGCCACTCTCATCGCGGGCAATTCACTCGGTTTCACCCGCCCAACCGGCTTGACCGGCGAAGCGACGGGCAAGCAGATTTCAAAATCGAGCGTTTCCGTCGGCCGGCGAAAATGGTGGTTGAACCATGGCCCGGTCACCTTGACGCACTGCGCGGCGACAGCGGCATTCAATTCGCCGACGCCCGGTCCCATCACCGCGCGCATCTCATCCCAACGCGCGACGAGGCGGATGCTGGCGATGAGGCGAGCCTCCGTCTCGACGATCTGCGGTGGTTCGATCATCGCTAATCCTCTCGTATTTGATTCAAAGACCGGCATTCACAGCCTTCAACGCGGCGATGTCGATCTTGCTTATCGTTATCATGCGCGTCATCACGCGGCCTGCCGGTTCGCGCCCGAGCCAACGGCTCGGGCGCGCGCCGCCTCGTTCAGCGTTTTGGCGCCAGCAGACCGAACATCGCGCCCTGCGGATCGAGAGCCTGGACGATCCACATGTCGCCGGGAACCGGCATCGGCCCGTTGACGACCTTGCCGCCTGCGTCGGTCACCCGCTTGGCTGCGGCGTCGATCGCGTCGACGTTGAAGTAGTACAGCCAGTGCGGCTGCGGCGTCTCAGCGCTCTTGGTCATCATTCCGCCGCCTTGTTCGCTGGCAGTCTTGAAGGTCTGATAGACGCCCATCGCGCCCATATCCATCGCCTGATCTTTCGTCCAGCCAAACAGGTTGGAATAGAAGGTGAAGGCGCCGGGACCGTCGCCGGCGTGCAATTCGCGCCAGCCGACCTGGCCAGGCGTTGCCATCGGCGCGGGCGTCGGCGCCTGATCGGTATTTGGCTTGAACAGAATGAAACCCGCGCCTTGCGGATCGCCTGCGACGGCGAAGCGCCCGACGCCCGGAATATCCGCCGGCTCGCGATGAATCGCGCCGCCGGCCGCCTTGACGCGTTTGGCGTAATCGTCGACATCATCGACGCCGATATAGCCCATCCACGACGGCTGCACGCCCATCGCGCGCGCGTCTTCGGGAATCGGCATCAGCCAGCCGACCATCGTCGTACCCATCGAGAGGATGCTGTAGGTGGTGTTGGGCATGCCGGAATCCTTGATGTCCCAGCCGACGACGGAATGATAGAATTTCTCCGCCGCCTTCATGTCGGTCGTCATCGCGTCGTACCAGACGAATGGATTGGTCGTGTTTGGCATGGCGTTTACTCCCTTGCTGTAGGCCGGTTGAACAGAAGTTCGAGATAGCGCCGCAAATGATCGAGACAATCGGCGGCGACGCTGGCGCCGTGTTGGGCTTTGGCGAGGATAAAGGCGCCCTGGATGACGGCCTGCGTGTAGAACGCGAGACTTGCTGCGCTCCATGCCGCCTCGGGCGCGTAGAGCTGCTTGGCCGCGGCGATATCGACTTCCAGCATCGCCGCGTGCTCGCGGATGTGCGTGTCGCAGGCGTGCCTGATCGCGGGATGCGTCTCATAGGTTTCCTGCACCATTGTGCCGAGCAGGCAGGTGTACTCGGGCAGCGAGCGCTGCAGGATCGCCTTGCGGAAATCGACGTAGCCGAGCAGGCGGTCGAGCGGGTCGGCGAGCAAGTGGTACGGCGCGTTGGAGAAGATGCTGTCGGCCATGTCGGCGAAGTGCTGCGCGGCGGCGATGGCGAGCTCTTCCTTGCCGCCGAAATGATGGAAGAAGCTGCCCTTGGTGAGCTTCGCGCCGGCGCAAATGTCGTCGATCGTCGACGCCTCGTAGCCTTTGGTGCGGATGACCAGGAGGGCCGCATCGAGGAATTTGGTGCGGGATTCGTGCGGAGCGCGGGACATGGCGACCTACGGAAAACAGTGTCCAAGTACAATACCAACTGGTTGGTATGTTGTCAAGTTTCTTCCCATTGCGCCGCGCGCGGTCATTTCTGCCTCAGCATTTCCTGGCGCGCCTGCAGCCAAGCCCGCTCCGCCGAGGCGGGACCGAGCGCCAGAGCGCAATCATAGGCGGCGCGCGCTTCATCAACTCGCCCGGCGCGGCGCAAGAGGTCGGCGCGCAGCGCGTGGTAGGGCAGGAATTCCTGCAGCGACGGGGAGTTCAAGGCGTCGACCTCCGTCAACGCCGCCGCGATGCCTTCGACTTCCGCCAGCGCGACCGCCCGGTTCAGCCGCACGACGATGTTGTCGCCAAAGCCAAGCAAGCGATCGTAGAGCGCAAGAATGCGACCCCATGGCGGCGGTTCGTCGAGACTTTTTCGCTCGCACCAAACGCGATGAAGGGCCGCTTGCAAAACTCTGGGCGTTGGTTCTCGCGTGGCCGCAGCTCGCGCGAAAAATCCGTCCGCCTCGCCGATCAGACCGCGTCGCCACAGCGCCGGGTCCTGCTCGGACAGGGGCGCCATGGCGCCGTGCGCGTTCAGCCGGGCGGGCCGCCGCGCTTCCGCGTAGCGCACCAGCGCCGCGAAGGCCAGCGCCTCGGATTCTTCCGGCAGCAGCTCAGTCAGCACGCGCGTCAGATCGAGCATTTCGGCGGCGTATCCGGCATGCGCGCCGACGCCCGCCGCGTCCTCATGCGCCTTGGAATAGGCGACTTCCAGCGTCGAGAGCACGGCGTCAAGCCGCTCGGGCCAAGCGTCGGGACCGGGAACCTCGAACGGCACGCCCGCCTCGGCGATCTTGCGTTTGGCGCGCACCAGCCGTTGCGCCAACGTCGCCTCGCGGACAAGAAACGCCCGGGCGATCTCGATCGTCGAGAGGCCGCAGACCAGCCGCAAGGTCAGCGCCGCGCGCGTCTCGATCGCCACCGCGGGATGGCAGCAGACGAAGATCAACCGCAGCCGTTCGTCCGGAATGAGCGTGTTGTCATCCATCAAGATTTCCTCGGGCGTCCGCTCGGGTTCCGGGGCGTCGGGCGGCAAGCGTGCGCGCGTCTTGCGCTGGCGCAGCGCATCGAGCGCGCAACGCTCGGCGGTTCGATAAAGCCAGCCGGTCGGATTGTAAGGCGTCCCGCCTCGCGGCCAGACCTGCGCGGCGCGCGCGCAGGCCTCGGCAAACGCATCCTCGGCGATGTCGAGATCGCGGAAGCGGGCGGCCAGCACGGCGACGATGCGCCCGCCCGCTGCGCGTACGACCTGTTCCAGCGGGCTTGCGGTCATCCCGGCCCGAGCAGTGGCCGGATCTCGATTGAGCCGTCCTGCGAGACGGGGAGCTTTTTGGCGACCGCAATCGCCGCATCAAGGTCGGGCACGTCGATCAAATAATAGCCGCCGAGTTGTTCCTTGGTCTCGGCAAACGGCCCGTCGTGGATCGACTGTTTGCCGCTCAGCGTGCGGACCGTAGTGGCGGAGGCTGTCGCGCCGAGGCCCGCTCCGCTAACCCGCGCCGCCCCCAATTCCTTGCCGAACGCCATGTGGCGGCCAACGATTTCCTGCATCGCCGGCCCCTTCTTGCCCGGCCCATAAATCCGTTCGTCCTCGTAGATCAGCAGCATGTACTGCATCGTGACCTCCTTCGATTGCGGGAGCGCGGCGCGCGTCCTCGAGGCAAAGACGCGCGAGCGACGGGCAGATCGACAAGGCGCGGCAATTTAATTGGCGGACCGGTTCGTGACTTATCGCTCAGCGAACGCCAGCTTGGCGCCCAGCAGCACGAACGCGCCGGCAAACGTACGGCGTATCCAGGCGAGCACAGGGGGTCGCGCGATCACATGATCGCGCACCGAGGCGGCGAACAGGCCGTAGCCGACGAAGACGACAAACGTCATCGCCATGAACACGCCGCTCAACTCCAGCATCAGCGCCAGCGGGTTCGATTCGCCGGCGCCGATGAACTGCGGCAGGAAGGCGAGGAAGAAGATTGACAGTTTTGGATTGAGGATGTTGACGAGGATCGCGGTCACGACCACTTGCAGCGACGAGCGCTCGGCATCCTGCTTGTCCACGCTCAGCGCGCCGTGTTCGCGCAGCGTATTCCACGCCATGTAAAGCAGATAGACGATGCCGAGAATCTTGAAGCTCTGGAAGGCCAGCGCGCTGGTGTGCAGCAGCGCCGCCACGCCCATGATCGCCGCCGCCATATGCGGGATGATGCCGATCGTGCAGCCGAACGCCGCGACGGCGCTGGCCCGCCGCCCGCGCGCCAGGCCCGTCGCCAGCGTGTAGAGCACGCCCGTGCCGGGCGAGGCGACGATAATCAGCGAGGCGATGAGGAAGGCGAGGGTCATGGCTGCGTGCCTATCGCAAGATACGAATGGTGCGCAGATAGAGTGACCCGCCAAAGCGCCTGATGCAAGTCAGCTTCGGCGCGCCCTCTCACGTGCGCGCTCGCTGACGTGTGCTGGATTACGCGACGTTTGCCGTTAACTGGACGTCGCGCGGCAATTCGAGTTCGATCTCCAGCGTCGAAACTTCTTCACCGCGCTGCATGTTGATCTTCAACTTCGTCGTATCGAACGCAATATGCTTCGACACGACTTGCAGGATGTCCTTGCGCAGGAGATTGAGCAGATTATCGTTGCGGGTGGTCTGCCGCTCGTGTGCAAGCAGGATTTGCAGCCGTTCGCGCGCGACAGGGGCGCTCGTCTGGCGGGCGCGGAAAAACTGAAAGATCATGCCGCCCTCCAGCCGAACAGCCGGCCCATGATTTTCTTGCGCTCGACCGGAACGGTCATGGCGACTTCCTCGCCCATCAAACGCCTTGCGACGTCCATGTAGGCGAGCCCGGCGGCGCTATCGACGTTGCTGATCGTCACCGGCGAGCCGACGTTGGAGGCGCGCAGGACGTCGTCGCTTTCAGGAATGATGCCGAGCAACGGCAGCGAGAGAATGTCGAGCACGTCATTGACCGACAGCATATCGCCGCGAACTACGCGCGCCGCATTGTAGCGGGTGATGAGCAGGTACTTGGGCATATCGCCGCCGCGCTCGGCGATTTCGGTCTTGGAATCGAGCAGGCCGACGATGCGATCGGAATCGCGCACCGACGACACTTCCGGATTGCTGACGACAACCGCCATGTCGGCGTGACGCATCGCCATTGTCGCGCCCTTTTCGATGCCCGCCGGACTGTCGCAAATGATCCAGTCGTATTTTCCGCGCAGTTCGGCGATTACCTTGGCGACGCCCTCGGGGGTGAGGGCATCCTTGTCTCGCGTTTGCGAGGCCGCCAGAAGATAAAGATCGGCGACGCGCTTGTCGCGGATGACTGCCTGCGCGATGTTTGCCGTGCCGTGGATCACATCGACAAGATCGTAGACGACACGGCGCTCGGCGCCGAGCACGAGATCAAGATTGCGCAGCCCGACGTCAAAATCGACGACGACGACTTTTTGTTTGCGCTGCGCGAGCGCTGCGCCCAAGGCTGCGGTGGACGTCGTTTTGCCGACGCCTCCCTTGCCCGATGTAACGACGACGACCTGTCCCATTTGAGCTCCATCTACCGAATTGCCGTTATGTCGAGTGAGTTTTCGCGCAGCACGATCTGAACCGGCTTGCGCAGAAGTTCGGGCGCGAAATCTTCGGTGATCTTGTATTGGCCATTGATCGAAACGAATTCCGCTTCGAGTTTTTGACAAAAGATGCGCGCCCGGGAATCGCCGGCGGAACCGGCGATGGCGCGCCCGCGCAGCGCGCCATAGACATGGATCGATCCGCCGGCGACGACTTCCGCGCCGGACGCGACGCCGCCGACGATGGTTACGTCGCCGGCATGAAAGATTGAACGGCCAGATCGCAGCAATTGCTCGATCAGCAGCGGCGGCACAGCCGCCGGCGCATCGCTGACGCGCATTTTGGCGACTTCATCGAGGGCGGCGCGGCCACCCGTCAAAACTGGCGGCGAGCCGGGTCCAAGAATCGATTCGTCCGCGACTTCGAGGCCGACGATCCGCACGTTGCGCTGCGCGAACGCGGCGAGGAGCCGGCCAAGGCCGTCGCGATCGAGTTCGATGGCGCCCAGATTGAGCACCACCAGCTTTTTGTCGAAAAACTGCGGCGAGCCGGCCTTCCACGCGTCGAAAGCAGCCATCCATCCATCGAGCGGCGCTTCCGGCGTCAGCACGAACGCCAGGAACGACCTTCCGCTGAAACGAATGGATTGCGTCATGCGCTGGCTGATTAACAACGAAGCATCTCCGGCCCTGCCGCCAGTCTCGGCTGTTTATGGTTAACGATTGCTTAAAATGGGCGCGCTTTTTCCGAGACGGCGAGCGTTATCAGCATGAAAAACGCCGCTCAGGTCCAGCCAGCGCGTCAGCAATTTCAGATCGTCGTCGCCGATGAACGCGGCAGGAAAGCGACCACGATGCTGGCCTGTCGTCCGCACTTGCCGGAGATGGCGAAAGCGGACAAGTTGTCGGCGTGGCGACCCGATGAAATTCGCGTCCCGGCTGTCCGCGCTACGAAGGACAATGGATGCTTCAGGGCTGGGACAATTTCTACTTCATGATGGGTTCTTCCAGCGCTGGTCTGGTCGGTTTGCTGTTCGTGATCGTCACGCTTACCGCCGGCGTAGAGCGGTCACGCGCAATGCGCGGCGCCAGGCTCTATATGACGCCCACGGCCGTGCATTTCTGCGTCGTTCTGAGCGACAGCGCCGTCGCTCTCATGCCCCGGGGGACTACGGGGACATGATACACATTGCACGATCTCGCGCTTTTCTATCGTCAGCTTCGAGAGGCCCGGTGGCGGAGGCCGAGGAGACAGGGGATTGTGTATCACCGTAGTCCTCAAGGAACGATCGTCCCGCGCTCCGATTCCACGCTTTGCATGTCGGATTGATTAGCTATGGCCATCATAACTCACAAATGCCCCCATTGTCAGACTGACCACATCGGTCTGCGAATCGTCGCGGCAACCCCAGCGACCGATAATAAATGGGTGGCCCACCTTGATTGTCCCAAGTGTAATTTGCCTTCGGGTGCCTTGATGAGACCGGCGCATCACCAGCCGGGACGTAATGGCCACGCATGGCAACAACATACTCAGTTCGGCGGTGATTTTCTGAGCGCGGGGGCTGCAATCGTAGAGTTTTGGCCAGAAGTCCCTAGACCACTTATTCCCGATCTTTTGCCGCCCGACGTCGAGCGAATTTATCTGCAAGCGGAGCGGAACTTCCCGATTGCAGGAAACGAAGAGGCTGCCGGTTCTATGTACGGCAAAGCGCTCGATATTGGTCTGAAAAAGATTGATCCGTCGTTGACTGGAATGCTGGGTCAAAAAATTAAGAAACTAACGGCGGACGGAAAACTAACTTCTGACATTTCCGAGTGGTCGGGTCATATACGCGACATTCGCAATGACGCAGTTCACGAAGAAGACCCAGTCACTAGAGATGAACTTATTGCGCTCAGGAGTTTCAGCGAAATGGTTTTGCGTTATCTTTTCTCGCTTCCCAATGCCGTCAAAAAGCGACGCGGTGAGAAACTGGATTGGGAAACTAACTAAATCTTCTCTTTCGTAGGCCATTCGCGCTTTTTCGGACTCGCGCTAGGTTTTTCTTTCATCCACGCCGCAGGGCTAAGGTTGGCGTCACGAGGACATGATACGTTGAATGATCTCGCGCCCTTCTATCGTCCGGTTAGTTAGGTCCCGTCGCCTACAACGATAGACACGGGGGATCATATATGATGTCCCCGTATCCATTTCCCGGTATCCGCCAGATGGTGACGAAAATGGCCCCGGCAAAATATCCGGGGCCATCTTAACTAAATTACGTCCGATATCGGCGCGAATGGCGTATTTGGGAAAATGCGGCCATTGACTGCGTCGGAAATGCGACCTTGGTTAAGATTTAGTTTTGCCGCAGCGCACCGCTGCGCCATTCCAAGTTGTAGGACCATAGTCTTGGCCTTGGAGGCCAGTTCCGATGTCATTTGAACCGAACAGCGCACAGCGCGTCTGCGCCGCGGGAACGGTACTGTATTCGAGCCACTGATTTTTTCGCTATTCATGCCTGATTTTCCTTAGAAGACCGGCCGACTCCCGCTTGTCGCACGGGTTCGAATGCGATACGATTCGTTTGTCAAGTTGGAACAATCGCATCAATATCCTTCGGGGTTCGCGGTAGCCGGAACAGTTACAGTTGAACCACGATATAGGCGGTGCCAGGTGCAAACTGGTGCCGCCTTTTTCGCATTCGCAATGCGTGCGAACCAATCGAGTGTTGATGAGTCGTCTGTGGTTCGCAAGGCCGAGCGCCGAAGAGTCAGCGACTTTTGCCCATTTACTCGCCAGCTGTCGCCAAGCAAAGCAGTCAGTTAGCGAAAATGAGACACCATCAAATCCTTGCCAGCCCGAAATGTTCATGATATGTTCTTTTTCATGTCGCCTATGCTCACTTGGGGCATTGCCCGTGTGACTTAAACCAAGCTGCTGTCATTCCCGCGAAAGCGGGAATCCAGCCTTGGCAGCACGAACAGAGGCTTAGAGCCTGACCTGAAATTCTAGCATGCGACAGATCGCTTTTTCAAAATCGTCCAAAAGGGACTTTTCAGGGGCCACGATCGGGTCAGTTT
>JAYUFK010000096.1:0-2207 GCA_043739325.1 Methylocapsa sp. | reverse complement strand
ACGCCGTCGAAATGCAAAACCCCGGCATGCGCCGCCAGACACGACAGTACGATCGAGATCGTATGATCGTCGGCCCAGTCGATGAGGCCGGTCAGCGCTTTCCAATAAGGCTCCTGCGCGAGATTCGGCGTCCGCGGCTCGGCCCCGGTGACGATCAGCGCGTCGGGCGGGCGCAGGCGCAGATGCTCGGGATGATGATAGGTCCGCGCCATCGCGGCGCGCGTCTCGGCGCTGCGCGGCACTTCATCGAGCCCATAAAGCCGCAGGGCGACATCGAACTCGCCTGACGCCGCCTCGAGCAACCGGGCGAACTGGCGCTCCGTCGCCGCCACCGCCGCGTCGGGCATGTTGTTGACCAGGCCGATCTCCAGCCGCCGGCCGCGATCGCGGACCCTGCCGCGCCTAACCCGCCGCTCGCGCATCGTGCGCGCCGGCAATTGCGAAGCGGGAACCGGAGCCTCGATCGTCAGCATCGCCGCTTACTCCGCCGACAGCGACGAGGGCGCCGCGCGCGCAAGCGCAGAATCATAGGCGCAGCCGCCCTGGTTCGAGAAGATTTCGTTGCGCATGGACGCCTCTGGGACATTGCGCCGATGAGCGAAGGCTCGATCGCGTGCGGTCCTTGTCCCCTAAGGAACAACTGCGCCTGATCGCTACAATTTTCAACAATTTCGAGAGATTGATTGCTGGCAGAGTTAAAATCCGCAGCCCCAATAGTGCGGGATAAGGTTACAAGAATTCATCAACAACGGCGCGCGACTGCGTCGCGGCGATCAGACCGCGGCGGCAACGGCCCGCGGCGCTTTCGCCACCCCGATAAACCAGACCGCGATCGCCGTAATCAGACACGCGAAGCCCGCGACATAGAACGCCGGCAGATAAGTTTGCAGCGCGCTGCGCGCCACGCCGCCGCCGATCGCCGCGCAGGCCGCGCCGATCATGTGCCCGGCAAATATCCAGCCGAACGCGACGCCTGCCCGCTCCTTGCCAAATTGTTGAGCGGCGAGGCGCGCTGTCGGGGGCACCGTCGCGATCCAGTCGAGGCCGTAGAAGACTGCGAACATCGACAGGCCATAGACGGTGAAGGTCGAGTACGGGAGGTAGAGCAGCGATAGCCCGCGCAGTCCGTAGTACATAAACAGCAGCGCGCGATTGTCGTAGCGATCCGACAGCCAGCCCGAGGCGATCGTGCCGAAGAAGTCGAAGATGCCCATCATCGCCAGCGTCGACGCAGCCGAGACCTCGTCCATGCCATAGTCCGCGCAGAACGAAATGAAATGCGTCTGGATGAGGCCGTTGGTGCTGAGGCCGCAAATGAAGAACGTCGCGAACAGGATCCAGAATGCGCCGGAGCCGGAGACATCGCGCAGCACGGTGAAGGCCCGCCAGAACGAAGCTGGCGGCGCCGGAACGCGCGCTGGCGCGTTAGCGGCTGGCGGCGCATCGCCATAGGGCGCAAGGCCGAGTTCGGCGGGGTCTTCGACCATCAGCGCCAGCGCCAGAACGCCGGCCAGCAACAGGCCGATCAGCGACGGCGCCAGGGCGTAGCGCCAGCCGACGTGCTGCGCAAGCCATGCCGCAAACGGCAGGAACAGCAATTGCCCGGTGGCGGAACTTGCCGTCAGGATGCCCAACACAAGGCCGCGCCGCTGGTTGAACCAGCGCGTCGCGATGATGGCGCTCATCACGAGGGCGGTGATGCCGGTGCCGAGCCCGACAATCACGCCCCAATAGAGGAAGAGCTGCCACGGCTGCGACATCGTCAACGCCAGCACGAAGCCGGCGACGATCAGCGCGAGCGCCGCCACGATCATCCGCTTGACGCCGTATCGTTCCATCAACGCGGCGGCGAACGGCGCCATCAGGCCGTACAGCAGGATGCGCAGCGCCAGAGCGCTGGAGATCGCGCCGACATCCCAGCCGAACTCCTTGCTGAGCGGCAGGATCAGCGCGCCGGGCAGGCCCATGGCGCCCGCCGTCGTGAGGCTGACGACGAAGGTGACCGCCATGATCACCCAGCCGTAATGGATGCCCGCGCGGGCGAGACGCGGGGCGAGGTATCGGGCGAGCATGGCGGCCTCTGTCTTTGAGCGTGGCATTGGAGGGAGGTATACCCTGACTCATTGAGAGGCCGAGATTTTTCTTGCCACGGATTGATTTCTGGATTCGTTTTGGGGGATGATTCGCGGCGGCTTTCTTTCACGTGA
>JAYUFK010000095.1:0-6192 GCA_043739325.1 Methylocapsa sp. | reverse complement strand
GCCCTCATGCAAACCCTCATCGACTCCAAACCGCCCCCCGAAATCGGAAAACAAATCACAGTGTGAAAATGGCGCGGGCGCGGGATTTAGAATTGCTGGCGTTGAGCCCGAGCTATTGACGCGGGCGGACATTGCGCTAGCGTCGCCGCCGCGCCGCGGGGCCCATTGATCGTTCTACTCCCCGCCATTTGCGCCGCGGGGATCATGACGGGCTCAATCTTGTATGACGGCCACAATCTCTTGATGCGCAATGCGACCGGGATCGGCACCTACACGCGCGCGCTAGCGGCGACGGCAAGCCATTTGGGTTATCGAACGCAATTGCTGATGAGCGGCAACGTCCCGATCAACAAGAAGGACCCGCAACTCAGCGAAGTGCTGCTGTTTGACGCGCTGCTGGAAAAGCGCCCGCCGCCGCGAATCCGCGCCGAACGCGCGCTCGCCAAGATCATCGGTAAGCCATTCGGCATCAGCCCCGTGCAATATTCGAGCGTTGGCGCGGTGCAGGACGCCTTCGACAAGAGCCTTGCCGGATTCGAAAAGACCTTTGTCGCCCCGAGCGTATTCGAATTGGCCATTTCGCATTTTCGGCGCTATCGCCGACGCGCCACGCTCAAGCTGCAAGACCCGCCGTCGCTGCTGCATATGACGCACCCGATGCCGCTGATGGTGCGGGGTTGCCCGAACATCTACACGCTGCACGATATCGTGCCGTTGCGCCTTCCCGGGACAACGCTCGACGACAAGCACCACATGCTTCGCCTTTTGCGTCATCTGTGCCAACGCGCCGATCACATCGTCACCGTGTCGGAATTTTCGCGCCAGGACATCATCAAGTTCTTCGGCATACCGGAGGACCGCATCACCAACACCTATCAAAGCGTGCGATTGCCGACGGCAATGATCGACAAGGACAAGGACAAGGTCGCGGACGAAATTTCCAGCGCGTTCAACGTCTCGATGGGCGAGTACTACATATTTTTTGGCGCCATCGAACCAAAGAAGAATGTATCGCGAATGGTGGACGCCTACGCGGCTTCGGGTACCCGCTATCCGCTGCTTATCGTCGGCGGCCTCGGTTGGCAGTATGAATGCGACGTGCAGAAAATAGAGGATGAGCGCTTCCTTTCCTACACGATGCAGAATTCGAAAATCACGCCGGAACGGCGCGTGCGGCGGATCCCTTATCTTCCGCTCGGGCAGTTGATCTCCCTGATTCGCGGCGCGCGCGGCGTTTTATTTCCTTCGCTCTACGAAGGGTTTGGCCTGCCGGTGCTTGAGGCGATGATGCTTGGCACGCCAGTCATTACTTCGAACGTTTCGTCGCTGCCGGAGATCGCAGGCGACGCCGCCTTGCTGATTGATCCGGAAGATGTCGACGACATCGCGAATGCGATCCGCGTGTTCGACCATGACGCGGATATTCGCAAGGAACTAAGCCAACGCGGCATCAAGCGGGCCGCTTATTTTTCTCTCGAGGCATACGAAGCCCGTATTGCCGCGCTCTACAAAAGACTTGGCGTCGACGCCGCGCCTGAGGCGCAATGAACAGACCGATCGCGCTCGACGTCTCGCATCTCGCGCATCGATCGCGCTATGGCGCGCCGGCGGGCATCGAGAAAGTCGATTTCGCCTACGCCCGCCATTTCGCGCTGCAAGACGCAAAGATCGTCGCGGGGGTACAGTATGGCGTGGCGCGCCCGCGTGTCATGACGCCAAAGCAGGTCAACGCGCTTGTGTCGGGCGTCGAGGCAAAATGGGCGACCACCGTCTCGATCGCGGATGATCTGAAATTCCGGCAGATTCGCCGCTGGCTGCTCGGCGAATCAATTGAAAAGGCAGATTTGGGCCATCGCGAATCGCGCGCCGGGGACATCGTTGCGAAGAACTTTTCCGGTTTGCAACGCGCGTTGCTGCCGGCTGTCCAACCGAGCCACGAAATGCTGCCGGAAGGCGCGATCTATCTCAATATCGCGCAACACGCGCTGGAAAAGCCGTTCTTTTTCTCGTGGCTTTCGACGCGGCTGGATTTGCAGCGCGTCTTCTTTGTGCACGATCTGCTGCCGTTGCAGCACCCGGAATTCTGGCCGCCCGATCACCTTGAAATCTTCCGGCGTCGCGTCGAATGCGTCGCGCAACATGCGACCGCCATCGTCACTACCAGCAGAATCGTCGAAGCGGCGCTGCGCGAGGAAATGACCCGGCTCGGCCGACCCGATCTGCTGACCTGGGCGTTGTCGTTTCCCTCGCCACTGGCGCTTTCCGGTCAGACGATCGAGCCAGATCCTTCTCTCGAGGCCACCGACTACTTTGTGGTGGTCAACACGATCGAGCCGCGCAAGAATCATCGGTTGCTGCTCAATGTCTGGCGCGAGCTGGCGCGCCAGGGAATTAGCGCGCCCAAACTTGTTCTGATTGGAAAACGCGGATGGGGATTCAGGCAAGTCACCGATCCAATACAAAAAGACCCCACTCTGCGATCACTTGTCATCGAGGCCGCCGGCCTCTCGGACGCCGGGTTGCAGACGCTGCTCGCGGGGGCCAACGCGCTGTTGGCGCCTTCATTCGCCGAAGGATACGGCCTGCCAATCGTGGAAGCCTTGACGATCGGCACGCCGGTCGTGGCTTCAGATATTCCGGTGTTTCGCGAAGTGTCGCAGCAACGCGCAGTTTTTCGCGGTCCGAACGATGTTTCCGGCTGGCTCGAAGTCATCAGAGCGCTTTCGCAGCGGTCCTCAGCGCTATCGCGAGAGGCCACGGAAGCGGCGAGAACCTACGCCCCTGTAACAGGCCAAGCTTATTTCGCTGCTGTCGAGGCCTTTCTGGCCTCACTATGACCAGCGCCAATCTTCGAGACGAACCGGGTATCTCCAGACCCCAGTCTGGAACAACACCACCTGCCAAGCGCTCCGCGCCGCAGCCTAATAGGGCAGCCCAACATAGTTTTCGGCAATGCTGGTCAATGCGGCGCGCGAGCCAGCGATGTAGTCGAGCTCAGCGAGTTGCAGGCGTTGGCCAAATGAGCCCGCATCGGGAAAGCGATGCAGGAGCGAAGTCATCCACCACGAGAAGCGCTCGGCTTTCCAGATGCGCGCGAGGGCTCGGCTGGAATAGGCGTCGAGCCCGGCGCTCGACTTCTCGCAATAGTGTTCGACAAGTCCTCGCGCGAGATAGCGCACATCGCTAGCCGCGAGATTGAGACCTTTGGCGCCCGTCGGCGGCACGATATGCGCGGCGTCGCCGGCGAAGAACAGTGCGCCAAACCGCAAGGGCTCAGCGACAAAGCTGCGCAGCGGCGCGATGCTTTTTTCGATTGCGGCGCCTGGCGTGACGCATTCGGCGATATCGTATGGCAAGCGCCGGCGCAACTCATCGAAGAAACGCGCGTCAGACCAGTCCTCTACTTTCTCCCCGAGCGCCACTTGCACGTAATAGCGACTGCGATGCTGCGAGCGCATCGAGCACAGGGCGAAGCCTCGTGTGTGATTGGCGTAAACAAGTTCCGCTGCCGCCGGCGGCGCGTCGGCGAGAACGCCGAGCCAGCCAAAGGGATAGACGCGCTCGAAGGTTTGAATCGCGCCCGCAGGCGCCGACTGGCGGGAAACGCCGTGAAAGCCATCGCAGCCGACGATGAAATCGCAGATCAACTCGCAGGCCGCGCCCTCATGCGAGTAGCGCACTTTTGGGGACGCAGTATCGAAATCGCTCAGGGCGACGTCTTCGGCCTCGTAGATTGACCTCGCGCCGAGAGCCTGGCGCGCTTCCATCAAATCGTGGGTTATCTCCGTCTGACCATAGACCATGACGGTCTTGCCGCCGGTCAGGCCTTTGAGATCGATGCGATGGCGGCGATTGTCGAAGGCCAGCAAGAAGCCTTCGTGCGACAGGCCCTTACGGTGCATCCGCTCGCCAACGCCCGCTTCATCGAGCAGATCGACAGTGCCCTGTTCGAGTACGCCGGCGCGAATGCGCCCCAGCACATAGTTCGCGCTTCTCCGCTCAAGAATGACGTTGTCGATTTCGTGCCGGCTCAGCAATTGGCCGAGCAACAGACCCGAGGGCCCCGCGCCGATGATCGCGACTTGCGTACGCATCGATCAAGCGCTCCCTGAAGGTTACAGTCGCGCGCTCGTTCGCCAAGCGCGGCCCGGCGCCGTCACAGTTTCGTCCACTTGCCATTGGCGCGCGAGGATTTGACCGCCGCTTCGATAAACGCGAGACCCTTCACGCCATCGTCGATCGTTGGGAAATGCACGCCTTTTGGCGGCTTCTTACCGGACCTTGCGGCTTTGATCGCCAGCGCGACTTCGCTGTATATATTGGCGAAGCCTTCGAGGTAGCCTTCAGGATGCCCGGGCGGAATGCGCGTCATGCGCGTCGCCGCGGCGCCTGAATCGGGACCGCCGCGCGTGATTAAACGCGTCGATTGATTGAGAGGCGACCACAACATTGTATTGGGTTCCGCTTGCACCCATTGCAAACCGCCTTTTGTCCCGTAGACGCGCAGACGCAGGCCGTTTTCGTGCCCCGGGGCAACCTGGCTCGCCCACAACGAACCGCGCGCGCCGTTGGCGTAGCGCAGCAGCATCTGCACATTGTCGTCGAGCGCGCGGCCGGCGCCAAAACTGGTGAGCTCGGCGCTGATTTCGCTGAGTGCGATGTCGCTGACGTAGTCCGCGAGATTGTAGGCGTGCGTGCCGATATCGCCCACCGCGCCGCCAGCGCCCGAACGCTTGGGATCGACGCGCCATTCCGCCTGCTTGTTGCCGGTCGTCTCGGTCGGGCCGGTCAGCCAGTCCTGCGGATACTCCACTTGCACAAGCCGGATTTCGCCGAGGTCGCCGGCCTTCACCATTTCGCGCGCGCGCCGCACCAGCGGATAGCCAGTATAATTATGCGTCACCGCGAAAATCAGACCGGACTTGTCAGCGGCGGCCCTCAGCTTCTTCGCCTCCGCCAGCGATGTCGTCAGCGGCTTGTCGCAAATCACATGAATGCCGGCCTTGAGAAAAACGTAGGCCGGCGCCGCGTGCATGTGATTGGGCGTAACGATGGCCACCGCCTCGATGCCGTCAGGGCGCTTCGCCTCGGCTTTCGCCATCGATTCAAAATCATCGTAGATGCGATCCGCGGCGAGGCCGAGCGCTGCACCTGAGCGCTGCGCTTTTTCCGGCGTCGACGAAAGCGCGCCGGCGACAAATGCGTAATGATCGTCCATTCGCGCGGCAAGGCGATGCACGGCGCCGATGAAAGCGCCTTCGCCACCGCCGATCATGCCAAGTCTGATCTTGCCGCCCTTGCCTGAATCGCTATGTCCTTCGATCGCCATTGTATCTCCCCTGGAATTCAGCGCAGGCCAAGCACGCGCTTGATCTGTTTCTTGTCGACGGCGCCGGCGGCGAAATCGTCAAACGCCTTTTCGGTGACGCGGATGATGTGATGCTTGATGAACTCGGCGCCCTCGCGCGCGCCATCCTCGGGATGTTTCAGGCAGCACTCCCATTCGAGCACGGCCCACGAGGAATAATTGTATTGCGCCAGCTTCGAGAAGATCGCGCCAAAATCGACCTGTCCGTCGCCGAGCGAACGGAAGCGTCCGGCGCGCTCGACCCACGAGGCATAGCCGGAATAGACGCCCTGGCGGCCGCTCGGATTGAACTCGGCGTCCTTGGCGTGAAACGCCTTGATGCGCTCGTGATAGAGATCGATGAAGGCGACATAATCGAGTTGTTGCAACAGGAAATGCGAGGGATCGTAAAGGATGTTGCAGCGCTTGTGGCCTTCCAGCGCATCGAGAAAGCGCTCGAAGGTCGCGCCGTCGAATATGTCTTCGCCGGGATGGATCTCGAAGGCGACATCGACGCCGGCGTCGTCGAACGCATTGAGAATCCGTTTCCAGCGCCGCGCCAACTCATCGAACGCCGTTTCGATCAAGCCGGGAGCGCGCTGCGGCCAGGGATAGACATACGGCCACGCGAGTGCCCCGCTAAAGCTGGCGCAAGCGCCAAGTCCCAGATGCTGCGAGGCTTTGGCGGCGTGCAGCATCTGCTCGCATGCCCATTTCTGTCGCTCGCGAGGACGCCCATGCACTTCTTTGGGCGCGAAAGCGTCGAAGGCTTCGTCATAAGCCGGATTGACGGCAACGAGCTGGCCCTGCAGGTGGGTTGAAAGTTCGGTGATCACCAAACCGTG
>JAYUFK010000094.1:0-2215 GCA_043739325.1 Methylocapsa sp. | reverse complement strand
GTCGGGGCGAACACGGTGAACGGGCCGGCGCTGGACAGCGTATCGACCAGACCGGCGGCCTTGACGGCGGCGACGAGCGTCGTGTGGTCCTTGGAATTCACGGCGTTCTCGATGATATTCTTGGTCGGATACATCGGCGCCCCGCCGACCATCACGGTCATCGCGGCCATAACCGGCGCGGCGGCGGTCAACGCGCCGAGCGAAAGCCCGGTGGCGAGCAATATTGCGCGGAATGAAAGTTTGGCGTTCATGTTGTATTCTCCGTTAACTCGTGGGTAAGGATTTTTGTGTCGTCATCCCGAAAGCTCGGGGTGTTCAAGCAACGGAGCCCGACCGCATAGGTTTCAGCGGCGTGGCGAAAATAGTTTTCGCCGACCGACCGCGGCGACTGTGGCGCGACTGAAACTTTCGCCTTAGTTCTATGTAAGACTATAGACAGCCAACACCGGACGCGAGCAATGCCAATGGCCTTTTCAGCGACCCAGACATCCCAGAACGTTGCGCCACGGGTTATTGCGAGACATTCGGCGCTTGTGCGCGCGACGCATTGGATCAACGCGCTTTGCTTCCTCTTCCTGCTGCTGAGCGGCCTGCAAATCTTTAACGCGCATCCCGCATTGAACTTTGGCAACACAACCGATTTCGATCATCCGTTCTTCCAACTCAGCGCGCACGAGAATGCCGATGGCGAGGTCAAGGGCGTCACGACGTTGTTTGGCAAGTCGATCAATACGACCGGCTTTCTCGGCGCTTCGCGCGACGACAGCGGCGAACTGGCGCCGCATGGATTTCCGAGCTGGGCGACAATTCCATCGTACCAGGACCTCGCCACCGGCCGGCGCTGGCACTTCTTCTTCGCCTGGATTCTGGCGCTCAACGGCCTCGTCTATTTCGCCAATCTGCTTGCGGGCCGGCACATTCGCGATTTTCTCCCAAGCTTGAGCGAGTGGCGCGAGATTCCGCATGCAATCGCCGAGCATGCGCGATTGCGCTTTCCCAAGGGCGATGCGGCGCTGCATTACAACGTGCTGCAGAAGCTCGCTTACCTCTCGGTGATTATCGCTTTCCCGATATTGGTGCTGGCGGGCCTGACGATGTCGCCGGCGATCGATGCGACGTTCCCCTGGCTCGTCAGCCTGTTTGGAGGGCGTCAGTCGGCGCGCGCGATCCACTTCATCCTGGCCTTCTATCTCGTCGGCTTCATTGTTGTGCATCTTGTCGTGGTGCTCATCTCGGGCTTTCTCAACAACATGATCTCGATGATCACCGGGCGCTACAAAATCGAGGAGGAAACCCATGGGTGACGAACCTCTCAATCGCCGTCAAACGCTGCTGCGCATGATCGCTGGAGGCGCAGCGCTCGGCCTTTCCGGATGCGATAGCGTTTCGCACTCAGCGCGCGGCATGTCGGTGCTCGACGCCGCCGAAAATCTGACGCGAACGATCCAGCGCGCGCTGCTTGCGCCGCGCGAGGCGCTCGCGCCGGAATATACGCAGGCCGACATTTCTCCCGGCTTCAAGCCCAACGGCTCCGTCGATCCCGAGGATCCCGATTACATCGCGGCGCGCGACCAAAAGTTCGTCAACTGGAAACTCCAGGTCGGCGGCCTCGTGGACAAGCCCTTGCAGCTTTCTCTTGCGGAGCTGCGGCAAATTGCGCCGCGCACGCAGATCACGCGCCATGATTGCGTCGAGGGCTGGAGCTGCATCGGCAAGTGGAAAGGCGCGCCGCTCAAGGACATTCTGATGAGCGCCGGCCTCAAACCATCGGCGCGCTACATCGCATTGCATTGCGCCGACACGTTGGAACAGACACTCGACGGCAGCGGCCAATATTATGAGACGATCGACCTCGTCGACGCCTTCCACCCGCAGACGATCCTCGCCTACGAACTCAATGACGAAGCGCTGCCGGTCGCGCACGGCGCGCCATTGCGCCTGCGCGTCGAGCGCCAGCTCGGCTACAAGATGGCGAAATACGTGATGGGAATCGAAGCGATCGAGTCGTTCGACAAGATGGGGCGCGGCAAGGGCGGTTTTTGGGAAGACCGCGGCTATGAATGGTACGCGGGGATTTGAGGGCCAGCGGTTAGCTGGTAATGCTGGCGGGACCAACCGCTAGTGTTCCGTCTCTTAATTAACGACTATGATCTTTGTCACAACTGATTTGCGACGAGGATCACAGAGATGGCGCGACCGATCAAGCGATTGTTGG
>JAYUFK010000093.1:0-6200 GCA_043739325.1 Methylocapsa sp. | reverse complement strand
AATCAACTGCTCCTTGCTGAGCTCCTGCAAATCAGTGCGATTCATGCCACCATGGATTCAGAGATTGACCCGCGTGGCAAGGGGGTGGGTAGTTACGTGCGGCTTGGCAACGAGCGCGGCGCCGTGCGGCTGCACGTCAAGCTGTTTGAGGGCGTGCGGCGGGGCGTGCTGATCAGCGAGGGCATCTGGCCGAGCGAAGCATTTCTCGACAAGCAAGGCATCAATGTGCTGACCAATGATGAGGCAGCGGCGCCGTTCGGCGGGGCGGCGTTTCATGATTGCCGGGTTTGGGTGCGGCGGGGGTGATGTCGAAGACCTCGTTGAGAAACCACTCGCCAATTTTCTCGCAAGTCCCAAAGTGCCTATAGGTCACCTTTCTCCCGTTCGAGCTACCGCGAAAGTTCGACTATACGTTGGCGCGCCAAATGTTCCCGCGCGGCGCCCCACACCATCGGATACATGGAGCCTCCTGCATCTTCACCGCCGTGGAGATCGGCCTCCTTGTCGGCAAAATTTTCCCATGCCTTTTGACTCTCGACTAGCAGATTCTTACTCACGACTTGGAGCGAAGCAACAGATTCTAACACAGCCTGCAATTCAAGCATGGTTTCGTTGAGACGATTACCAACATCTTGGTTCATATCACTTTGTGTTAGCGGAACATTTCCCCGTAATTGTCTTGTAATGTATTCACCGATTGATTTCATAAATTGACTGCAATAGATGAACCAGCCATCAATTTCGCTGATATCATACGCTTTTCTTTTCGGTGTCTCATGAGTTAGGACGTGCCGCACTTCAAACAATCTCGCAAGCGCTCTATACAATACATCGACGTCAGATATTATCGGTTCTGCTGGCTTTTTCTCTATCTCGATGGCCCAACGATCGCAAATTTGTGACAGATCGTATCGAAATCCCCTATTGTCAAACAAGGTTTCAAACACGGCCGTGATCTGATCCACATTGTTAATTGAAACCGAATGGCTCGAGAAATCGCCGATCGTTAACTTTCGGCCATGTAAATTCAGAGCGAAAATAAAGTCAATTTTGTTGTCCTTCAACAATGGCTCCGATCTCTCCAAGTACGGCGAACCAAAATCAATAATTTCAGCGATAGCGTCTCTCATAAATACTTCAATTAAGGTGACCATGCGCATAGGCATGAAATCTGCTGCAGGAACTAGGCCTTCTTTTTGATCAGACCAAACGCGGTATAGGTCGCGGAGCAAATTGTATGGTTCTAGCGACCTATGCCCTCCTCGACGGCTTTTCCATTCGAGGATCTGATCAACTTGATTTAGCTTCTTCATCTTGGTTTCGACCAGAACTGATAGATCGAAGTGCGATCGGATATAATGGAAAAATACCGATCGAATCCGATGTCGGGTGTGCAGTTGATATCAGCTAGTTGCGACAAACAACCACAATTAATGCTCGTCTGCATTCTCGCTCGACGAGACCGATGAAACCGCCCGCCATTAAGATTAGTTGCGAGACCCCAACAAATGACCGTCAAACTCGCCCGCTTCGACGCCGCCGATTATCTCGATAACGACGCCGTCATCGCTGAATATATTTCAGCCGCGATGGAGGATGAAAACCGCGACGTGTTGTTGTCCGCCTTGTCCGATGTCGCCAAGGCGCGCGGTATGGCGCAGGTGGCGCGGGATGCCGGACTGGGCCGTGAAAGCCTGTACAAGGCGCTGGCGCCAGGTTCGCATCCGCGCCATGAAACGATCGCGGCGGTGATGCGAGCCATCGGCATGCGTCTTGTTGCGGCGCCGATCGCGCCGGAAGCAACGCGCTGACCCGAGGCGACGGCGCAGAGTGGCATACGCGCCCCGCGGCTACGCGCGCGCCCGTCTCGCCCCATACGCCATCGCGCCCACGCCCAGCACAATAAAAATCAGCGGCTGCAAATACATCTCAAGCGGCGAGTCGAGCAGGCAGCTGACGTGATCGGAATGAATGTGGGCGCAGCGCAGCGGCGCGGCGCCGCCTTCGACCCAGTCGCCGATGCCGAGCCAATCGTCCACTTCCCAGCGAAACGGCAGGGCGTCCGGAAGTTCGACCTCAACTGTCGCAATGACGCTGTGGCTGCGCGCCTGCGCGGAGTGGAATTCAATCGTCTTGCCGGTGACGGAGGTTCCGAACAGCGAATAGCGCAAGGCGCCGCTTAAGCCGACAAGACCGATGACGCAGACGACCGCGCCCGCCAGCCCGACAAACCGCGGCGAGAAGACCTTACTCGCGAGAACAGGCGGGTTGGTCGGCGGCTTGCCGCCGTTCGAGGCGCCACGCTTTGCTCGCTTCGATTTGTCGGTCACGCCGCATTAGTAACTGCTGGCGCGATCGGCGCGCAAGGTTTGCTTCTACGGCGTAGGGACTGCCGAGGCTAAAACCCGCCCTTCCTCGCCGAAAGCAAGATGCTGGTCTCGGTCGTGCTGATCCCCTCCACCTGCCGGATCTGGCGCAGAATTTCGTCGAAGGCCTCCAGGCTTTCGCTCTCCAGTTCGGCGACGACGTCGAAACGGCCGTTGGTGGTGTAGAGGTGGCGCACGGCGGGGAAGCCGACGAGGCGGCGGATGATGCGGTCGGCGCCCTGCCCCTCGATCTCAATCATCACGATCGCCCGGATCAGGTTGGACGCGGCCGCCGACTTCAACGTGATCGTGAAACCCTGGATCGCGCCGGCCTCGATCAGGCGATCGATGCGGGCGCGCACGGTGGCGCGCGACACATTCAGCGCCGCCGCGAGTTTGGCCACCGGCTCGCGAGAATTGCTGCGCAGGCGGCCAATCAGGCGGAAATCGAGATCGTCCATCGAACTTATCACTCTGGCCACTGAAACTAAGCAAAGTGCTCGATCTTATAGCCATATCAAGCACAATTCCAACTATTCAACGCCGCCAGCGTCGCCAATAATTAGGGGATTGGCAACAGCCGTTGACGAGAAAATGCTTTGACCACAGCCCCGATCATCCACTCGCATGCCCCGCTCGCCCTCATCGGCGCGCCGCTAGAACTGGGTTCGGGCCGGCGCGGCTGCGCGATGGGCCCCGCCGCGCTGCGCACGGCGGAAATCGCGGAAACGCTGATCGAGCTTGGCTATCGCGTCGACGATCTCGGCGACGTCGCCCCACTTCCAGCCGCGCCCACTTTTGCCGCGCCAGCGGGGCGCGCCAATCATCTCGCGCAGATCGCCGCCATGGCGCAGGCCTTGAGCGAGCGCGTGCGCGAAACAATGGCGCATGGAAAGATGCCGATCATTCTGGGCGGCGATCACGCGCTGTCGATGGGCTCGGTTAACGGCGTCGCCAGCCATTGCAAGAATATCGGGCGCGAATTGTTCGTGCTGTGGCTCGACGCGCATGCCGATTTCAACACGCCCGAAACCAGCCCGTCCGGCAATGTTCACGGCATGCCCGTCGCCATGCTGTGCCGCGAGCCGGGCCTCGAATCGGTGATGGGAAATATCGAGCGCGTCAGCGTCAAGCCGCAGAATGTGCATCTGTTCGGCATCCGCTCCGTGGACCGCGGCGAGCGCGCTTTGCTCGCGGCGCGCGGCATTCATGTCGCCGACATGCGCCTCATCGACGAATTCGGCGTTGTCTCTTCGCTGAAATCGATCCTTGAAACAGTGCAAGGCCGTAACGGCCTGCTGCATGTCAGCCTCGATGTCGATTTTCTCGATCCGTCGATCGCGCCGGGCGTCGGCACGCCGGTTCCCGGCGGCGCGACCTATCGCGAGGCGCATCTCATCATGGAGATGCTGCACGATTCCGGCCTCGTCGTCTCGCTCGACATCGTCGAGCTCAATCCGTTTCTCGACGATCGCGGCAGAAGCGCGAAAATTCTTGTCGACCTCGCCGCCAGCCTGTTCGGGCGCAGCATCGTCGACCGCCCGCAACAAGCTTAAGGAGACCATCATGGTGCAATTTGTCGGCGTTCACACAATTATCGATCTCGTGCGCACGAAAGGCCCCGAGTCGTTTCTTTCGGGTCTGGTCAACTACATCGAACAGGATTTCCGCCGTTGGGAAGTGTTTGAGAAAAGCGCGCGCCTCGCCAGCCATTCGCATGCCGGCGTCATCGAATTGATGCCGACTTCCGATGGTGAACTTTATGCGTTCAAATACGTCAACGGCCATCCCAACAACACGCGCGACGGCCTGTTGACGGTGACCGCGTTTGGCGTGCTGGCGGACGTTCGTACCGGCTATCCCCTACTGCTCAGCGAAATGACCATCGCGACAGCGTTGCGCACTGCCGCGACCTCGGCGCTGGCGGCGAAATATCTGGCGCGCAAGGATTCGCGGACGATGGCGCTGATCGGCCTTGGGGCGCAGGCGGAATTTCAGGCGCTGGCGTTCAAGGCGGTGCTCGGCGTCAAGAACCTGCGCGTTTACGATGTCGATCCAGCGGCAACACAAAAATTTGCCGCCAATCTCGCCGGGTCCGGTTTCACGATCGTCGCCGCGGACTCAGTCGCGGACGCCGTGCGCGGCGCGGATATCGTGACAACGGCGACCGCCGCCAAATCGCGCGCGGCGGTCATCACACCGGAGATGGTCGTCGCGGGAGTTCACTTCAACGCCATCGGCGGCGATTGCCCCGGCAAGACGGAAATCCATCGCGACGCGCTGCGGCGCATGCAGGTCTTCGTGGAATTTTCGCCGCAGACGCGTATCGAAGGCGAGATCCAGCAGCTTGACGCGGATGCGCCGGTGACGGAACTTTGGCGCGTTATCGCCGGCAAGGCGTCAGGGCGCGTCAAGCCAAGCGATGTGACGTTGTTCGATTCCGTCGGTTTCGCCATCGAGGATTATTCGACGCTGCGCTATTTGCGCGACGTGATGAATGCTTCGGGCCTCGAGCGCACGCTCGATCTGGTGCCGCATCTCGATAACCCGAAGGACCTGTTCGGGCTGATCGCCAACGGCCGCTCGCCCGCGGCGCCGGGCGACCGCGACAGGATCGCGCTCAGCCGCGTCGCCTGAACGCGATAGGTAAGATGTAGTTTACATCTTGACGATGGTGCGTTCTACTGCGGGAAACGCAGTCGCAAAAGCGTCAGGAATGATTGGCTCCAGAGCTTGTCTTCAAGGAAACATTGGACTTGCACTGGCTTCAAGATGCGCAACAAGAGCGCAAGACGACACAAGAAACAATTGTAACGTGAGGAGTGATCCATGAAAATTAAGTTCGCATTCGGCGCGGCGATTGCAGCGGCCCTGCTTATGAGCACTGCGGTTCAAGCCAAGGACTGGAAAACAGTCGTCATCGGCATGGAAGGCGCCTACGAGCCGTATAACCTGACCGATCCGAGCGGCAAGATCGTCGGCTTCGAACCCGATCTGGTCATGGACCTTTGCGGCCGCATGAAGGTCGAGTGCAAGATCATCGCGCAAGACTGGGACGGCATGATCCCCGGCCTCAACGCCGGCAAGTTCGATGTGATCATGGACGGCATGTCGATCACCGACGAGCGCAAGAAAACGATCGATTTCTCCAAGCCCTATTCCGCTACGCCGGGCGCTTTTGTCGCGGCCAAGGCCAGCCCGCTGGCCAAACTCGCCAACGGCGGCAAGGTTTTCAACTTCACCAAGGACCCCAAGGGCGCCGGCGCCGCGCTGAAGGAAATGCAAGACGCGCTGAAGGGCAAGACGATCGGCGTCCAGGTTTCGACGACCCACGCGACCTTTCTCGACAAGAACTTCAAGAGCGTCGCGACAATCAAGGAGTACAAGACGGTCGACGAACGTGATCTCGATCTAAAAGCCGGCCGCATCGACGCCGCGCTCGACGATCAGCCAGCGCAAAGCTCGATGCTCGAGAAGCCCGACGCGAAGGACTACGCGCTCGTCGGCCCGCAGTTCACCGGCGGCGAGTTTGGCGTCGGCGTCGGCATGGGCATCCGCAAGGCGGACTCTGACCTGACCGCGAAGTTTAACACCGCGCTCGCCGCGGCCTTCGCCGACGGCTCTGTGAAGAAGTATAGCCTGAAGTGGTTCAAGCTCGACACCACGCCGTGATTGTCGTGGCGGCGGTCCGGGAGGCGTGCTTAGCATAGCCAAAACGCCGCCGTCATGGCCGGGCTTGTCCCGGCCATCCGCGCGGTCGGACTAGACGAAACGCCGGCCGACTGCGCGCGGCCAGAAAGACGTGGATGGCCGGGACAAGCCCGGCCATGACGG
>JAYUFK010000092.1:0-6252 GCA_043739325.1 Methylocapsa sp. | reverse complement strand
GGCCACGATCGGGTCAGTTTGAGCAATTTCGGGCCGACGCTGTGGGCCGATTTCACTAAAAATGCCTGCGGCATGAATTTCGAGTCAGGCTCTTAGCGGATCACATAGGGCAGGAGGCCGAGAAAGCGGGCGCGCTTGATCGCCTGGGCGAGTTCGCGTTGCTTCTTGGCGCTGACGGCGGTGATGCGCGAGGGCACGATCTTGCCGCGCTCGGAAATGTAGCGCGACAGCAACCGCGTGTCCTTGTAGTCGATCTTTGGCGCGTTCGGCCCGGTGAACGGGCAGGACTTGCGGCGACGGAAAAACGGGCGGCGAGGGGCGGTGGCCATCAGAAAGCTCCTGCTTGCGGGGCGTCGTCACGCGGACGGCGGGGCGGGCGATCAGGACGGTCGCCACGATCCGGGCGGTCGCCACGATCGAAACGTCCGCCGCCGCGGCCGCCGCGGTCATCGCGTTCGGCGTCGTCGCGCTTGCGCAGCATCGCCGACTGGCCCTCTTCATGCTCATCGACGCGCAGGGTGAGGTGGCGAATGACGTCTTCGTTGAGGCCGAGCTGACGCTCCATTTCGACCACTGCCGCCGAGGGCGCGTCGATGTTCATCAAGGTGAAATGCGCCTTGCGGTTTTTCTTGACGCGAAACGCCAGGGACTTGAGACCCCAGTATTCGACTTTGGCGACAGAACCGCCGTGGGCGCTGAGAATGCCCTTGAGCTGCTCGGTCAGCGCTTCGACTTGTTGCGCGGTCACGTCCTGACGCGCGAGATAGACATGCTCGTAAAGAGCCATGGTGAGCCTTTCCTTGTTTCATGCGAGGCGACCCACGCTGAGCCCTTCGAGCCCGGAAAGGCTCGATACGGATCGATCGAAGGCGGGAACACTCAGAGGCAGGGCGCTAGCCCGACAGTTCCAGACGCAATGTCAAGGAAAAGGCTTCCGTTCAGCCCCCAGCGGGACGTCTCGTCAGCCGCGCTTATAGCCAAGAAAGGCGCTCGCGCAAGCGGAATCTCGCCCAAGCGTCAGTCTGGACCTCGAAAGCTCATGACCCGGTCATGCGGAAAATCGTAGATCTTGCCGGTCTCCGTCCAGCCGGGCGAGCAGAGCTCGACGATTTTCGGCGCCAGCTCTTCGGGCGTGCGCAAGGTGAGGGGGTCCTCGCCCGGCATCGCGTTGGCGCGCATGCGAGTGCGGAGCGGGCCCGGGTTGACCAACATGACGCGAACTTCCGAAGTGTTGGCGGTTTCGGCCGCGTACGTCCGCGCCAGCGCGTCGAGCGCCGCCTTGCTCGCCGCATACGCGCCCCAATACGCGCGTAGTTCGCTGCGATGCGCCGCGCCGGAAGTCAGGAAGACCGCGCGCCCGGCGGTCGATTTGCGTAGCAACGGATCGAGCGCGCGGATCAGGCGCCAATTGGCGGTGACGTTGATGTGAAAGATTTCGTCCCATTGGCCGGGTTCGATGTGCGGCAGGGGCGACAGCGGCCCCAGCACACCCGCGTTGGCGATCAGAGCGTCAAGCCGTCCCCAGCGGTTGAAGATTGCCCCGCCGAGGCGGTCGATCGCGCCAAAGTCCTTCAGGTCGCCTGGGACGAGGGTCACGGGGGCGGCGCCATTTGGGCCGCGCGCCCGAACTTCGTCGTCAAGCTCCTCCAGTGCGCCCTGCGTGCGCGCCAGCGCGATCACATGAAAGCCGGCGGCAGAAAGGGCGAGAGCGCTGGCGCGGCCAATGCCGCGCGATGCCCCGGTGACAAGGGCGACGCGCTTTTGGCCATCCTGAACTTCGTCAATCATCGCTTTCCTCGCTTAACGTCCCGCGCCGACAACGGCGGTGAGTACGCCAGAGGTCGACCTTGCCTGTCGTTTACCGGCTTCTCGCGCCCAAGCCTATCGCAGCGATCTATCTCGGAGACGCCTGGACACGGGGCGAATTGAGCCGATTGTTGCACATGAAAAAACGGGTGTTGGACCAATTCATGCGGTTTACACTATTGTGACCGGGAAATGTTTGGTCTAGCGTGCGCCCGGCGCATCTTATTTTTTGCCGGCGAGCGCGCTATTTTGACTGTGCGCGCGTCATTGAGGGAGTGGCGTTCTTGCGGCATTAGGGACGGGGTGGTCCTGGCCAAACGCCAAGTATTGTTGGGGATCGAACATGTCCGAAATTAAGGGCGACGGGGAGTCGGGACGCACGGTGACCCGTGCGGATTTATCCGAAGCCGTTTACCGGCGTGTCGGGCTGTCGAGAGCCGAATCGTCCGAATTGGTTCAATCGGTGCTTGATGAGATTTGCGACGCCGCCGTGCGCGGAGAAACGGTGAAACTCTCATCATTCGGTTCATTCGTCGTGCGCTCCAAGGGCGAGCGCATCGGCCGCAACCCGAAGACGGGCGTTGAAGTGCCGATCCTGCCGCGGCGCGTTATGGTGTTCAAGCCGTCCAACGTATTGAAATCCCGGTTGAATGGCGTGGTGGAAGAGGCGAAGTAACGGACTTCGCCCAAATGTCTTTCAGGCGCTTTGCGCTGCAAGCGAGGAGCGATGGACAAGAGTCCCGAGGCATTCCGCACGATCCGCGAGGTCGCGGAATCGATGGACCTGCCGCAGCATGTGCTGCGCTTCTGGGAAACCCGATTTCCGCAGATTAAACCGCTGAAGCGCGGCGGCGGTCGCCGCTACTATCGCCCCGACGATGTCGAGCTGCTGAAGGCGATCAAGCATCTGCTCTATGGCGAAGGCTACACGATAAAAGGCGTTCAGAAGCTGATCAAGGAGCAGGGCGCTCGTTCGATCGCGGCGGGTGCTCCCAACTTGCTCAGCGAACAGCCAACGTATGGCGATACCGCCTCGCAAGCGGCAGGGGTGTATGAGCGCGAGGACGCCGCCGCGCACTTCGCTGGTCCCGAACCGTCCCCCCCGCGGATCAAGCCCGAGGCGCGCGGCGATGATGGTCCGTGGAAAACGCGTCCGGCGTTTTCCACGGAGGATATGCAGGCGCTGCGGGGCGCGTTGCAGGATATCGCCGAAGGCGAACGCATCCTGTCTCTCGCGCGAGCGAATTCTCCCGGCTAATTCCCCACGCCGACGCATTGCCACAACCCGAAGGCTTGCCTATAAGGTCGACCGTCGGAGTGTAGCGCAGCCCGGTTAGCGCACTTGTCTGGGGGACAAGGGGTCGTGGGTTCGAATCCCGCCACTCCGACCATTGCGCTCTTTGTCCGGCCCGGCTGAGTCAACCGACGATCGGACTCTCGCAAGCGCCACAGATCACGACGTGTCAAGGCGCGCCAGAATCCCGCGAGTCTTTTTCGTCTCGGCGCGAGCGCCGATTGAGAATTAGCGCTTGATCTTCACTTGCGCAGGCGCCTTGAAGAGGGCGGGATCGAGCGGTCCGACCGCAATAATTTTCTGCGTCATGTGTCCGGTCAGCGTGCCTGCGCCGCCAGGTGCGGGAACGGCAAAGGTCTTGTCCAGAAGTACGCCGTCGTCGCGGCAAGTCGATCGAGCGATCTGGTTCCATCCGCCTTTGTCATCGATCAATTCGATCGTGTAGACCTTCGCCTCGCCCTGGTCCTCCTCGCGTACTCTCACCTTGCCCTTGGCAGGCCGCGGCGGCGGTGGGGTCGTCTGCACGACCCCGGTGTTGTTCTCAAGATTAAAGCTCACGATGCGCCCGGCCGAGACGATGCGGACCTCGGCCCGACCGTTTATCGTCAACTCTTCGCGCTCGGCTTGCGGGGAGACGAACACTTTCGAGCTGATCTTCGCGCCGCCGATTTCGACCGTCCTGTCCGCAGTATAGGACGGCTTGCCCAAGCGCGCGCATTCTCCCGCCGCGAACCCTGGCTCGATTGAAAAACACAATCCCAAAGAGATCAAAGCCAGGACGCGCGGGTGAGAAAATTTAGCCGTCATGGGTCATCCTGTTGCAAGCGCCCGACTAACGGCCGAGCATTCGGTTTATTGAAGGCGTTTGTGCGGTGGAGACACCACCAATAAATAGCGAGGCGTCGATCGGCGCAACCGGGCGGCCGAGAATTGCCGCTTTCGGCAGCGGAGCGCCGCGTTTCCATATTGCTAGCGCCCGGCCAGTATACTGCCGCTCGAATTCACCCACCGATATCGTCACAGCGCCGACAATGGGATCGGACAAGAATACGTGACCGACCTTGACCGCGCGAACGACCGAAAAATGCTGGAACTTGCCCTTGTCGAGAAACGATAACGGGACCGTCGATCTTCGCGAGTTGCGCGGCCGGAATTTCGGCGCCCTGGCCTTCAAAGCCGAGTTTCGCCGCGGTCCAGATCAAGTCGTCGAACGAGAAACCTCGCTGCTGCAGCGCCTTCCAATCCTGATCGGGATAACGCGAACGCAACACATTCATAACCGCGATTTCGCTCGTCGGCTCACCCCAATAGTATGTCAGAACCGTTGCGAGCGTCGCGGCCCCGCAGGAAAAGTCAAACTGTTGGCGCACTGTGGCGCTGAACTTGATTTCGCGAAACGAATACGGCTTCTCGACCGGCGCGCCCCCCGTGCTTTCGCACGCTGACAGGGCGACGGCGACAAGCCCCAGCCACAGCGCGATAACCGAGACCCGCGTCTTGCTGCGTTCGATCAATACCGTCGCCGAAGCGTAAGTCCGAGGATCGCATCCGGCGCATCCTTCGAAAGCGCCACGCCGATGCTTGGTTCGATGTATGTGTCCGGCGCAATGCGTTGCACAACGACCACACGCGCCAGGATCGGCTCTTGCGACGTTCCCGCGACGGCCGCCCCGTCGACTTTGAAATTGCCTTGATACGAACCGTTCACTTGAAAGCCGAGCGTCGTCTTCTCGTTGACCGCGAAGGCGAAGCCCATGTTGTAAGTCAACTGCGGCTGGTATCGAACACTGTGGCTCTGGATGGTTTGGGGCAAAGCATATTGCACGCCGACGCCGGCAAAGACGATCAGTGGGTCGATCGTCTTGTATATTTGCGCCGACACGCCGCCGCTGGTGTCGCCCTGGGTTTGATAACTGGTGAACGGGTCGATCGGGTTGCCGCCGATGGAGTAGGCCTTGCCGAACGAAATCGGCGTCCTGCCGGTTGGAGCGCTGATGTTCGCGGTGGCGACCAGCGCGGGCCAGTCAGTCGTTTCCTTGATCGCGATGGCGCTAACCTGCGCGGAGACATCGCCAAATCCATGTAAGGGAACGTCAATGAAACGGCTCGACGTGATCTGCGTCGAGCGCATCGCATAATAGTAGGGAACATTGAGCGAAACTTCCACGCCGTCAAGCAACCCATAGCGAAAATTGGCGAAGGCCAATGCCGCCCGGTCCGATTGGAGGAGCGACGAGCGCTTCTGGTAGTTGAAGCCGATCGACGCTTCAGCCTTGTTCTGGGAAAGCGTGGCGGCGCTGTCGCGGAATACGTTGAACTCCGACGGGGTGAGATCGCGCTTGGGCTGTTGCGGCTCCGGCCCGGAGGCTGGCGCACCGGCGCGACTGGCCGCTGTCTCCGATTTCCCTTCAGTATGGTCTGGAGCATTCCTGGACGGCTTGACGGATGGCGTTCGCGCTGTCCCGACGGCGCCGCGCTTCTCGGCGCGCGCCAGCCGCGATTCAAGATCGAGAATGCGCTGTTCGAGCTTCGCGATCCGGTCTTCGTCGCTAGCGGCCCGCGCGTCGCCCAACGCGAGCGATGTCAAAGCCGCAATCAACGCAATCGGCACGATCGTACGCTTGGTCCAATTCATCGACCGCCAACCGCAGCGGAATCCCGCTGCTTATCAACTACACGAGGTATCGGCAAAGAACCGGTCCGCGATCAGCGAACGCTCAATAACCGTAGTAAGCATAGTAATAGGCGTTGGAGTAATAGTTGGTTGCCTGATTGGCGTAATAGTAAGCGTAGTAATAATAAGTGGTCGCGTTGCCGCTCGGCCCGCTCGATCCGCCGTAAGCGTAGTTGCCATAAATGTTCGCGTAGTTTGAGTAGAGATTGCCGTAATAACCGTAATAATCGGCAGTGGCGCCTTTGCCTATAATCGCCTTGTTTTTCGCAACCGATGTCGGCGTCGCGTCCGCATCGCCAAAAATCGGACTCTTCGATTGCCCGGCGAACGCCGATGATGTCAATAAAAGCGTGGTGACAGTGACCGCGGAAAGCACGAGTGTAATTACCCACCCCTATTTTTGAGCGGCGATTTGCGCCGGTTTCAGGCCAGGACGCCGACGATGACGTCGAAGGGGTTCGCGCCCTTGAGCCGTGCG
>JAYUFK010000091.1:0-2244 GCA_043739325.1 Methylocapsa sp. | reverse complement strand
GCCGGAAGCGATCACCTATTCGGCCGAAATTGGCGCTGCGGCGATCTTCGAGATGGAACAGCGACTGCGTCAGCAGGGCGCGGCGAGAGCCAAGATCCTTACTGAGCGGCTCGCCCGGCTGGAAGTCGCCAGCGAATTGCGAAAGATCGAGGAGCTGCCGCAGTTCCTCCGCGCGGCTGTCGTAAGGGAGGCGCGTTGCGCAGACCTGTTCGTTGCGAGCTGTCCGCGCGACGGGGATGATCGTCAGTGGACTTCGATGATCGAATCTGTGCTGTTTGAGGGTGGCCATGGAGTCTATCTCATCCCTCCGGGGGCGCCGGCGCGCGACGCGATCCGAAAAATTGTGGTCGGTTGGGTCGATGGGCGCGAAGCCGCACGCGCAATCGTCGAGGCGATGCCTTTTTTGCGCGCGGCGACCGAGGTTCATGTGGTCAGCGTCAAGGAGTTTGCGAGCGAGACAGCGGCGCTCGCCTCGCTTTCCGATATCGCCAGGCACCTCGCCCGTCATGGGGTGGCGACGTCGATCAGCGTGGAGCCCGCCTTTGAGAGGAGCATCGCCGGCGCCTTGGTTGATCTGGCGCACCGCGTTTCCGCCGACCTCATCGTAACCGGCGCTTATGGTCACTCGCGTTTGCGCGAATGGCTGATGGGCGGCGCCACCCGGGAACTTCTGGAGAAGTCCGACATCCCGCTGTTGATGGCGCATTGACGCATCCGAGGGCGCCGCGGCTGGGCGCGGGGCGGCGCAACGTTTTGCGCCTCGCCGTCAACAACACAAATATCCCAGCCGCCTTGCGCCTGATCAATCCCTCCTTGGGTTTTCGGCGCCATTCTCTAGCTCGTCGCTGGGGGGCGGAGTTTTCGCGAGGAGAGAAAGATGAGTGACATGACATTGCGCCAGGACGTTATCGACGAACTCGACTTCGATCCAAGCATCGATTCAGCGAATATCGGCGTCGCGGTCGGCAATGGCGTGGTGACGTTGTCGGGCCACGTCGGCAGCTATTCCGAAAAGATCGCCGCGGAGAAGGCTGCCCAGCGAGTAAAGGGAGTCCGCGGGATCGCTCAGGAAATTGTCGTTCGCTATCCCAGCGACAAGAAGACTGCGGATGATCAGATCGCCGAACGCGCCTTGGCGAGCATCGCCTGGGATGCGCGCATCCCGTCCGACACCATCAAAGTGAAGGTGGCGCAAGGCTGGGTCACGCTCACTGGCCACGCAAATTGGTATTACCAGACGGCGGCGGCGGAATCGGCAGTGCGCAGGCTTTCTGGCGTAGTCGGCGTGACCAACCTTATCGAAGTCCGGCCGGAGGCGCGGCCTCAGGATGTGCGCGCCAAAATTCTCGATGCGCTGAAACGCAACGCCGAACTTGAGGCGGGCTCGATCCGCGTCGTTGTGCATGACCACAAGGTCACGCTCGAGGGCAAGGTGAAGGCTTGGTACGAGCGCGGCGTCGCAGAGCGGGCGGCGTGGTCGGTTCCTGGCGTCGCATTGGTCGAGGATCATCTTTCTCTGGGATGAAGACGTCAGGATGGCGCGGCATCGTATTGGTTGAGACGGGGCTGAGGCGATGCCGCGATTTACATTCGAAGTGTTGGGACCGGACAACCTCCTGCTCGTCGCCGACGAACGCGATTTGACAAGTAGCGCCGAGGCGTGGGGACATATCGAGGTGCTGGCGCTGCAGCTTCGTGGGCACAGCCAACTCCGGCTGCGAGTGAAGGATCAGGACGGAGTCGCCATCATTCTCACGGGAATCGCTGCTTCGATCGCATCCATCGAGAGGTGCCGAAACGTCGAGTGCCCGATCAAGGATCTGCTGGCGGGCCGCGGCGGCGGGCGCCCGGAGGCCTGCGCGCCCTGCATGTCGATCCCGGTTGCAGAAATCCCCCGGCTGGACCTGCCTTGGGCGCTACGTCGCCTATCTATTCGTTAGGGCGAAGTTGACCACCATACCGCCTGCGTCCCTCGCCGGGTCGCTTGCGCCGAAAAGCCGCCCACCCATGGTGGAAATCATCAGGTCGCGGGCACGGTCGCGGCTACAGCTGTAGTTCCGTCGTCGATTGCGGTAATAGTCGGTCCATGCAGGGCGGCCGTCAACCCGAAACGCAATCTGATCTACCGGACAATTTCGCGCGGCATGCGGTGGGAAGCGCCGGAATCGGCGCTTGGACTTACGATGTTTCGAAATGCGAATTCGTCGTCTCGACCGATGGGCGCTCGCTGCTGGGAGTGTCGGA
>JAYUFK010000090.1:0-6279 GCA_043739325.1 Methylocapsa sp. | reverse complement strand
GGTCTGACGCACTTTTGGTGCATGTCGACAATTACTCGGCACCAATGAGCCGGGCCTGAAGAAGGTCGATTTTGGCGCGGCCGTACATTTGCCGCTTAACGAGCTTGAGTTTTGTAACCTGGCCCTCTGTTTGTCCGTTTGACCACGGGGATGTGATCGCGGCGCGGACGGCGGCCTCGTCCTTCGCCACGCCGTTCGCGAAGGACGTTACGAGGCTTGTGCGAGCGCGATCAATCCATGGAGTAAGGCCGCCGATTAGCTTGCGCCGCAGCATTTGATGGAAGCGGGCGATGATCTCGCGCGCGCCGACGAGAGCCGGAATGCCTTCTTCAATCGCTGCGACTGTCACGGTGTCGGCCTTTGACAGCGTGTCTCTTCCGATGGTCATCAAGCGCGCAAGGGCTCGCGCCGAGGGGAGCCGTTGGAGGTTCTCTGCATCGACGCTTTCCGATCGACGCCGACGCCTCGTCCATTCGGCGACCACGCGCTTCGACCCTCGAAATCCCTGCGATCGGAGACTTCGCCAAAGGCTCGCGGCGTTGCGAAGACCGCCTGCCCATTGGCCATCGAGCCAAGGCAGATAGGGCTCCAGTGAACTTTGCCGAACCCTAAACACATCGGAGCGCTCGCCGCGAATGACCCGGCGAATGGTTTGGCGCGCGTAGCCTGTTTGCTTGGCGATACGTTTGATCGACAAGCCGCTTTTCGAGAGGGCGGGGATCGTCGCGTTGGTCTCCTCGCGGTGCAGATAGCCGACATACTGAATCCGTTCAGCGCAGGTTAGAAGGTCTGGATTCAGCGAGGTTGCGCCGATCACTCTGCGGATTTCTCGCATCGACTTGCGAACCGCATCAAGGAAGGCGCGGCTTGCGTTTTCCATGAGATGCCAGCGGTCCGCGACCTGGATAGCATTAGGCAACGCCCTGGCCGCGGCCTCGCCGTATCCGCCACCGCGATCGCGCGCGATAATGGCGATGCCGGAATGCTCGGCAAGCCAGGCTTCCGCGGTCGCCGGTTCACGATCCGGCAGCAGCGTCACAATCCGGCGACGTTCCAAGTCGCAGACAATTGTCCCATAGCGATGGTTGCGTCGCCACGCCCAGTCGTCGATGCCGATAACAGTAAGGTGGTCCGCGGGCAGGCGCGCCCGCCGGCGCACGACACGGAGCAACGTATCGTTACTCACTGGCATAACAAGCCGCTGTGCAAACGATGCGCCCGGTCGCCCACCAAGCGCGAGCCCGAGATGATGGACAAGAGTCTCCAGGCGCGCGGTGCGCCGGGCCGAAGACGCCAAAACATTCCCAGCGAAGCGTTCCGTGAATATCCGTCTCCGACACAAGATCGAAGCGCAGCGAAAGCGCCTCGCGATCACGGACAGGCTAACGCGACGGCCACAAAGCGGCAAATCCATTGCGCAACGTCGATAATGGCTATGCACGCTTTGAGATGCCGCCGCGCAACACAGGCAGATTCCGATGTCGCTCGCGTGTCGCACGACGACAATTGTCCGAGTTGCATCAGATTCGATGTCTTGAACGATAAAGCCGACCGGCACGACCGAGGAAGCGCGTAGGGCTTGGGGCATGGCGTGATTCCTCCGCAGAAATCACCTCAGTCGGCGCCCCAACTGCATCAAAAGTCAGTCAGACCCAGTGTTGGATGCGATTTGACACGAGATCAGCATGCGTTGCCGCAAGCGGATTGAGGAAGTTTTCGGCTGGGGCAAGATCATCGCTGGCCTCGCGCAACTGAAAGTGCGCGGGCTCGACAAGGTCAAGGCGGTCTTCGCGTTTGGCATCGTCGCCTGCAACATCGTTCGATTGCCAATGGTGCTCTGGACGACGGGCCAAGTGAGTCTGGAACGACGGAAATAGCTGGATATGAAGCAGAAGAACCCTCCGATCTGTGGCGGACACGAAATGCACTTTTCAGCGGCCTACTAGAAGTCTCTTCGCTCTCATACCTATGCTTCTTCGCCCCTCTTGCGGTTCGCCCTTCGCCAAGGCGATTGCGAACCTGAGTAGTTTCCGACGCTGGCGCAGCAAGCTGCTTCCCCGCAAAGATTTGTCCATTGTAGACCCTGAGCATCGATTCCAAACAAACGGGAGGGATCAAAATGAGCGTCACTTCATATTTCGACCACGAGGAAATCGGTCTTACGCGGGAGGAGATTCGATCTGCGGCAATGCGTCTTTTCGCTGTCTCGCTGGCCGCTGCCTTGGTTCTCGGTGCGGGAGTTGCCTTGACGGTTTTTATATTTGCTGCCCACGATGGAATTTACGCCGCGCCGCATAAGTTCGCCGGTGTCCAAATGCCGATGTTTGCGGACCAAGGCGTCGCATCGGCGAAACAAAGTCGAATTGAGTTTCCTTAGAGCGGTGTTGACTAGCTCCGGCGAGCGGCATCGTGGACGCCGTTTCTCAGGCGCACCAGTCCTAAAGCGCTCTCGAGCGGGCCGCAAATTGCGCGGGATCGCGACGCTGATTGGCGCTCGGAGCCCTGATACAATTGGCCCTAACCGAACTTGCGTTGGGCTGCGGCACGCCGCGGCTTAGGTAAGGATAGAGTCGTTCCTTGGGGGCATTGACGCAAGCATCGCGATTCAATTCGACAGAATTGCAAACAGGCCAATCAACAATCCTATAGATGTCCCGTTTAGATTTTAGACTGTCTTGCGCTACAAGACGCATCCGCCACGGCCTTGAGACGGCCTAGGTATTTTCCGACCCTCACGGAGCTGGATGCCGCTGGATAGGTTACCGATCCGGCGGCAACACGGACGACTCCGAGGTTGTCCGAAAAATTACTGCGCTAAACTCTAACGCAGTAAGCGATCCGCAGAGCATCTACCGCTCGGCGGCCTTCACGTCTTCACTTGGAGAATATTAATGCGCCAACCCGTCAACCTGGCTGCTGTCGCCACGGCCGTGCCGCCTTTCATGCTGAAGCAACGTGATGTCGCTGCGGCGGCGCATCGGGGATTTTCGCAGCGCTACGGCGATTTTGAGCGGTTAGCGCGTGTGTTCGAGAGTTCCGGCGTAAGGCAGCGCTATGCGGTCAGGCCAATCGAGTGGTATTTCGAACCGCTAGGCTGGCCCGAGCGGACCACGGCTTATCTCGACGGCGCCTGTGAATTGTTCGCGGACGCGGCCGGCAAGGCCCTCGATGCTGCCGGGATCGTCGCCGCCGATGTCGACACAATCGTCACAGTTTCATCGACAGGCATTGCAACCCCCAGTCTGGAAGCGCGCGCCGCTGGGCGCGTCGGCTTTCGAACAGATGTCGAGCGCGTGCCAGTGTTCGGCCTCGGTTGCGCTGGCGGGGTTACAGGATTGTCAATTGCCTCGCGTCTTGCCCAATCGCGCCCCGGCAGCATTGTGTTGTTGGTCGCGGTCGAAGTTTGCACACTGGCGTTTCGGCTCGACGAACTCACCAAGTCAAACATTGTCGCTACGGCGTTGTTCGGCGATGGCGCTGCGGCATGCGTGCTTCGGACCAACGGCCAAGGCATTGCCTCGGTCGAAATGGATGGCCAGCATATTTGGCCCGACACGCTGGACATCATGGGCTGGAATGTCGACCCGCAAGGCTTTGGCGTGATCTTCGACCGCGAGATCCCGCCGTTCGCCGACGCCAATATTGCTGCGGCGGTTGAGGGCATTCTCGGTCGTGGCGGACTCTCGGTTTCCGATATCGATCGCTTTGCCTGCCATCCCGGCGGCGCCAAAGTCATCACTGCGCTGGAGCGCGCCCTCGCGCTGGACCAGGGAACTCTCGATCATGAACGCACGGTCCTGGCGGAATATGGAAATATGTCAGCCCCTACGGCACTCTTCGTCCTTGAGCGCCTCGTCCGTGCAGGCCTTCCGTCGCGAACGCTCTTGACTGCGATGGGACCGGGATTTACCGCAAGTTGCGTTTCGTTACAGGCAGCCGCGTGACCCCGGCATCGCTGCTGTTAGGGCTTGTGACCGCCGAACGACTGGCAGAACTATATTATGCTCGCCGCAATACCGCGGCTCTGCTGGCGCAAGGCGCGTTCGAAGCGGCGCCCGGTCACTATCCCGCAATAGTCGCAATGCATGCTCTTTGGCTTGCCAGCCTTTGGTGGTTCGGCTGGGATCAATCGCTCAACCCGATTTGGTTGGCGATCTTCTTGGCCCTGCAGCTATTCCGAATGTGGATATTGATGGCTTTGGGTCGGCGTTGGACAACTCGGATTATTGTGGCGCCGAACGCGGCTCTGGTGGCTACAGGTCCATACCGGTTTCTAACTCATCCGAATTATCTTGTTGTGATCGGGGAGATCGCCGCATTGCCGTTATGCCTCGGCGTTGCCTGGATTGCCGTCGTCTTCTCCGTCGCGAATGCGCTCGTTTTGTCGGTGCGCGTTCGCGCAGAAAATGCGGCGTTGACAGGGTTACGGCATGTCGAGCAGGGTTGAGCCTGCCTTATCGGATCCTGTGACGATCGCCACCTGGTTCGGCTTTGTCATGATGTGCATCGGCATGTTCATGGCGATTCTTGACGTCCAGATTGTCGCGACTTCCCTGCCAACGATCCAGAGCGCCCTCGCGATTCCACCCGACGAAATGAGTTGGGTCCAGACTGCCTATCTTATCGCTGAAGTCATCGCGATCCCACTGACAGGTTTCCTGACCCGCGTTCTCAGCATGCGTTGGCTGTTCGTATTCGCAATAGTTGTTTTCACGTTGGCTTCAATCGGATGCGCGGCAAGCAGCAGCTTTGCGCTGCTCGTTGGATGGCGAGTGTTGCAAGGCTTTTCCGGAGGCACACTGATTCCGGCGGTATTCTCGGCGGTGTTCATATTGTTTCCAGCCAAGCGCCAAGGTATCGCCACAACATTCGCCGGCGTTCTGGCCGTGCTTGCGCCGACGGTCGGCCCCGTCGTTGGGGGCTGGATAACGGAGACCTATTCGTGGCATTGGCTTTTCCTGATTAATGTCGTTCCCGGCATTGTGTCGGCGGGCCTTGCCGGCGCCTTGCTGCCCAGAGCGAGAATGCGCCTCGGCAGTTTCCGTTCGCTCGACTTCCTGTCATTGGCGTTCTTGGCAATTGCTTTGGCCGCGTTGGAAATTGCGCTCAAAGAGGCGCCCATGCGCGGATGGGAGTCGGGATTCGTCATCGGAACGCTAGGCCTGAGCTTTGCTAGTTCGTGCGGCTTTCTCCGGCGTACGGTCAACGCCGACAGCCCGATCGTCAATCTCAACACATTCGCCGATCGAAGCTTCATGATCGGCTGTATTTTGAGTTTCGTACTTGGCATCGGTCTTTTTGGCTCCGTCTATCTCATGCCGGTGTTCTTGGCGTTTGTAAGAGACCACAACGCCCTGGAGATCGGCAGGATCATGCTCGTGACGGGCATCGCTCAACTCCTAATAGCGCCCATCGCCGTCGCGCTCGAACAGCGCCTTGATGCTCGGTTGCTGACATCCATTGGTTTCGGCCTGTTCGCTGTTGGGCTAGGACTCAGCGCGCTGCAAACGCCGCAGACCGATTTTGACGGGATGTTTTGGCCGCAGGTCGTGCGCGGGCTGGCGATCATGTTCTGCTTGCTGCCGCCGACGCGATTGGCGCTTGGTCATCTTGATATCAGTCGGGTGCCCGACGCCAGCGGCTTGTTCAACCTGATGCGCAATCTCGGCGGTGCCATCGGTCTGGCGATGATTGACACTGTCATTTATACGCGCTCACCAGTACACGCGATTGCTATCATGGAGAGGTTGCAGGCCGGTGATATCGGCGCCGCGAAATTTGTAGGCATCCCACTCGATTCGTTTTCAGCCCAGATGGCCACTCCGCTCGACGCCAGCGCTCAGGCGATGATGCAGCCGCTCGTTGAAAAAGCCGCGCTCGTTCAATCTATCAACGAGGCCTGGGTCATGGTTGCCATTCTGACCGTCGCGGCGTTGCTTTGCGTGCCCTTCGCGAAGACGTACACGGCGCGCAGTGATGCGGCGCAAGCAGCGACATAGCGATGGCGGGAAACTCGGGTTTTCAGGGTGAGCCAAGCATTGTTCGGTCGACGACACTTTTCAGCTATGCGATGGTGGGGGCCGGATTGGTCGATCATCGGAGCGTGGATCGTGCTTGGCCGCGCGGTCGCCTCGACCATTTTTGGGCAGGTCGTCGATGTCGCCCTTCTGCTCTCGAAGGTCACCTAGTGTTCCGTCTCTTAATTAACGACTATGATCTTTGTCACAACTGATTTGCGACGAGGATCACAGAGATGGCGCGACCGATCAAGCGATTGTT
>JAYUFK010000089.1:0-40119 GCA_043739325.1 Methylocapsa sp. | reverse complement strand
GTCGGGCAACCGGCGAATGCGCTGACCGAATTCGAGGCCGCGCTCAAGGCGAACCCCAACCGCTACCGCGGGTTCTGGGGCGCCGCACGCGCTGCGGACAAGGCCGGCGACCGGGAAAAAGCCTTGGCCTATTTCACCAAGCTGATGGACTTGTCAAAGAACTCCGATGTTGAGCGCCCAGAAATGAAGGTGGCGAGAACGTTTTTGAGTGCAAAGTGACGGAAATTCGGTGATAGGGTGACCTGTAACTTGGCAATTGCTTTGATTGAGCGGACCGCGCGATGGGTCGGGCGGAAAAACGGGCTTGGCGCGAGGTTCCGGCAAGCGCGGCGATTGATCGCACCTTCAGCACTTTCGCGTGGCGCGATGGGGCTGGTCCAGCCGGCAATTCGAGATCGGGGATTGTGTGTCATGTCCCGATAACGCCGAACGCCGTTCATTCCCGCAAAAAGCGGGAATCCAGACTTGGCAACACGAACAGAGGCTTAGTCTGGATTCCCGCTTTCGCGGAAATGACCAAAATGACTCAGCTCAGCCGGGTAAAGCTCTAATTATCCACATTTCGCATTTGCGAGCGCGGGCTGCCAGACCAGAGCCGCTGTCGGGCGCCACATCGGGCAAAGAGCGCCGTCGACCTCATGGCAGCGTCTTGTTTCCGAAGCTTCGGAAGTTTTGCTCATCATGGGATCGACGGCGCGGTGGGTCGGGCGGAAAACGGGCTTTGGCGCGAGGAGCAGCCCGTAAGGGGAGGTCTTGAACCGTTGATTGGCGCAGCGCGGGAATTTTCGTCCGGACAGCGCCGCGTCAACTTCCGCCCGCCAGTGAAGGTCGGCCTGAACTGAAACAAAGCGACGGAGGATTTCCGCATGGCCATCGAAAAGTCGCCAGCGAGCCCCCTGGCTCAGAATTTTCGCCCGAGCGGGGGCACGCCCTATCGTGTCAAGGACGGCGATTCTTGGGCATCCCTGGCCGGCAAACTTCGCATAGACGTGTGGAATTTAATCGATTACAATTTTCATACGCGAAATCCCGATGAAGTGAACTGGTATTTGCGGCGCAACGTGGGCTGCCACAAGGCCGCTCCTGGAGGAAGGAATTACGTCTTCAGTTCGGATGCAAGGCCCGGCGTCGTTTACCTTCCGCCGCCTTTGGGCGCGCCCGTAAACTACACCGTCCCCGGCGTTTTCAACATCCTCGCGCAGCCCTCGAGCATGGCGTGCTGGGCCACGGTGGGCACGATGATGTTATCCTGGCGAGACCAGCAGAGCTATGCGATCGACGCGGCGATGGCGATGTGCGGCGCGAAATGGGTGGGCGTCTTCAGAGCCAACACGGGACTGTCGCTAGCGGACACGATTGATTTCCCCAAGAATTCGGGGATGACGTATGAGCCGCTGGTGTCCTTTCCCGCCGACACATGGGAAAAAATGCTGCGGACTAGCGGCCCAATTGCGATCGTGACGGCCCTCCCGGTCTTTCACGCCCGCATCATGGTCGGGATTTCTGGCGACGGAACCGCTGCGGGCACGACCGTCGACCTGATCGACCCGGCCGGCGGAACGCGCTATCGGCAGAATTTTGGAGTTTTTAGCCAATCCTTTGAGGCGGTCGCCAGCAGCGCAGCGCGCGCTCAGGTCTGGCATTTCTAAAATGCCTCACATTTCGGACCCCTTTTAAAGCGGCGCCGAGAGCGCCGGCCTTAAACCCAAACCTCCCGCCCGGCGTTGGCCCCCACGCCCGGCGGCCTCTCGACCCAAGGGCCAAGCTGTCGGTGAACCCAAGCGCCTGAGTGCTTACTGCGCCGGCTGCATCGGCTGAGGCTGGGCCGGGGGCGGCGTCATGGGGGTCTGCCGGTTATTCTCTTCGAGCTGCTTCTTGCGCGCCGCCTGGTTGGCGAGGTGACGGCCAGCCACGCAGCCGCCAGCCGCGCCCAACAGGCCATGATGGCCGGCGTAGTGGCCGGCGACGCCGCCGACCAGCGCGCCCTTGATGCAACCCTTGGCTTGCGAGGGGACGGTCGAGCCGATCAAAGCCGCGCCAAGTCCGCCAAGGACCGCGCCGGCGACGAGAAAAGATTTGAATGGCAATGGATTATCCTCTTGAAAACAAGCTGCGGACGACCGCGCGGACTGCCGGATAAATGGCGTCGCGCCGGCATTTTGGCAAGTGGCGGGCGCTTCGATGCAGCATTCGGCGACTTCCTCCCTACATGAAATACGCAATTGCTTTCCGCGGCGTCGGCGCTATAACACCGCCAATCCCGCATGATTGCTGATATGAGGCTGTGCCTCGCCCGGGCGAAGGCTGTTGCGGCTCGCCCCGAGACTATGAAGGAGAAGACAATGAGCGATGCGCCGCTGATGCCGAAGGCGACCGCCGTCTGGCTGGTTGAAAACACCTCGCTGACGTTCGATCAGATCGCCGAATTCTGCAAATTGCATCCGCTCGAGGTCAAAGGCATCGCCGACGGCGAAGTCGCGACGGGCATCAAGGGCCACGACCCGATCGCTTCGGGCCAGTTGACGCGCGAGGAAATCGCCGCTGGCGAAGCTGACCGCGAACACCGGCTGACGCTGGCGGTTTCAAAGGTGCGCGTGCCGGAATTCAAGAAGCCGCGCGGCGCGCGCTACACGCCGCTGTCGCGCCGCCAGGACAGACCGAACGCCGTGCTGTGGCTGCTGCGCAATCACGCCGAACTCAAGGACGCGCAGATGATGCGCCTTGTCGGCACCACCAAGCACACGCTCGACGCGATCCGCAATCGCACGCATTGGAACTCGCCCAATCTGCAGCCGATGGACCCGGTGACGCTGGGCCTCTGCTCGCAGATCGATCTCGATTTCGAGGTCAGTCGCGCCGCCAAGGAGCGCCCAAAGGTCGAGGAAGACCGCAGCCAGACGCTGGTTTCGGCCGAGATCACCACGGCGCGCCCGAGCCCGACCAGCCAGGCCGAAGTGTTCGGCGCGGCGACGCCCAAACCCAAGGCGACGGAACAAAAGATCGACGTGGATTCGGTGTTCGGCAAGCTCAAGGAGCTGAAAACCGGCGCCTGAGTCCCGGCCGTGACGCTGATGTCGTTCAATTGGCTGTTCATGGCGGCGGCGGTTCCGGCGGTCATCCTCGTCGGGCTCTCCAAAGGCGGTTTTTCCGGCCTCAGCATGCTGGCGATGCCGTTGCTGTCGCTCGTCGTCTCGCCGGTGCGCGCCGCGGCGATCATGTTGCCTATCCTCATCGTCCAGGACTGGGTCGGCGTGTGGGCGTTCCGCCGCGATTTCAGCGTGCGTAATCTGGCGATCCTGATCCCGGCGTCGCTCATCGGAATTGTCGCGGGCTGGTTGATGGCCTCGCATTTGTCCGAAGCGATGGTCAGAATGGCGGTCGGCCTCATCTCGGTCGGCTTCGTCGCCTACATGGTCTGGCGCGCTCGGTCGGAAAAGCCCGCCGCGACAAAGCCCGATGTGGCGCCGGGCGTCTTCTGGGGTTCGCTCGCCGGGTTCACCAGCTTTGTCAGCCACGCCGGGGCGCCGCCGTTTCAGGTCTACGTGATGCCGCAGAACCTGCCGCCGCTGGTGTTCGCTGGCACCGGCACGATGTTCTTTGCCGCGGCCAATATGCTGAAAGTGCCGCCGTATTTCGCCCTTGGCCAATTCTCACGGGAGAATCTGCTGGCCTCGGCCTCGCTATTTCCGGTCGCCATCCTCGCGACCCTCTCCGGCGTCTGGCTGGTGCGGCGCGTTCCGGCGGACCGCTTTTACAATATCGTGCTGGTCCTGACGTTGCTCGTCGGCGTGAAGCTGATATGGGATGCGAGCTTCGAATTGATCGTCTAACCAATCCTTAACGGCTCCCTGCGCAGGATGAGCGAGTCAACCAAAGTGGTGCGATGAGCAAGAACGGACAAAGCGCCATGGACGCGCGCGGCCAATTGGGGCGGCAAATCCCAGCCTTTCTGGTGATCGGCACGACGGGCTTCCTTGTCGACGCCGGGCTGACTTACGTTTTCGCGCAATGGTTCGGCGTTCCCGCAATGCTGGCGCGCCCGCCCGCCTTCGCGATCGCGACGCTGGTCAATTTCGCACTTAACCGGACGTTCACATTCCGCTCGTCGCAAGCGCCTGTTCTCACAGCGCTGGCCCGTTATGTCCTCGTTTGCGCTGGGGGGGCGGTGGTCAACTACACGGTCTACGCGGTTTGCGTGAATGCCGCGCCACTGGTGGGCATCGCGGTGACGCCAAAAATCCTGCCGTTATTCGTCGCTTGCGGCTCGGGCGCGGCGATGTTCCTGACGTTCATGGGGTTTCGCTCTTTCGCTTTCCGCCACTGATCCTCTCGCCTGGGATCGCGGTTTGGCTATGATGGCGCATTCCTATACGAGTGCGCCGCCATGAATGTTTCGCCTTGCGATCGCGATCTCGAACGAAACCCGGCCAATTTCCAGCCGTTGACCCCGCTGACTCTTCTCGCACGCGCGGCGAAACCATGGGCGAAGCGATGTTTCGTGGGAATGTCGTAATGAAGGGCTATCTCAAGAATAAGAGATCGACCGACAAGGCGTTTGAGGGCGGATGTTGTCATTCGGGGGATCTGGGGGGGCGGGGCGCCGATGACAAATGGGGCGAGACGCCCAGCGATTACGTCGAATTGAAACCGGGCGCGCCGACCAGCGCTGGGGAATTGATCGCCTTGCGCGAGCGGGCGCGCAACGAGCTGACGAATTGATGTCGGGCGCGCACGACCCATGGCCTGAACATTGTCGCCGTGAACTCGTCGCCGCCATGCTTGAAGCGGCGGAGCTGTTTCCGCATTCGGGACAGGATCGCGCCGATCGCATTCACGAAGCGCGCAAGGCGCTGAAAAAGGCCCGCGCGCTAGTGCGGCTGTTCGTAGCGTCGGACGACCTTGCAGCCTATGACGTGATCAGCGCGCTCGATAAGGCGCGCCGCTCGATCGGCCAGGCGCGCAATCTCGACGTGATGCCAGCGGTGCTGAAATCGCTTGCCGGCGAAGTCGACGCGGACACCACGGAACAGCTCGCCAAGGCTATCGCGTTCGAGCGCGAAGTCGCGCGCATCGCGCATGACGATGTCGATGTTCTCGCGCTGGCGACGCAATTGCGTGGGCTCGCCCGCTCGATCGAAGCCTGGGACATCAGTCAGCTCACCAATGCGACCCTGCTGAAGATTGTCCGCACGACTTACCGCGGCGCGCGACGGCTGGGCCGCAAGGCGTTCGCCGACGGCGCTTCGGGCGAGCTGCACGATCTGCGCACAATCGTTGTCGAGCTCGGCTATCAATTCGCCAGCTTTCAGGCGGCGTGGCCGGCGTTGTTCACCGTTATGACTGCTGAAATGCAAAAGCTTCGCCAACAGCTCGGCGATGTCAACGATCTCACCATGCTGGCCGAATTCGCCAACAGCCGCCACGACCTTTCGCTGACGCGGATGAGCAATCTTGCGCTGAAGATCGAGCGCCGGCAAGGGCGGCTGGCGCGGCGCGCGCAAGCGCGGTTCGCCCGGCTGTTTACCGAGCGTCCAGGCGCACTGGAAAAGCGCCTCGCCGCCTATCTGGAAAATTCGAAGACCAAAGCCAAGGCGCTATGACGACCGCTCAGGGATAGCGCGCCTTGATGTCTTCCGCGCGCTGGGCGTTGTGGTCGATGATGCAGGCAAGCCGCGGGTCGGCGCCCTTGGCTCCCAGTCCCGCCTCGAACGGCGCGACGTCCTGGCATTCGGTGTCGCGCCAGCCGATCCATTGCGCTTCCGATTCATTCAGCGAGCGTTTCCACCGCGCTTTTTGGGCGGACATCATGCCTTGCCGCGATTCAAGCGATTTGACGGCGGCGTCAATTGTCGCGGCGAGGTCCTTGTCGCTATGGTCGGCGGCCAGACGGAGACAATCGGCAAGTTCCCTCGCGCCGATCTTCTTGGCGTCGCAGGCAATTTGCGACGGGCGCAAGTTATCCGCCAGCGCCGCCGGGGCCATGTGCATCAGGGCGGCAACACACACAATGATAGAGCGCATGACTAATAAATCCATGAAAAGGCGAGGGTCCCAATCCGGCCAATTGCGTGATTTTCACTTGTTCTGTCAATAATCATCCCGCCTTTGCTTCGTCGCTGTTGTTGCGCCTGCCGAGGAAGTCGCCGATGCGCTGCAGCGCGCGCTCGATATTGGCGGCGGAATTGGCGTAGGAGAGGCGAATGTAGCCCTCGCCATGGTCGCCAAAATCCGGGCCGCCGATGGTGGCGACGCCGGCGTCCTCGAGCAGCGCATTGGCCAGCGCCTTGGCCTTCCAGCCCGTCGCGCTGACATTCGGAAAGGCATAGAAGGCGCCCTTGGGAACCGCCGCTCTGATCCCCGGCAAGCGGTTCAGCCCCTCGACGACGATTTTGCGCCGCGCGTCAAACTCGGCAACCATCGCGCACACCGCATCCTGCGGTCCGGTCAGCGCGGCGATGCCGGCAAACTGCGTCGGCGCGTTGACGCAGGAATACGAATTGACCGCGAGTTTTCGCGCGTTGTCGTAGAGTTTTTGCGGCCACACGGAATAGCCGAGGCGCCAGCCGGTCATCGCATAGGTCTTCGACCAGCCGTCGAGCAGGATCAGCCTGTCGCGGATTTCGGGATAAGCGAGCAGCGTCTGATGCGCAAGGCCATCATAGGTCATCTGGCCATAGATTTCGTCCGACATGATCGCGACTTCGGGCCACTTCGCCAAGCCGGCGACGAGCTTGTCGATCTCCGCCTTCGGCGTCACGCCGCCGGTCGGATTGGCGGGCGAGTTGATAATCAGCAGCCGCGTCCGCGGCGTGATGAGCGCCAGCGTCTCCTCCGCCGAAAAAGCGAAACCGTTCTCCTCGCGCACCGGTATCGGTATGGGGCGCGCGCCGGTGAATTCGATCATCGAGCGATAGATCGGGAAGCCGGGATCCGGATAGAGAATGTCGGCGCCCGGCTCGCCAAACATCAGAATCGCCATGAACATCGTGACCTTGCCGCCCGGCACGATCATCACCAGTTCCGGCGAAACCTCGACGCCGTGGCGCTGGTGCAAATCAGCCGCCACCGCCTCGCGCAGCGGCAGGATGCCGGTCGCGGCGGTGTAGCCATGATGGCCGTCGCGCAGCGCCTTGACGGCAGCCTCGACGATATGGGGAGGCGTGGCGAAATCGGGCTGGCCGATGCCAAGGTTGATGATGTCGCGCCCCTGGCGCTGCAACTCGCCGGCCTTGGCGAGAACGGCGAAAGCGTTTTCCTCGCCGATGCGCGAGAAGGCGGGATTGACATGCAGCATGGGAGGCTCCGGGAAAGCGGGCCGGCATTTGTGGCGGCTTGTGTGGGGAAGGGCAAGGGGGAGAGGTCGGTGTCTCAGCTTGAATTTTGAGGAGCTTAGCGGTCTGCCCCTGCGCACTGAGTCTGTGTTATGCACAGTGAGTGGCATGGGAATCTAGTATGGGCGATTTTGATGAAAGACTCGCGGCGGTGCGTGCCGATCGCGAGGCGGCAGCCAAATACCTCGCAGAGTGTCAGACCGGCCCGCGTTGGTATCGAGACGACCTGGATGTGACAGATGCACAAATCGAGCGCGCCCAACGGGCGGTCCTGACGCTAGACGCGTACATCGCCGCCTTGGAGGCCCACAATGTGGTGCGGACCTAAAGGCAAGCGCCGCCCTGAAGAAGCAATTTACAACGCTGTCAAAGTTGCGCGCAGCGCCGCAGGCGAAGAAACTCACGCTCTAGCGGCTGCCGACGGCAAGGACCCTGCAGCAAAAGCGCTTAGAAAGCACCGCCGATCACATAACGGAGCGCCAATGCTTCGTCGATGTGCCGGATTTGTGTGGGTTTCTGCCGGCGCGCTAATGCTCGCCGCCTGCGCATCGCAATTCGCCAATAGCTATCTTGGTAAGGACAGCGTGGCCCTTGAGCTTGAAAATGGAAAGCCCGTAAACATCGTTGAGCTGCCAAATGGCATGCGTTCGTTTCAGTATTACTGGGGCGGCGAATCGGTGGTTATTCCGGGGACTGGCGTCGCGGGCCTTGGGTCGCCTGGGTGCCTGATCAATTTCATCGCCGAGCGTCATGGAGACCGGTGGGTTGTGGTCAAGGCGAAGTGGCCCGATCGGTTAATCTGTTAGGCTGGAACTTCAAACTGAGACACTACCGGGGAGAGCGCATGGAATGAGCATTTCGGCTAAGTCCTTGCGGTTTGATGACGACAACATGTGGGTCGAGCTGCTGGATGGCAGGACCTTGGGCATACCCCTGGCGTGGTTCCCTCGCCTCTTGAACGCGACGCCGCAACAGCGGCTGGGCTACGAAATCGTCCATGACGGTCTGCACTGGGACGCGCTGGACGAAGACATTTCAATTCCTGGCCTGCTTGCCGGCCACGGCGACGGAACCAAACGACGTTCGGCCGCAGCGTGAATTGAATGAATTTCGGCCCAACGCGACGCTCTCGGCAACCGGCTTAACCTCCCCGCCCGCCCGCATCCAGTATCCACGTCCGGTCACGAAACGCCACGTAGATGCGCTCCTGCCCCAGCGCCTCGCCCAGCTCCATCGCCAGTTCGTTCAGCATCGCCTCGATCGCGGCGTCCGGCAGATGCCCGAGGTAGGCGTGCACCGCCTCGCCGGTGAACAGCGCAACAGGCTCTCGGTCCGACCCGACCGTGCCGTCGTGCTTGGGCCAGGCGTAGGTCACTTCGGCGCGGGTGAACATGCCGGACAGGGCCGGCAGATTATTTTCGAGCCGCCGCTTCATCCAGGCGCGCGCCGTGCGCACCGCCTCGGACACGTCGAACACGCGACCGTCTTCGTCCCAGCCTTCGCGCAGGCCGACCGTGATGCGAAAATCCCGGCGCGGTCCCAGCGAATCCTTGACGGCCGCATAATCCGCGCGGCGCGGCAGTTTCTTGTCGCTCATCGATGCGCGCTCCCCCGCCAGCTTCAACCCGCCGTCAGCGTCGAGCGCAGCTTCAGCGGCGAGTCGATCCGCTTGAGGTTTTCGAACGTCGTGCCGGTGCCGCGGATCGTCACGTCGCCATAGTTGAAAATGCGGCCAGCAATCGTCTGGTCGACATCGACGCTCTCGATCTTCTGCATGTTCATCTCGACTGTGTGGCGCCAGATCAGGCCGCGCTTGAGAATGACGCGCCGATCGGTGACGGCGATCTCCGTCCCGGCCCGCCGCAGCCATGCCGGAACGAAGCTGGCGACGGCGCCAAGCAGCATCGCCGCCGCGACGATCTCGCCATAAATGCCGTTATCGTAATATTTGAAACTCACCCAGAACACTACAAGCGCCAGACATGCCAGCGCGATCGCGGCGGCGTAAGCCGTCCAGCTGATGCTGGCGCGATAGCGCAAATTTTCCCCCGGTTCGAGAATCGTGTCGACATAGGACATTGCGGCGCCTCGCGGGAAGTTGATGTCTGCGATCCGCGCAATACACTATCTTGAGGAACCGGTCTTCCCAACGTGCGCCATATTTCGCGCCTACCCGTTCCGGGCGGCGCATGCGCCCATCTCTCCATTGCGGAGAAGCTTAATGCTCGATCTCGAACATCTCAACTCCCTTCAGCCGCCAACGCAGCCGCTGAGCCGGCGCACGCTGGTCAAAGCCAGCCTCAGCGTCGGATTTTGCGCGGCTGTGTCGCCGGTCCGGGCGCAGGTGATCACGACCCCGGCGGATGGATTGACGGCCGGCGAGGTCAAAATTCCATCGAGCGGCATCGACATCCCCGCCTATCGCGCCACGCCCGACCATGGCGGGCCGTTTGCGACAGTTCTGGTGATCCATGAAATCTTCGGCGTGCATGAGCATATCAAGGATGTGTGCCGGCGCTGGGCGAAGCTCGGCTATTACGCCATCGCGCCCGAACTCTATGCCCGCTACGGCGACGCCGGCAAGGAGACCGATATGGGCAAGATCATGTCGGACATCGTCGCCAAGGTTCCCGACAAGGAGGTCGCCAGCGATCTCGACGCGACGCTCGTCTTCGCCAAGGCGAGCGGATCGGCGGACACGTCGCGCGCGGCGGTCATCGGCTTTTGCTGGGGCGGACGTCAGGCGTGGCTCTATGCCGCGCACAATCCGGATTTGAAGGCGGCCGTCGCCTGGTATGGGCCTCTGGGCGGCGCGCCCTCGGACTTGAAGCCGAAGAATCCACCTGACATTGTCGCCAATCTGAAGGTTCCGGTGCTCGGTCTGTATGGCGGCAAGGATACCGGCATCACGGCGCCGCAAGTCGAGGCGATGCAACAAAAGCTGGCGGCCGCGGGCGGGGCCTCAAAAATCATCGTCTATCCCGACGCCGGCCACGCCTTCCACGCCGACTACCGGCCAAGCTACCACAAGGCCGACGCGGAAGCCTCGTGGAAAGAGGCGACTACTTGGCTCAAGGGGCATGGCGTGTGAAGTAACACGCGGGGCGAGACACGGGCGAAATATTCCGACGGAGAGGGGTCCGGCTACTTGCTGCGCATCGCCCAGTCCGGGACGATTTCCGGCTCCATCGCCATCATCGCGCCTTGTGTGAAAACGCGGCGCATGTTGGCTAGGATAGCGTTGCAGATCGTCATGTCCGGCGTGGCGTCGGTGACGTCCATCTCCTCCGACCCGCCGACAACCACGCAATCGTGGCGCGGGAAGAGATAGCCGTGATGGCCGGCAAACAGATACTGCAAGGCTGGCTGCGGCGGCAGCAGCACGAGCTGCCCCCGGATCGGGTGCATGCGCGCGTCCTTGCAAATTGCCTTCGACCCGAGGCCCGTGCAGTTGACGACAATAGTCTGCGTCAGCCCGGAGACCTCGCTAAGGTCATGAAATTCGCGTTGCACGAATTCGACGTTGGCCGCCGCGAGGTCGTCATGCATCCTGGCGAGGAAAATCGGCGGCTCGACGAGCAACGTCTGGTAGCCAAAGCCCGGCGAAGTCAGATGCGCGAAGGGCAGGTGAGCGAACGGGGTCGGCGACGGGATCACATCGCGCGGGCATTGTTCAAAATTGCCGGCCCGCACCATCGTGTAGTTCACCCGCGCCGAAACGCCGAACGCCGCGCCCTTCGCCTGATGCGTCGCGAAAGCCCGGCGCAGGATGCGCGTGAACCGCGTGGGATTGTCCTGATTGACCATCGAGGGCGCCCATTGCCCGCCCGCCGCATTGGAGGTCGTATGCGGCGGAAACGCCTTGGCGAAGACCGTGACGTTGGGATTGATCGCGTGCAGAAGCGTCGCCGCGGTCAGGCCCATAACGCCGGCGCCAAGTACCGCTATGCTGTCGCTCGCGCCGACGCCGTGTTGCGTGACAATGTCGATGATCTCCCGCGCGCAGCCCCAGCTTAGCGTGATGCCGGCGCCGCCATGGCCGTAGTTATGCACGACGAATTTGCCGCCGACGACTTCCGGTTCGAGGCGGAAAGTCCCCTCCCGGTAGGGGCGCAAACCGGCGATGGGCGGGCGCGCCGCCGAGTCCCAGGTGAAGTCGGCTGTCGGTAGAATTGTAACGCTGGAACCGGACATGAGCCGCCTCCCGAGTTTGCGAACGCGGAGAAGCCATGTTGGCGCGTCCTCGCCGCTGTCGCGTTAAGCTAAACCCGCGGCTCCTTGGGAGCAAGACGACGTCAGGATTTTCGCTTCGGCAAACGCCGAGATGGTTACGAAGTGCTGCAATCGCGCCGAAGCATATCAGCCCGCGGGCGCGGGACTTTCGCAGTTCCGCGCCGTCTACGGTGAAGTCGCGATGGCGCGCCGGGACGGGCAAATAGAGAATTTTTGGCGACGGACGATTATCGCGCAGGACTCCGTCAGATCGACGGCGCAGGTTTTCTTGGGCAAACGCGCATTGCCCCGCGGACACGCACGCCTTGAGCCTGGCCAGGTTCACGATTGGTGCGCTGGACGAGGCCTGTCAGTGACTGCCTACGGCTGTCAGCTTATAGGTCCGTGCGACGACGATGCTGGATTTTGCTGCTCGCCCAACCGGTCCGCGGAGTGACGAACGACTTCGGAAATCTGCAAGAGCTGTTTGGCCAAAGGACTTGTCCTGCGCCAGATCATCCCAATTGTTCGCGATGGTTTTTCACCCGTGAAGCGCGCGACAGACACCGATGCCGAGCGTGTTTCGACGGCAATCGCCATTTCCGGGATCAAAGTGACGCCAATGCCCGCGCTGACCATTTGGACCAGTGTCGACAAAGAGCTGGCATCCAGCAACTCCCGTGGCGGCGCCGAACGCATATTGCAGAACGACAGAGCCTGATCGCGAAAACAGTGCCCCTCTTCCAACAGTAGCAGCCGCATTTCGCGAAGCGTTTCGATATTTGGCGCCGGCTTTCCCTCGTCCTCGCTTGGCCGGACCAGCACGAAGTCTTCGACAAACAGGGCGACCTCGGCAAACGACGGTTCGGACACCGGTAGCGCGACAATTGCCGCGTCGAGCCGACCTTCCTCCAACTCTTGAATCAGTTTCTGCGTCAAAGTCTCGCGGACGTGAATGTCAATGCCGGCGTGCGCGCGCGTCAGGTTGCCAATGACTGTTGGCAGCAGATACGGCGCCACCGTTGGGATCACGCCGATACGCAACCGTCCGAGCGGCCGGTCGCGCGAGACGCGCGCCAAGTCTCCCAATTCATCGACCGAACGCAGAATGTCGTTCGCGCGCAGGGCGAACTCTTCTCCAAAGCTGGTAAGCCGAACCTGTCTGGAACCTCTTTCGAAAAGCGCTTCGCCCAGTGAATCCTGCAGTTCCTTGATTTGCATCGACATGGCAGGCTGAGAGATCGCGCTCGCATCCGCGGCGCGTCCAAAGTGGCCATGCCTCGCCAACGCCTCGAAATAGCGAAGTTGCTTAAGCGTCAGATTAGTCATAAGCGCATCTTATCGACAAAATCAGCAAATCCCACTTAGACTAATGACGCGGCTATGGTAAAGACTTCTTGCGCAGACGCGGAATGACCAATCTCAGGACCGCCGCGCGTCGCCGCCACCGACGATGCCGTGGTAGCCGGCGTCCAAAATAGTGGGAAGGAATGCGTCCGCGGCTCTAGCAGGTCGAGGACGGTCGTCTTTCCGGTAAGCTCTTGGCGGGCAAGACATTCCAAGCGCCCGGCAACTTGTTGTCGCGCGCGCCATGAGGCTGGATCGCCTTCGCGAGCATACGGGGTCTTTTTCCGCCAAGCAGTTCGATCAACGTAGACACTATGGGAGAACGATATGGACGCGGTTGATGTCGATAAATCAAGCAAATGCCCAGTAATGCATGGGGACGGCATTCACACCGCCGTTGGGTTCAGATCGAATCGGGACTGGTGGCCGAAGCAATTGAACCTCAGGATTCTCCACCAGAATTCTCGCTTGTCCAATCCCATGGGGGAGGCGTTCGACTACGCCGAGGCTTTTAAGACGCTCGACCTTTATGCCCTGAAGAAGGACATGATAGCGCTGATGACGACTTCGCAGGATTGGTGGCCTGCCGACTACGGTCACTACGGGCCGCTCTTCATCCGGATGGCGTGGCACAGCGCAGGCACTTACCGCATTGGTGATGGCCGCGGCGGCGCGGCCTCTGGCACGCAACGTTTCGCGCCCCTTAATTCCTGGCCCGATAACGCAAACCTCGACAAGGCGCGCAGGTTGCTCTGGCCCATCAAACAAAAGTACGGCGACAAGATCTCGTGGGCGGACCTCATGGTCTTCGCCGGCAACTGCGCCCTTGATTCGATGGGATTCAAGACATTTGGCTTTGGCGGAGGACGCGCGGACGTCTGGGAGCCGGAAGAAGACATTTACTGGGGGGCCGAGGGCACGTGGCTTGGAGACGAGCGCTACTCCGGCGATCGGCAACTCGAGAATCCGCTTGCCGCCGTTCAGATGGGCTTGATCTACGTGAATCCGGAAGGCCCGAACGGCAAGCCAGATCCGCTCGCTTCAGCCAGGGATATTCGAGAGACCTTCCTTCGCATGGCCATGAACGATGAAGAGACAGTCGCGCTCATTGCCGGGGGGCACACATTCGGCAAAGTCCATGGCGCGGCCGATGCGAAGAAGTACCTCGGTGCGGAACCCGAAGGCGCCAGCATCGAAGAGCAGGGCCTCGGCTGGAAGAACAGTTTTGGCAATGGTAATGGCGAGCAGACCATCAGCAGTGGATTGGAGGGCGCCTGGACGACCAACCCGGCGACATGGGATAATAACTACTTCGACAATTTGTTCAAATACGAGTGGGATCTGGTGAAGAGCCCTGCTGGCGCTTGGCAGTGGACTCCAAAGGATGCGTCAGCAAAGGGCACGGTGCCAGATGCGCACAATCCTTCTCTCAGGCACGCTCCGATGATGCTGACGACGGACCTCGCGCTCAGGGTGGACCCGATCTATGCGCCGATTTCGAAGCGCTTTCATGAGAACCCGGATCAATTCGCAGACGCTTTCGCCAGGGCTTGGTACAAGCTGACGCATCGCGACATGGGTCCCGTCTCGCGTTATCTCGGCCCGTTGGTCCCGAAGGAAGATCTGATCTGGCAGGACCCGGTCCCCAAAGCTGCTCAGGAACCGATTGGCGAACAGGACATCGCCGCGTTCAAGCAAAAGATCCTGACGTCAGGACTTTCCATCTCGCAACTGGTCTCGACAGCTTGGGCTTCGGCGTCGACCTTCCGCAGTTCCGACAAGCGCGGCGGGGCGAACGGCGCGCGCATCCGCCTCGCGCCGCAGAAGGATTGGGAAGTCAACCAGCCCGCCCAGTTGGCGAACGTGCTCAAGACGCTTGAGAGGTTCCAGACAGAGTTCAACGGCGCTCAGTCCGGCGGCAAGAAAGTTTCGCTGGCCGACCTGATCATTCTTGGCGGCTGCGCGGCCGTCGAGCAAGCGGCAAAGAGCGCCGGGCACGAAGTGAAGGTTCCCTTCACGCCGGGGCGCACGGACGCATCGCAGCAGCAAACCGATGCACATTCCTTTGCCGTGCTCGAACCGAGCGCGGACGGGTTCCGCAACTACCTCAAAACCAAATACACCGTTTCGGCGGAGGAATTGCTGCTCGATCGGGCGCAATTGCTGACGCTGACCGCGCCTGAAATGACGGTTCTCGTCGGCGGCATGCGCGCGTTGAATACAAACTTCGGCCAGTCCCAGAACGGCGTCTTTACGAAGCGGCCGGAGACGCTCACCAATGACTTCTTCGTGAACTTGCTCGACATGAGCACGACATGGAAGGCGACGTCCGAATCCGGCGATTTATTCGAGGGACGTGATCGCGCGACGGGCGAACTGAAGTGGAAAGGTACTCGTGTCGACCTGATCTTCGGTTCGAACTCTCAGCTCCGAGCCCTTGCGGAAGTCTATGCGTCGAACGACTCGCGGGAGGGTTTTGTGCGTGACTTTGTTTTTGCCTGGAACAAAGTGATGGACCTGGATCGCTTTGACCTTGCCTGATTGAGCCGGAAAGGCGCTCGAGCGTGGCTAGAGTCCAGCTGCGTTCGAGCGTCACGTCTGAGTCGGACAGAATGACATTGTCACGCCGCGCCCGCCCTGTGACGTCGCATTTTCCGCGCTAGCTATAGGACGCGCCAGCTATAGGAAATGACGAAAAACAATTTTGCTGACTGCTCACAGTCGTTAATCGCGAGCGACGCCCGCCGAGCGTGTCCGCCGGGTCCGTGGAGCTCACTGCCTTGTTCCAAGACCAAACGGATCTCGACCGATAAGTTTATTCATCATGGAGTTTGGCGCGCCCGGACGGGTTCGAACCGCCAACCCTCGGTTTCGAAGACCGATACTCTATCCAGTTGAGCTACGGGCGCTTATCGTGGCTCGCCGCCTTAACATATCGCGCATTCAGGTCAAAGCGGCGCGGGCTAAGGTTGATTTATCATACAAATAGACGCATCATATCCACCGATTTCGATTCAATCGCCCGGCGGGCGAAAAAAGCAAAAAGGGGAAACCTCCATGGCCGGCAAGACCGATGCGTCGAAGCATGACAAAAAGGGCAAGAACGGCAAGCGGTTCCTGCGCTCCTCGCTCTGGTTCGACAATCCCGACAATCCCGGCATGACGGCGCTCTACATCGAGCGCTATCTCAACTTCGGCCTGACGCCCGGCGAACTGCGCTCGGGCAAACCGATCATCGGCATCGCCCAGACGGGGTCGGATCTGTCCCCGTGCAACCGGCACCATATCGAGCTCGCCAAGCGCGTGCGCGATGGCATCATCGCGGCGGGCGGCGTGCCGTTCGAATTTCCGGTCCATCCAATTCAGGAGACCGGCAAGCGGCCCACCGCCGCGCTCGACCGCAACCTCGCCTATCTCGGCCTTGTCGAGACGCTATATGGCTATTTCATCGACGGCGTCGTGCTGACGACGGGCTGCGACAAGACGACGCCTGCCTGCATCATGGCCGCCGCGACCGTCAATATCCCGGCCATCGTCCTGTCGGGCGGGCCGATGAACAACGGCTGGCACAATGGCGAGCGCACGGGATCTGGCACGATCGTCTGGAAGGCGCGCGCCGAACTTGCCGAGGGCAAGATCGACTACGAGCAGTTCATGGAGATCGTCACCTCCTCGGCGCCCTCCGTCGGCCATTGCAACACGATGGGTACGGCCTCGACGATGAACGCGCTGGCCGAGGCGCTCGGCATGAGCCTGCCCGGCTGCGCCGCGATTCCCGGCCCGCATCGCGAACGCGGCCAGATCGCCTATGAAACCGGCAAGCGCATCGTCGATATGGTGTGGGAGGATCTGAAACCTTCCGACATCATCACGCGCGAGGCGCTGGAGAATACGATTGTCGTCAACAGCGCGATCGGCGGTTCGACCAATGCGCCGATTCATATCAACGCTATCGCCCGCCATATTGGCGTCAAACTATCGATTCAGGATTGGGAGAGCGTCGGGCACAAGGTGCCGCTGCTCGTCAATATGCAGCCGGCTGGCAAATACCTCGGCGAAGAATTTCATCGCGCTGGCGGCGTGCCGGCGGTGGTCAATGAATTGATGAAACACAAGCTGATTCACAAGAATGCGATGACGGTCAATGGCAAGACGATCGGCGAGAACTGCAAGAACACGCACAGCGGCGATGCCGACGTGATTTTTCCGATCGACGCGCCAATGAAAACCGACGCAGGATTTATTGTTTTGCATGGCAACCTGTTTGACAACGCGATCATGAAGACCAGCGTCATCGACGCGGAATTCCGCAAACGCTATCTCAGCAACCCTGGAGATCTCGATGCCTTCGAGGGTCGCGCCATCGTATTCGACGGACCGGAAGATTATCATCACCGCATCGACGATCCGAAACTCAAGATCGACGAGCATTGCATGCTGTTCATTCGCGGCGCGGGGCCGATCGGCTATCCCGGCGGCGCGGAAGTCGTCAACATGCAGCCGCCCGGCGCGCTCATCAAGAAAGGCGTTAACGCCCTGCCCTGCATTGGCGATGGTCGGCAATCTGGCACGTCAGGCTCGCCGTCGATCCTCAACGCGTCGCCCGAAGCCGCGGCCGGCGGCGGGCTTGCGTTACTGCGCACAGGCGACCGCGTGCGCATCGATCTCAACAAGCGCACCGCCAACATCCTGATCAGCGAAGCGGAGTTGGCAAAGCGCCGCGCCGACTACGCCAAGCACGGCTTCAAATTCCCCGCGAGCCAGACGCCGTGGCAGGAAATCCAGCGCGGCATGGTCGAGCAGTTCGACGAAGGCATGGTGCTCAAGCCGGCGATCAAGTATCAGCGTGTCGCGCAGACGGCAGGCGTGCCGCGCGACAATCACTAAGGCAGCGCGCCGAGACGCGCATTGGAGAAGCGCGCATGACGGCGATGCCGGAAATCCAGGTTGTTGGCGCTGCGGTGGAATTTTCCGCGGCGAAGCGGCCGGAACGCAAGGTTCTGTCCGGCCGGTTCGTCGATCTGGTCCCCTTGAACGCCGCCGCGCATGCCGACGCGTTGTTTGATGCGGCGAACGGCGGGGAGAAGGATAGCGTCTGGACCTATCTGTTCGACGGGCCCTTCACCGATCGCGCTGTGTTTCGCGACAGCATCGAGGCGAAAGCGAAGTCCGAGGATCCGCTTTTCTTTGCCGTCGTCGACAAGGCTGGCGGGCGCACAATGGGATATCAGACGCTGATGCGGATCGATCCGGCGCGTGGATCGATCGAAGTCGGCAGCATCATGTACGCGCCGCCGCTGCAGCGCACGATTGCGGCGACCGAGGCGCAATATCTCTTCGCGCGATACGTCTTCGACGAACTCGGCTATCGACGCTACGAATGGAAATGCAATGCGCTCAACGCGCCGTCGCGGCGGGCGGCGCTGCGCCTCGGGTTCACTTTCGAAGGCATTTTTCGCCAGCACATGATCGTCAAGGGCCGCAACCGCGACACGGCATGGTATTCGATGATCGACAAGGAATGGTCGTCGCGCCGCGCCGGTTTCGAGCGCTGGCTCGCGCCCGGTAATTTCGATGCGCATGGCGGTCAGATTTTCGATCTCGCGACATGCATGCGCAACGAGATGAAAAATGCTGACCATTGAAGCCAAGCGCGCCCGTTTCGCCGAACTGCATCGCGGCCCGGGCTGTTTCATCATCCCGAATCCATGGGATATCGGCTCGACGATCTACCTCGCCTCGCTTGGCTTCAAGGCGCTGGCGACGACGAGCGCTGGCGCGGCGTTTGCCGCCGGACAACCTGACGGCGGCATGACGCGCGCCGAGGTGTTGCGCCATATCGCCGAGCTTGTCGGCGCGACGGATTTGCCCTTCAACGCCGATTATGAAGCCGGCTTCGCCGCAACGCGCGAAGAGCTTTACGAAAGCGTTTCGCGCTGCATCGCCATGGGCGTCGCCGGCTTTTCGATCGAGGATTTTACCGGCGACGCGCGCGGGCCGTTCTACGCGCCGCAAGAAGCCGCCGATCGCATCCGAACCGCGCGCGCGGCGATCGACGCCAGCGGACAAAAAGTGCTGCTGACGGCGCGCTGCGAATGCGTTTTGCGGGAGTATTCGGGCGGCCTCGTGGAAACTTTGAAAAGGCTGCAATCCTATGCGGAAGCCGGCGCGGATGTGCTCTACGCACCGGGCTTGGGAACGTCAGAAGATGTCGCCGCGGTTGTGAAAGCCGCCGGGCCGCTGCCGGTGAACGTGCTTGCCGGCGCGCCGGGCCTCACCTTGCGCCAGCTCGAAGATCTCGGCGTGCGCCGCGTCAGCGTCGGGGCCGCGCTGGCCCGAACGGCGTGGGGCGGATTCATGCGCGCGGCGCAGGATATCGTCAAGCATGGCCGCTTTAACAGCTTTGCCGACGCGGCGCCCTTTAGCGAGCTCGAGACGCTGTTTCGCGATCGGCCAAAATAACGCTGGCGACGCGGCGACGATGAATTCCTTGGTCAATTTTACGGTTAAGTCCAAGTTAAACACTTCGTGGCAATTTTCCCTTCATTGCAATGCAGCGCGCGCCAGACGGCTTCGCGCCGAAGGAAGGGATGTTGTCATGGCCAAGTTGAAGGCCTTTGTTCTCGCCGGCGGCGCCATGTTGGCCGTCTCGGGCCCCGTCATACCGAATCTGGCTGTCGCCGCCGATCTTTTGCCGCCGCCGCCCGCTCTTGAGCCGGCGCCTCGGATGGCTTCGCCCGATTTTGGCGGCTGGTATCTGCGCGGCGACGTTGGCACGGCGGTCTCGAACAACACGCCAAGCATCGCAATTTCCCCGGACCCGTTGATCGGCGCCCCGGCTGGCGCTTTCAACAGCTTCTATAACCCGACGATTTCGGCCTCAAGCCTGTTCGATGTTGGCGTCGGCTACCAGATCAACAACTGGCTGCGCATGGACGTCACCGGCGAATATCGCGGCGGCTCGCATTTCCAGGTGCTGGAGCAGGTCGGCGTCCCCTCGACCAGCAGCCAATTCGCCGATTTCTATCGCGGCAACCTCTCGTCGATGGTCGGCTTGGTCAACGGCTACGTCGATGCCGGGACCTGGTACGGAATCACTCCCTACGTCGGCGCGGGCGTCGGCGTTGCGCGCAACACGCTCTCAGGCGTGACGGACACGGGTTTTGCGTACCCCGGCGGCGGCGCGCCTGGTTCGCCCACCGGCGGCTACCTCGACAATGGCTCGAAGACCAATTTCGCCTGGGCGCTCATGGCCGGTCTCGACTTCAACGTGACGCAGAACCTCAAGCTGGATATCGGTTACCGCTACCTCAACCTCGGCAAGTTCACGTCGGGCGCCTCACACTGCTTCAACGGCACCGGTCAGGGCGGCGGATTCAGCGTCGCCAACTGCGGCGGCAGCGGTTACACACTGGCCTCAACCAACAACCTGTCGTCGAGCGATTTCCGCCTCGGCCTGCGCTGGATGCTCGGCGACAGCACGCCGGCGCCATCGTATGCGGCCCCCGCGCCGCTCGTTCGCAAATACTGAGCGACCGGGAGACCATCTTGCGATCATGCGGCGCCGGGCAAACCCCGGCGCCGTTTGCATTTGCGGGACTGCTCCTACGCCCGCCCTCGGCGCGACTTCTCGGGCCGCACCAGGCGCTCGATGAAATTGCGAAGTTCGATGCTCCGCGCCGAGAATTGCGTGACCTGCGCGTCCAGACCGAGCCGCCACGCAAGATCGCGCCGTTCGGGATCGGCATGCAGGGCCTTCAGGGCGGCGACATACGCCGACGCGTCTGCTTCGCCGGCGAAGAATCCTTCGTCGGTTAGCCGCGCTTTACGCCGATCGATGATCGCCGCGACAGCGCCGATCGAGAATTCCGGATGGTACTGCACCCCCCAGAATATCCCGCCGTCGCTGCGGATTTCCGCCGCCTGCGCCGGCGACAGGGCGTTGCCAGCGAGCGCAATCGAACCCTGCGGCGGCAGCGCGACGACGTCGAGATGCGTGCAAGGCGCATCGAACGCGGCGGGACGGCCTGCCAGCAGGGGATGGCTGCGCCCGGCTTCGGTCAAGGCGATGTTGCGGGCAAAGCCGATCTCGCGTCCGAGCGGATTGCGCAACACCTGACCGCCAGTCGCCGCGCACGCGACTTGCAGGCCCCAACACGAGCCGAACAGCGGGGTCCGCGAAGCAAACACCGCGCGAGCAAGATCGATCTGCGCGCTGATTTCCGGGCCGGCTTCATAAATGTTGAGCGCCGAGCCGGTGATCGCCACGCCGTCATAGCCGCCGAGCCCGGCGGAATCGGGCACGTTGGCGCCGGGATCGGCGGGAAAGCAGAGATCGCAGATCGCGTCGGGCGCGATGCTCTTGAGCACGTCGGCGTAGGAATTGCTGGACGTGTCGCCGTAGGCAATGCGCTGCGCCTCGCGCTCTTCGCGCGTGTTGCCTTCAACCACCAGCAAACGTAAACTCATCGCGGCGCCTCCTGCGCTTATGGCGCGGTGTAACCGACCGCGACCCCTGTGGAAAGCGCTTCAGGCCGATCACCCAATGCACAGCCAACCCGATCCGGCGCGCGGCCTTTGGCCAGCGCTTTGGAACAATCCGACTTTGTTGCTGACCCTGACCGCGTTGATGTGGGCAGGCCATTCGGTCGTCGGACGTCTGGCGATTGGCCAGATTTCGCCGATGACGCTGACCTGCGCGCGATGGGCGCTGGCTTTGTTGCCGATCGTCTACGCGGCGCGCGGATCGCTGCGCCGCGATCTCAAGATCATGCGTCCGCGTTGGCCCTACGTTGTCGCGATGGGCGGGCTCGGCTTTACCGCTTTCAACGCGCTGTTTTATGTCGCGGCGCATCGCACCACGGCGCTTAACCTGTCGATCATCCAGGGAATCATTCCCGCGCTTGTGCTGATTGGCGCAGGCTTCTTCTACAGCACGCGCATCGGCGGGTTTCAGGCGCTGGGGACCTTCGCCACGATGCTCGGCGTCGTCGCCATCGCCGCGCAGGGCGATTGGGCGCGGCTGGCGACGCTCGCTTTCAACAGCGGTGATGTCATGATCCTGCTCGCCTGCGTGATCTATGCCGGCTACACGATCGGCCTGCGCAATCGGCCCAGGGTTTCAGGTCTCGGGCTGCTTGCCGCGTTCGCCTTTGTCGCCCTGCTGACGTCGATGCCCTTGTTGGCGTTCGAGATCGCGTCGGGCGGCTTTATCTGGCCGACGCTGAGGGGATTGGGCGTGCTCGCCTACGCAGCATTCCTGCCGTCATTTCTGTCGCAGCTCTTCTTCATGCGCGGCGTCGAGTTGATCGGCCCCGGCCGGGCCGGCGTGTTCGTCAACCTCGTGCCGCTATTTGGCGCGTTGATGGCGGTCGGCTTGCTTGGCGAGCCGTTCGCCGCCTACCATATCGCGGCGCTGGCGCTAGTGATTGGCGGCATCGCGCTGGCGCAAAGAAGCCCAGCGCAAAAGTCTCTGGCGCGACCGGCGCAATAAGACGGGAGAGAACAACGCATGGGCAAGATGATTGTTTTGAAATGCAGCGACGGCGTCGAAATTGGCGCTTATCGCGCCGATCCCGTGGGCGCACCGCGCGGCGGCATTGTCGTCGTTCAGGAGATATTTGGCGTCAACAAACATATCCGCTCGGTCGCCGACTTCTATGCCGCGCAAGGCTATCTGGCGATCGCCCCGGCGCTGTTCGATCGCGCCGAAAAGAACGTCGATATCGGCTACGAGCAAGCATCGCGCGAGCACGCCTTCGCGCTGCTCAACAAGTCGCCGCGCGACAAGTCGTTGCTCGACATCGCCGCCGCCGTCGAAGCGGCCAAGGGCGCCGGCAAGGTCGGCATCGTCGGCTTCTGCTGGGGCGGAGCGCTGGCCTGGTTCAGCGCCGCGCAAATGCCCGGCGTTGCGGCGGCGGCCGGCTATTACGGCGGCGGCATTCTGGCGGCCAAGGACCTCAAGCCCAAGGCGCCGATCATGCTGCATTTTGGCGAGGACGACGACCATATTCCCGCCGCCGGCGTGCGCGAACTTGCCGCGCTGCACCCCGACGTGCCGGTCTATCTCTATGCCGGAGCGGGCCACGCCTTCAATCGCGACGCTGATCCGCACGCCTGGCACGCGCCGAGCGCCGAGCTGGCGCGCAAACGAACACTTGAGTTTTTCGCCAAGCATGTGGGGTGAGCGAACGTCCGGCGCCCGCCGACAATCCTCGCGAGGTTCCTAACGATTTCATTTGGATAGGCGCGCTTTTTCCGCGCACCTGATTGCCGCGTCAAGCCGGCGCTTGAGAGAGCGATGGCCGCCAAACGCGCCATCGCTCTGCTCATATTAACAATATAATTATGTTGTTTTGCGCAGCTCTATTTGACCAGTTTGGGGCCGCCAGTGCGCGGCATTTCGCCTTCCTGCATCACGCCGAGACGGCGGGCGACTTCGGTATAGGCTTCGATCATGCCGCCCAGATCCTTGCGGAAGCGGTCCTTGTCGAGCTTGTTGTTGGATTTCACATCCCACAGACGGCAGCAGTCGGGGCTGATTTCGTCGGCCACGACGATGCGCATGTTCTCGCCTTCCCAAAGGCGGCCGCATTCGATCTTGAAATCGACGAGGCGGATGCCGACGCCAAGGAACAGGCCGGTGAGAAAATCATTGACGCGGATGGCCAGGGCCATCACGTCGTCGATTTCCTGCGGGGCGGCCCAACCGAACGCGGTGATATGCTCTTCCGACACCATCGGATCGTTCAACGCATCGTTCTTGTAATAAAACTCGATGATCGAGCGCGGCAATTGCGTGCCTTCCTCGATGCCCAGCCGCGTCGCCAGCGAACCGGCGGCGATATTGCGCACGACGACTTCCAGCGGGATGATTTCGACTTCGCGGATCAGTTGTTCGCGCATGTTGAGACGGCGCACGAAATGCGTGGGAACGCCGATATCGTTCAATTTCTGGAACAGATATTCCGAAATGCGGTTGTTTAGAACGCCCTTGCCCTCGATAACCTCGTGCTTTTTGGCGTTGAACGCGGTCGCATCGTCCTTGAAATGTTGAATCAGCGTTCCGGGCTCGGGGCCTTCATAGAGAATTTTGGCCTTGCCTTCGTAGACGCGGCGGCGGCGGTTCATGGGGGTCAACCGTGGCTTGAGGAAATCCATTGATCGGCCTTTTCTGACGCATCTCGCCGCCCATGCGGGCTAAGAACGAAATATAGGGATTGGGGCCGTGAAAGCCAAATCTTTGAGCGACTCATATGGACCGGAGTCCGGTCCACCGCAACCTATCTGATCGCAGCGCCCGGTACAAACTTCGGCTCCGGCGCCGATATCGCGCCAGCCATCAAGGCGATAGCCAGCGTATTGGCCCGCTGCGCCCTTTATAGACGAAGTATGTATGCGTAGAAGGGTCGACGCAACGAGCGAATATCCTCATTATGTCCCCACAAGGAATTTCGACGGCGAGCTGGGCAACCGGCCGCTGTCACGGGAGGGAACACGATGAGCGACACTACAATTGCGATCAATCAGGGCGGCCGGGACAGCCCGTCGCCTTCGCGGGGAGGAAAAGCAATGGACGACGATTCAGTCGCGCGCATTCAAAATAATCCGGCATTCGTCGAACTGGTGCGCGTGCGCAAGTCGTTCGCCTGGACCCTGACCATCCTGATGCTGGTGATCTACTTCGGGTTCATCGCGCTCGTCGCCTTCGCGCCAAGCGTCATCGGCACCGTCGTTGCCGGCTCCGTAACCTGGGGTCTTGTCCTCGGGGTGTCGGTCATCCTCAGCGCCATCCTCCTCACCGGAATCTATGTCTGGCGCGCCAACGGCGCGTTCGACGAAATGACCCGCGCCATTGTCGCCACTAACGCCAAGGGAGCTGGCAAATGAGCCGCACATTCAAGACAATCCTCGCGGCTTCGGCGATCGCATTGGCGAGCGCCGCGGCGCATGCCGCCGGCCCGATCGAGGCCGGGTCGCAACAAGCGACAAACTGGACCGCGATCGCGATGTTCGTCGGGTTCGTGGCGGTGACTTTGGTGATCACCTATTGGGCGGCGAGGCGCACCAAGACGACCAGCGACTTCTATGCCGCGGGCGGGGGCATCACCGGCTTCCAGAATGGCATCGCCATTGCCGGCGACTACATGTCGGCGGCCTCGTTCCTCGGCATTTCCTCGCTGGTTTACACGTTTGGCTACGACGGCCTGATCTACTCGATCGGCTTTCTCGTCGGCTGGCCCATCATCATGTTCCTGATGGCGGAGCCGCTGCGCAATCTGGGCAAGTTTACCTTCGCCGATGTCGTTTCCTATCGCCTCCAAGCGACGCCCATCCGCGCGATGGCGGCAACCGGCACGCTCGTGACGGTGGCGTTTTACCTGATCGCGCAAATGGTCGGCGCGGGCCAGTTGATCCAATTGCTGTTCGGCCTGGATTATCCGATCGCCGTCGTCATGGTCGGCGTTCTGATGATTCTTTACGTAACGTTCGGCGGCATGATCGCGACAACCTGGGTGCAGATCATCAAGGCATGCCTTCTGCTGTTTGGCGCGACTCTGATATCGATTCTCGTGCTTTCGCAATTCAACTTCGATGTCAACGCGTTCATCTCCAAGGCGATCGAAGTCCACCCCAAGCACGGCGCGATCATGCTGCCGGGCCCACAGGTCGCCAGTCCGATCTCGGCGATCTCGCTGGGCATGGCGTTGATGTTCGGCACCGCCGGTCTCCCCCACATCCTGATGCGGTTCTTCACCGTCAAGGATGCCAAGGAAGCCCGCAAATCGGTGTTCTGGGCGACCACGTTCATCGGCTACTTCTATATCCTGACCTTCATCATCGGGTTTGGCGCCATTATTCTGGTCAGCACCAATCCCGCCTATCTCGACGCCAAGGGCGCCCTGCTGGGCGGCGGCAACATGGCCGCTATTCATCTGGCGGATGCGGTGGGCGGCGACGTCATGAAGGGCTTCATCTCGGCGGTCGCGTTCGCAACGATCCTCGCGGTCGTCTCGGGCCTGACCCTGTCGGGGGCCAGCGCGGTGAGTCATGACCTCTATGCCAGCGTGTTCCGGCATGGGCGTGTCGCGGAAGGCGCGGAAATTCGCGCCTCGCGCATCACCACGATCGTTCTCGGCATCATCGCGATGGCGCTCGGCATCCTGTTCCAGAAGGTCAACGTCGCCTTCATGGTCGGTCTCGCCTTCGCCATCGCGGCCAGCGCCAACTTCCCGGTGCTGCTGCTGTCGATGTTGTGGCGCGGCCTCACCACGTGGGGGGCGTTCTGCGGCGGGTTTACCGGGCTGATCAGCGCTGTCGCGTTGACGGTGCTGAGCCCGGGCATCTGGGTCAATATCCTTGGCAATCCCGCCGGCTCGGCGCCGTTCCCGTACACGTCGCCGGCGATCTTCACGATCCCGCTGGCGTTCCTCGTCTGTTACGTCGTCTCGCTGCTCGACTCCTCGCGCAGCGCGGCGGCCGAGCGGCAGGCCTACGATGCGCAATATGTCCGCTCGCAAACCGGCATTGGGGCGTCAGGCGCCGCGGCGCACTGAAACGCGATCTCGCCAAATTCAAGCGCCCGGTTTTTGCCGGGCGCTTTGTTTTGCGCTGGTCAGTCTGAGTTGGGCACGAGTTTAGCCATCTCCAGCGCCGCCGGGTCGCCCTCGCCTAGCAGCCCGGCGATGACGCCGGCCCGATCCGCGGCGTTGCGGTTCTGGCTGACTTTCCATTTACCCTTGATCTCGGCGATTTCGATTTCCAACCCGATGATCGCCTTGACCTGCGCCTCGATGAAGGGCGCGGGCGCGTCTGTAACCGCCCAAGGCGCCGGTCGCATCGCTTCCTGCTTTCGCGTCAGCGCGCCGATCTGACGATGCAGCCAGGCGGAATCATCGATGATTCGGGGGCGGCCGCGGACCTGGACCATCACATAGTTCCAGGTCGGCACGACCTTGCCGGTCTCGCGCTTGGTCGCATACCACGAGGGCGTGATGTAGTGGTCGACGCCCTGGAACACGACGAGAACATCGCTTTCGCCGCTGAGAGCGCGCCACTGACCGTTGGCCCGCGCCATATGCACTTGCAGGGTTCCCAGTCTTGAGGCGCCGGGATCGATCAGGAACGGCAGCGCGTTGGCGATAAGAACTGCCGGACCATAGCTGATGAGCAGCCCGAGCGGGTGCGTTTCGATCAGTCTGTGCTGGGCCGCCAGATCGTCCTGGCGATGCAGCGGGGAGTCATACATTGTTCGCCTCCGGGCGCTTCTGTCGGCTCAATCGCACAACGCGCGCCGATGCGCCAGACCGGCCCGCGCCCTTCCCCGACTGCCCCGGGCATGCCAAGAAATGACCGCGGGGACACGATTTTTGGTGCTAAAGCTGCTGCAATGACGATGAATCCTAAGAAATTAAGCGGCGAACTCGCGCCGCCTTACACGGCGAAGCGGCCCGAGCAGCGGTCGGCGCAGGCCCAGACATGGTTCGACGATTATGCCTGGATCCGGGCCGAGAACTGGCGCGATGTGCTGCGCGATCCGGCAATTCTGCCAGCGCCAATCCGGGAATTGCTCGAAGCGGAAAACGCCTACGCGGACGCCGCGCTCGCGCCCACCCGGAGCTTGCAGCGCCAGCTGGCGCGCGAGATGCGGGCGCGCTTGAAAGAAGACGACAGCGAGCCGCCACAGACCGACGGCCCCTGGGCCTATTACACCCGCTTCCGCCACGGCGGACAGCACCGGATTTTCTGCCGCAAGCCGCGCGACGGCGGCAAGGAAGCCGTATTGGTCGATGGCGACGCGCGCGGCGAGGGTAAGGCGTTTTACCATCTGCGTACGGCCCGCCATTCGCCCGATCACGGCAGAATCGCGTGGAGCGCCGACGAGAAGGGCAGCGAATTGCACACGATCCACGTGCGCGACATTGCCGCCGCCGCCGATCTCGACGACCTCATCGAGAACAGCACTGGCGATGTCGTCTGGACGCGCGACTCGCAGGCATTTCTCTATGTCACGCTCGATGAGGAGCATCGGCCGTGCAAGGTCATGCTGCACCGGCTCGGCGCGCCTGCCAGCGCCGATGTCGAGATATATAGGGAGAGCGATCCCGCGTGGTTTATCGCGATTTCGCCGACCCGCCTGGGCCGACGCGCCATCATATCGGTCCACGGCCATGACGCCTCCGAAACCCATGTCGTCGATCTGGATTCGCCGCTGGCGAGGCCGCGCTGCATCGAGCCGCGCCGCGCCGGCCTGCGCTACGACGTGATGGATCACGGCGACGCGTTCTTCATCCGCGCCAATTGCAACGGCGCCGATGATTTCCAGATTCTGCGCGCGCCCATCGAAACGCCCGGCATGGCGCATTGGCGGCCCTTCATCGCGCACAAGCCGGGCAGTCTCATCGAATCGACGGCGCTGTTCAAGCACTATCTGGCGCGGCTGGAGCGCGAGGACAACATTCCGCGCATCGTCGTCCATGAGCTCGCCACGGGCGAGGAGCATGCGATCACGTTCGATGTGGAAACCTATTTCATCGGCTTCGAGAGCGTGTTCGAGTTCGACACACCGTTGCTGCGTTTCACGTTTTCCTCGATGATCACGCCGCGGGAAATCTACGATTACGACATGGCCCAGCGCGTCAGGCTTTTGCGCAAGAAGCAGATGGCGCCGAGAGATTTCGATCCTTCCGCCTATATCACCCGGCGGTTGTTCGCCGAGGCGCCGGACGGCGCGCGCGTGCCGATATCGCTGCTGTATCGGCGCGATGCGAAGATCGATTCCAGCGCGCCGCTGCTGCTCTATGGCTACGGCGCCTACGGCCACGTTATGGACGCCAATTTTTCCACCAATCGGCTTTCCCTCGTCGATCGCGGCTTCGTCTACGCCATCGCCCATGTGCGCGGCGGCGCGGAAAAGGGCTGGCTCTGGTACGAAAACGGCAAGCTGGCGCATAAGAACAACACGTTTGACGACTTCATCGCCGTCACGCAGCACCTGATCGACGCGGGGTTTGCCGCGCGCGGCCGCGTCATCGCGCACGGCGGCAGCGCGGGCGGCATGTTGATGGGCGTCATCGCCAATCGCGCGCCGCAACTCTATGCGGGGATTATCGCCGACGTGCCGTTTGTCGACGTGCTCAACACGATGCTCGACCCCAGCCTGCCGCTGACGCCGCCCGAGTGGCTGGAATGGGGCAATCCGATTCTCGACCCCGACGCCTTCGCGGCGATCCGCGCTTACTCGCCGTACGACAACGTCCGCGCGCAAGACTACCCGGCGATCCTCGCCCTGGCGGGCCTCACCGACCCGCGCGTCACCTATTGGGAGCCCGCCAAATGGGTCGCGAGACTACGCGCGACGATGACGGGGGGCGGCCCGATCCTGCTGCGCACCAACATGGACGCGGGACATGGCGGCGCCTCGGGGCGGTTCGACAAACTCGACGATGTCGCGCGCGCCTATGCGTTCGCGATTGCCTGCATCGATGGAACATTTGAACCGGCGGCAAAAGCGCTCGCCAGCTTGGAGGCGCAATGATCCGTCATATCGTCCTGGTGAAATTTCCGCCTGACGCTTCGGTCGAGGCGATCGGCGCAATTTTCCGCCGTCTCGCCGACTTGCGCCTGCATCTACCGGGAATGCTGAATTTTCAGGGCGGCGCCAATGTCAGCCCCGAGAGACTGGCGCGCGGCTATACCCACGCCTTCACCGTCGATTTCGTCGATCGCGCGGCGCGCGACGCCTATCTCGCCGATCCCCAGCACAAGGCCCTGGGCGGTCGCCTCGTAGGCATGGCGGAGGGCGGGGTCGATGGGCTCGCGGTGTTGGATTTCCAATTCGCAGATTAGCGCTCGCCGTCTTCCTCCTTGCGCTCGCCTTCGTCGCTTCCGGGGATCACGTACGATCCCTTGAGCCAGCGGTAGAGATCGACGTCGGCGCAGCGGCGCGAGCAGAACGGGGTGTATTTTTCGGTGCGCGGGCGACCGCAAATGTCGCAAGGCGCCAGGTTGGCGTTGCGATTGTCGTTGGCTGGCGCTTTGGTCTTGACAGGCTCGGTCACTGCGGCCTCAAACTTGGGATGTCCATTGGAGATGCGGCGCGTAGCCCTCGCCGCCGAGCAGCGCCGCGGTCTCCGCCAGCGGCAGCCCCACCACATTGGGATAAGAACCGATCAGGCGCAACACGAATGCGCCGGCGAGTCCTTGAATCGCGTAACCGCCCGCCTTGCCCCGCCACTCGCCGCTGGCGAGATAGCCGTCGATTTCGGCGCGGCTCAGCCGTTTGAAGCGCACCCGGGTCTCGACCAATCGATGGCGCGCGGCGCCGCCCGGCGTTATCAGCGTGAGGCCGGTGTAGACCCGATGCGCGCGGCCCGACAACAGACGCAGGCACGCCTCGGCCTCGTCGGAAACCTCGCATTTGGGCAGGATCCGGCGTCCGACGCAGACGACCGTGTCCGCGGCCAGCGTCAGGCAGCGCCCAAGCTCGGGGCGCCGCGCGGCGACGCCAGCCGCGATACGAGCCTTCTCGGCGCTCAGGCGCTGCGCCAGCGAGCGCGGCAATTCCGAGCGCCGCGGCGCCTCATCGATATCGGCCGGGATGACAGCATCGGGATCGACGCCGATCTGCGCCAGCAACGCCAGACGGCGGGGCGATCCGGACGCCAGCACCAGGCGCGGCCGCGCCGCAGCATCGTTCATGGAGCACTTCCCATGCGGACTGACGAGATCGGGGCGCGGTCCGGCAATGCTCCGGCCTGCACGAACGGGTTTACTTGAAACGGTAGGTGATGCGGCCCTTGGTCAGGTCGTAGGGCGTCATCTCCACCAGAACCTTGTCGCCGGCCAGAACGCGGATGCGGTTCTTGCGCATCTTGCCGGCGGTATGGGCGATGATTTCGTGCTCGTTTTCGAGCTTCACCCGAAACGTCGCGTTTGGCAGCAGTTCGACCACGAAACCGGGAAACTCAAGTAATTCTTCCTTCGACATTGGCGCCTTTCTTTGCCGCTCCAGCGCTCTTGATGAGCGCCGGCCCCCCGTCGCCGGAGCAGTTCGCGTTTCCGCCCCGTGGCGGCATTCTGTTGTTCAAGACACTATCCCCGATCGTCGTCTTGAACGAACAGGGATTGGCTTAAAGCGGTGGCGAAGGATTTGCTCCGCCAATTTGTGGCGGACCCTATATTATTTCAGGAAAAAGAGGCAAATTCTTTTAGGGCCGGGCCAGACGCCTCAGCTTTCCCCTCGCCTGAGCTGATTGAAGCGCCGCACGCTGAACGGCACCGTGGCGAGATAGGCGATTGTCAGCGCCACCAGCGTTTGCAGCGGGAAGTTGGCGAGCAGCAGGACGCCCGCGGCGAGCCCGATCAGCACCACGGCGACATATTCGCGCGGCACCCGGCCAATCGATTTGCCGGAAAAATGCGGGATTCGGCTCGCCATTAGCAGCGCGACGCCGAGAACGTAGATGATTTCAAGCAGTGTGAACGCGCGCGTCTCGGACATCGATCCAAACAGCGAATATTGCAGATACACCGGCAACAGGCCGACGATCGCCCCGGCCGGGGCCGGCATGCCGACAAAGAAATGACTTCGCCAGGCGGGTTGGTCGGGATCGTCGATCATCACGTTGAAGCGCGCGAGGCGCAGGGCGCAAGCGATGGCGAAGACCAAAGCGGCAAACCAGCCGAGACTCTTCATCTCCTGCATGCCCGAAACGTACAGGACAATTGCCGGCGCAACGCCGAAGTCGATAAAATCGGCCAGCGAATCGAGTTCCGCGCCAAACCGCGAAGTGCCTTTCAACGCCCGCGCGATCCGCCCGTCCAGACCGTCCAGCACGGCCGCCGTAGCGATCGCCACCACCGCCCATTCGATCCTGTTCTCGAAAGCGAAGCGGATCGCGGTGAGGCCGAGGCAGAGCGCCAGCAGGGTTATCAAATTGGGGATCAGCAGGCGCAGCGGCACCGGGCGGAACCGGCCCCGGCGCAGGATCTGCGCGGGATCGGCGCCCTCGGTCTTGTTTCCCGGCGCGGCGGACATCGGGTCAGCTCCGGCTGAACGTGCGCATCGGCTCGTCAATCGCCGTCTCGGCGATCACCGTCTCGCCGGCGATGGCGCGCGACTGCACGCCAACAAGAATGCGCGCCCGATCCGGTAAATAGACGTCGACGCGCGAGCCAAAGCGGATGAGGCCAAAGCGGTCTCCCGCGCCAAGGCTTACGCCCTCGCTGACGAAGCAGACGATCCGCCGCGCGACCAGCCCGGCGATCTGGACGATTCCATAAGTCCCCGAGGCCGATTCTATGACGAGGCCATTGCGCTCGTTATCCTCGCTCGCCTTGTCGAGATCGGCGCTAAGAAAAAGGCCGGGCTTGTAGGCAACGCGGGTGACGCGGCCCGCCACCGGCGCGCGATTCACATGGCAGTCGAAAACCGACATGAAGATCGAGACGCGTTGCATTGGCTGCTGGCCAAGGCCAAGCTCGGGCGGCGGCGCGGCGCGGCCGACGAAACTGACCATTCCGTCGGCGGGCGAGATCACCAGCCCCTCGCGCAACGGCGTCACGCGCGCTGGATCGCGAAAGAAATACACGCACCACAGCGTCGCCACCGCGCCAAACCAGCCAAGCGGCGCCCAGAGCCAGTGCAGCAACAGCGCGGCAACTGCAAAGGCCGCGATGAAGACGTAACCCTGCGGATGCACCGGCGCGAACTGGCGGCGGACGGAATCGATTACGGACATAGACCAGCGCCCTCGCACCACAGACGCGGGCTTTTCGCACCGATCGCCGCAAAAGTCACGGCGGAGCGCCGGCTCTCACGGCTCGACCGCCTGCTTGGCCAGCGCCCGTTCCAATTCCGCCTGGCGCAGCGTTTCCTTGGCGGCGTCGACTTCGCGCTGGCGGCTCCACAGGCCGAAGTAAATGCCCCCTTTGGCCAGCAGTTCGTCGTGCGTGCCGCGCTCGGCGATCAGGCCCTTGTCGAGCACCAGGATTTCGTCGGCGTGAACGACCGTCGAAAGCCGATGGGCGATCACCAGCGTCGTGCGCCCCTGCGAAACGCGTTCGAGCGCCGCCTGGATCTCGCGTTCCGTAAACGTGTCGAGCGCCGATGTCGCTTCGTCGAGCACGAGGATTGGCGGGCCCTTGAGGATCGTGCGCGCGATTGCGACGCGCTGCTTCTCGCCGCCCGACAGTTTCAACCCACGCTCGCCGACCTGCGAAGCATATCCCTGCGGCAGCGAGCGGATGAACTTATCGATCTGCGCGTTGTCGGCGGCGGCCGTTACCTCCGCCTCGCTCGCGCCGTCGCGGCCATAGCTGATATTGTAGGCGATCGTATCGTTGAACAGCACGGTGTCCTGCGGCACCATGCCGATGGCTTCGCGCAGCGAAGTCTGCGTGACCTTGCCGATATCCTGACCGTCGATGGTGATGCGGCCCGCCGAGGGTTCATAGAAGCGGAACAGCAGCCGCGAGATCGTCGATTTGCCGGCGCCCGAGGGGCCGACGATGGCGATTGTCTTGCCCGCCGGCGCCTCGAACGAAATGCCGCGCAAGATTTTGCGCTGGGGATCGTAGTTGAACTCGACGTTTTCGAAGCGGACATTGCCTTGCGTGACGACAAGCGGTCTGGCGCCTGGAATGTCCTGAATCTCCGGGTTTTGCTCGAGAATATCGAACATCAATTCGATATCGACGATCGCCTGCTTGATGTCGCGATAGACCATCCCCATGAAGTTCAGCGGTTGATAAAGCTGCAGCATCATCAGGTTGAGCAGCGCGAAATCGCCGATGCTGTTGCGGCCGCTGCGAATGCCCTGCACGCACATCACGATGACGACGACGAGGCCGATGGTGAAAATTATCGCCTGCCCCGCGTTGAGCACGGCGAGCGAAGTATAGGTGCGCACGCTCAAGCGCTCGTAGCGCTCCATCGACTTGTTGTAGCGCATCGATTCTCGCTTCTCGGCGCCAAAGTACTTGACGGTTTCGAAGTTCAGCAGGCTGTCGATAGCCTTTGTGTTGGCGTCGGTATCGCTCTCGTTCATCGAGCGGCGAATGCCGATGCGCCAGTTGGTGGCGAGCGTCGTGTAAACAAGATAGACGGCGATCATCACGACAATTGCGACGGCGTAGCGCCAGTCGAACGTGATGAGGAACGCCGCGAGGATCAGCGCGAATTCGACCGCCGTGGGCACGGCGACGAGCATCGACGTGCGGATGATGGTTTCGATGGCGTTGCGGCCGCGCTCGAGAACGCGGGTCAATCCGCCGGTCTTGCGCTCAAGATGAAAGCGCAACGACAATTGATGCAGATGCACGAACACTTCGATCGCGAGGCGGCGCACGGCGTTCATCGCGACCTTGGCGAACAGCGCGTCGCGCCCCTGCGTGAACACCGACATCAAGATCCGCATGATGCCGTAGATCACCGTCAATGTGACCACGCCCGTCAGTATTGTCGGCAACGGAATATGCTGCGCGGTCGCGTCGCCAACCAGCGCATCGGTCGCCCATTTGAATGTATAGGGCATGCCAACCGTCACGAGTTTGGCGGCGAACATCAAGACGACCGCCATCAAGACGCGCAATTTGAGATCGGCGCGGTCGGACGGCCAGATGTACGGCCACAGTTGGCGAACCGTGCCCGTCAACGTCCCCTTGGCCGCGCCATTGGCTCGGGCGGCGATAAAACTCGAAGATCTCTGGTGTTGCATTTCGGCTCACGACCCCTTTTCGCTGCAGATATAGGACGAAATGGCCGGCTTAACATCCCTGCGCCGGGCCGATTATCGCGTTTCATCTGGCTAAAGGCGAAAGCACTGGAGGCTCGCGTGTAACAACATGGCGCATACTGAAGCGCCGTCCGCGAGAATTTAACCACAGGTCTCGAACCTAAGTTTTGTCGTTTAGGCAGCGAATAGTTCTGGCGACTGTATCTCACAAGAATTCGTCGGGCCTACGTGCAAAATAGACTTGTCTATTCCCTCGGAAGAGACTAGAGTAGCTCGGCGTCGCGCTAGGGTATTGCAAGCCTGGGCGCGCTTGCTGAGCAACCCGCAAGTTTTACGCGAATTGTTCGATTTAGCCCCGCAACAGACCAAGAAAGATTTCCAGAGAGGAAAGTTATGACGGATTCTTTGAATTATGTTGAACTCGCAGCGGAAATTGTCTCCGCTTATGTCTCGAACAATTCTGTTCCCTCTAGCGACCTGCCCACTCTTTTGAGCGATGTCCACGCGGCTATTGTGCGCGTTTCGACCGGCGTGGCGGTTGCGGCGCCGGAAGCCGCGAAGCCCGCGGTTGCGCCGAAGAAGTCGATCACCAACGAACACATCATCTGTCTCGAAGACGGTCGCAAGTTCAAGTCGCTGAAGCGCCATCTGCGCACCCAGTATAACCTCTCGCCGGAAGAATATCGCGAGAAGTGGGGCTTGCCGCCTGACTATCCGATGGTCGCGCCGGCCTACGCCAAGGCGCGCTCGGCGCTCGCCAAGCAAATGGGCCTTGGCCAGCAACGCCGTCGCCGCGTCAAGTAAGACGGATCGCTTGCAGAAGATGGCGGCGCTCTTTGCGTCGCCATTTCTTTGTTCCGAGCGTAGTTCTTGCAGCGCTTGACGCCGGCGGACGGCGCGCGCCACAAAGCCGCATGCGCGCGATTCGCAACATCTGTATTTACTGCGGCTCCAGCACGGGCGCCGACCCGCGTTTTGGCGAAGCCGCCGACGCACTCGGCGCGGCAATGGCTAGGGCGGGCTACGGCTTGGTGTTTGGCGGCGGCGAGGACGGCTTGATGGGCCGCGTCGCCCACGCCGTGCTCGACAACGGCGGCCGCGTCACCGGCATCATCCCGCAATTTCTGCTCCGGCGCGAGCACGCAATGCATTCGGCGCAGGAACTGATTGTCGTCGACGACATGCACACGCGCAAGCAATTGATGTTCGATCGCGCCGATGCGTTCATCGCGTTGCCCGGCGGCGTCGGCACGTTGGAAGAGCTGGTCGAACAATTGACTTGGGTGCAACTGGAGCGCCACGCCAAACCGGTGCTGATCGCCGATATCGGCGGCTTCTGGCGCCCGTTGCTTTCGCTCATCGCGCATATGCACAATCTCGGCTTCATTCGCGAAGGTTTCGATGTGCGCTATCTCGTCGCCGAAAGAATTGACGACGCGTTGCCAATGCTGGAAGCGGCGGCGCTGAGAATTTCATCCCCAGCAACTGTTGCTTGACATGCGCGGCGGGCTTCCCCCCGCTGTTGGTTAATGTCATTCTCGCATCATCTGCAAAGGGCCGCAAAAAGCGCCCCGCAGGAGGGAGCGGCATGAATCGATCGATCAGAAATACACTCGTCCTTTGCGCGTTGCTGGGCAGCGCCTTCGGCATCGCAAGCACGGCTGGCGCGCAAAACGCCGCGGCGCCAGCGGAGCCGACTTTAGCGGCCCCCGCCGGCATGGCGGAGCCAGCGGCCGACGCCGCAGCCAAGGCGATGCCAAATCCGCGTCACAAGATGGCGAAGCCGAAAGCCGCTAGAAAGGCTGTCGTCGTTATTACGGTTAGCAACAAGCGCGCTGTTGCGTTGACCGAGCTCGATGCCACCCCGGCAGGCGGCGTGGAATCGGCCAAGATTCTCGGCAATCTCGCGCCGGGCAAGAAGGCGAGCGCAAAAGTCGAGCACGACAAGGACTGCACGTTCGACCTGCACGGCATCTACGAAGACGGCGCGACGACCGACATGCCGGGCATCGACCTGTGCAAGGACAAGACGGTCAATCTGGTGGAATGATCGCTGTCGCAAGGACAGCAACGCCCGCTTGCCGATTTCGGGCAAGCGGGCGCGGAAACGATCGACGGGCTTACTTGACCGCTGCGGCGTGCATTTCGGCGACGTAATCCCAATTCACGAGATTGTCGACGAAGGCCTTGAGATAATCAGGCCGGCGATTGCGGTAGTCGATGTAGTAGGAATGCTCCCAGACGTCGACGCCGAGAATCGGATGCGCGCCCTGCACCAGCGGGCTCTCGCCATTCGCGCTCTTCGAGACAATGATCTTGCCGTCCTTGACCGCGAGCCAGGCCCAGCCGGAGCCGAACTGCGTCACGCCGGCCTGGATGAGCTCTTCCTTGGCCTTGTCGACGGAGCCGAGCGAATCGACGATCGCCTTTTCCAGCGCGCCGGGGATCTTGCCGCCGCCATGCGGCTTCATCCATTTCCAGAAATGCGTGTGGTTGTAGTGCTGGCCGGCGTTATTGAACAAAGGCGCGTTCTTGCCGTGCGAGCCCTTGACGATCTCCTCGAGCGACTTGTTTTCCCACTCCGTGCCCTTCAGCAGATTGTTGCCATTGTTGACATACGCGAGATGATGCTTGTCGTGATGATATTCCAGCGTTTCCTTCGACATATAGGGGCCGAGCGCATCATGCGCGTAAGGCAATTCGGGAAGCGTGAATGTCATGGCAAAGGCTCCTTGATCGCGTGAGGAAGTCAGATCGCGCCGGCCAAATGTCTGCCGCAAGCGATGCTGAATAGTGATAGACCGCCCTGCGACGGGCGGCAACAGCGTGCAAAATGAAATGTGGTCGCCCGGCTTTCACATTCAAGGCCGGGAGCTTGCCCTCCTCGCCCGCGCCATTAAACTGAGGCAGCGTGATTCCCAGGGCAATCACCAGACTGGATGATCAATGAGCTGGTTTGTATTTCTCCTCGGCATCGTCTTGAGCCTCGCTGGCGCGGTCGCGATCGGCGCAGGCGTCGATCTGCAAGGCACCGAACTTGGTCTGGAATATTCCCTGTGCGGCGCCGTCGGGTTGAGCGGCGGCTTCATCACGCTGGCGATTGCGGCGCTGATCCACCGCGTCGACGCGCTGGCGCGAACCGCAGCGGCGCCGGCGCCCGCGTATGTCGAAAGCCCCGCGCCGCTCATTGAGGTCGCGCCGGTTGAACCCGACGTTCCAGCGGGAGCTGCGCCGCCTGTCGAACCGGTCGAAGAAGAAGAGCCGATCAACGAGAACCGCGCCGGCCATCTGCCCTCTCTCCACGCCATTGAGCATGCGTTGCAGGAGCCGGAAGCGGCGCCGACGCTTGTCGGACGCTACAGCGCGGGCGGCGCCAATTACATGATCTTCTCCGACGGCACGATCGAAGCCGAAACCGACCAGGGGGCCTTCAGGTTCGCATCAATGAACGAATTCAAAAAGTACCTGGCCGGCGGCAAGGGGTAAGCGCCAGCGTCAGTATTCGAGACCGCGCTGCCTGGCGAGTTCCGCCAGGCTGACTTCGGGTCGCGGGCCGATATGCTGGATGACTTCGGCCGCCGCAAGCGCCGCGAGGCGCCCGCAGGTGTAGTGGTCGGCGCCGCGCGCCAACCCGACGAGGAAGCCGGCGGCGAAGAGATCGCCCGCGCCTGTGGTGTCTACGAGCTGCTTGATCGGAAAAGCCGGCACTTCAAGCGTGTTGCCGCCTTCGACAACGATGCAGCCCTTTTCGGAGCGCGTCACCACCGCAAGCACGCCCTCGGCCCGCAACGCCGCCATCGCGTCGTCGAACTTCGGCGTCTGATACAGCGAAAGCACTTCCTCGGTATTGGCGAATATTGTATCGACCAATCCACCGCGCATCAGCCCGAGAAATTCATCGCGAAAACGGTCGACGCAGAATGCGTCGGACAAGGTGAGCGCTACCCGGTTGCCGCCCTGATGGGCGATGCGCGCCGCTTTCTGGAACGCTTCCTTGGCCGCCGGGCGGTCCCACATATAGCCTTCGAGATAGATGATCGGCGTGTGGCGAACGAGGTCCTCATCGACATCCTCGGGCGAAAGCAACTGGCTGGCGCCAAGATAGGTGTTCATCGTGCGCTCGCCATCGGGCGTGACATAGACAAAGCAGCGCCCGGTCGCCGGTCCATCGGCAGCATGCGCGGTGGCGAAAGTGACGCCCTTGGCGCGAATATCCCTGGCGAAGGCGCGGCCCAGATCGTCGTCCTTGACCTTGCCGATATAGGCGCTCTTGACGCCAAATGAGCCGACGCCGACGATCGTGTTGGCCGCCGATCCGCCCGACACGATGGTGGGGTTCTCGCGCGCCGCATAAAGATCTTTGGCCCGCGTCTCGTCTATGAGCGTCATCGCGCCCTTGCGCATATCCTGCGCGCGCAAATAATCGTCGTTGGCGTAGGCCAGAATGTCGACCAGAGAATTACCCAGACCCAAGACTTCGTGCGGAACCATCGACATACAGTGAAACCCCAGTGAAATGGGCGACCTCCTCGCATTGTGGGGAGAGGACGTCAAATGGCGGGCGGTCGGACCGGCGCGGCGGTCGATCGAGGCAAGCCGCCGCGCCCGCATCTCGAAGGCGAGGCCAGCTTCGAGGCCGTTGGGAAAAGGCAGGGGCGACCGGCGGAGGGCGTCACTGACGAATCTAGCACTTTGGCGCCGTATCGAATGGCCTCAAGGCGATAGGCGCCAAATCATGGTCGGAATCGTCGCGATGCCGGGGACGATGACGGCGATCGGCCAGGCTTGCGGCGAGACCGATATTCAGACCGGCGCCGAGGCGACCGGCAATTAGGGAAATAAGCATGTGTCACCGTGTTTCCCGTGTTTCCCACCGTGTTTCCGTGTTTCCGAACTCAACTCCGAACGGAATGAGAAGAATCCGTATGACAACTTACGAATCGCTGCTTAGCTCAGGAACTCGGCATCGAAGGTCGGCACGAGCGCGGTCGGTGGAAAAACAACCGAGCCGAGAATTCGCACCAGCCAGCGCGACGCGCCCTGCTCGAAGCGTTCGGTCGTCACGTTCCCAGCATCCAATAAAGTCTCCCCCTACCTTAAGCCGTGAATATAGTTCTCAAGTTGATCGATAATAAATTTCTGATCACCGATAATATTGTTAACAAGGTCGCCGATAGAAATTATGCCCAACAAGTCTTCTCCTGCAAGGACCGGCAGATGACGAACGCGCTTTGCCGTCATGAGAACCATGCATTGCTCAATGGACTGTTCTGGGCGGGCAAAGACGACGTGTCTCTCCATAATATCCGCAACCGGCGTTGCAAGTGATGTCTTCCCCTTGAGTATGACATTCCGTGTATAGTGTCTCTCAGTGACTATGCCAACGAGTCTATTGTAACTACCCACCCCCTTGCCACGCGGGTCAATCTCTGAATCCATGGTGGCATGAATCGCACTGATTTGCAGGAGCTCAGCAAGGAGCAGTTGATTGA
>JAYUFK010000088.1:0-2252 GCA_043739325.1 Methylocapsa sp. | reverse complement strand
TTATTCGCTCGCCTTCGGATTCTTGGGAGGAATCTTCGGCTGGGCGGTAACAACATTCATCGCGCAACCATTCGCTGCGGTAATGTCCGCGAGGTCCGAAGCGGCGCATGTGCTCGCGCAGTTTGAACCCTACGACGATTTCAACCCCAGCGACGACAGTCAGACACCTCCTTCTGAATCTATCATAGCAGATCGCGTGAAGGCGTACACGAATTGCGGAGCAAAGCTGGTAGCATTCGATCTATCATATCAGCCTCTTGCGCGTATACTTCGAGTGCGTTTAGTGAACTGGCGGACCCGAAGCGCAGGGGACGCGCTTATTTTCCTGGCGCAATTAAACCCAGGAAACCGATTGATAGATGATTACCGGCAGAACGCGCTCCGGGCCTTGCGACTTGGACGCCGCCTCGGGAAGCGAGGCAATATTCGTGTTTAGGCCCTCGACGCGCGGCTCGCCGAGGCTGGGCGACTGCGCGGTTAATCGACCGAAACTCCTTATGCGGCCTCCGCTTACAACGGAATATTGTCGTGTTTTTTCCACGGGTTTTCCAGCTTCTTGTTACGCAGCATCGCCAGCACGCGCGACAGCCGCTTGCGCGTGGCGTGCGGCATGATCACTTCGTCAATATAGCCGCGCTCGGCGGCCACGAACGGCGACAGGAATCGGTCTTCGTATTCTTTCGTCCGCTGCGCGATCTTTTGGGCGTCGCCGAGTTCGCGACGGTAGATGATCTCGACCGCGCCTTTGGCGCCCATGACGGCGATCTGCGCCGTCGGCCAGGCGAGGTTGATGTCGCCGCGCAGATGTTTGGAGGCCATCACGTCATAGGCGCCGCCGAACGCTTTTCGCGTGATGACGGTGACTTTCGGCACAGTCGCTTCGGCATAGGCGAACAGGAGCTTGGCGCCATGTTTGATCAGGCCGCCATATTCCTGCGCGGTGCCGGGCAGAAAGCCGGGGACATCGACGAAGGTGACGATCGGAATGTTGAAGCAATCGCAGAAGCGCACGAACCGCGCGGCCTTGCGCGAGGCGTCGCTGTCGAGCACGCCGGCCAGCGCGAGCGGCTGGTTGGCGACGATGCCGACCGTCGTGCCCTCGATACGCGCAAAGCCGGTGACGATGTTGCGCGCGTGCGTCTCCTGGATCTCGAAGAAATCGCCCTCGTCGACGATCTTGTTGATCAGTTCCTTGATGTCGTAGGGCTTGTTGGGATTATCAGGCACCAAAGTGTCGAGCGACATGTCGATCCGGTCGGGATCGTCGAACGAGGGCAGTTTTGGCGGCGCCTCCAGATTGGAGGCGGGGAGAAAGTCGATCAGGCGGCGCATCTGCAACAGCGCTTCGACGTCGTTTTCGTAGGCGCGGTCGGCGATCGAGGAGCGGGTGGTGTGGACATGCGCGCCGCCGAGTTCCTCGGCCGTCACAGTCTCGTTGGTGACGGTTTTCACGACGTCGGGGCCGGTGACGAACATGTAGCTGGTTTCGCGCACCATGAAGATGAAATCGGTCATGGCGGGGGAATAGACGTCGCCGCCGGCGCAGGGGCCCATGATGACTGAGATCTGCGGGATCACGCCGGAGGCCAGCACATTGCGCTGGAACACCTCGCCATATCCGCCCAGCGCGGCCACGCCCTCCTGGATGCGGGCGCCGCCGGCGTCGAACAGGCCGACGATGGGGGCGCGGTTCTTGATCGCCATGTCCTGGATCTTGGTGATCTTCTTGGCGTGCTCCTCGCTTAGGGAGCCGCCGAACACGGTGAAGTCCTTGGCGAAGACATAGACGGTGCGGCCGTTGACGGTGCCCCAGCCGGTGACGACGCCGTCGCCCGGCACATGCTCCTGCTCCATGCCGAAATCGGTGCAGCGGTGCTGCACGAACATGTCGAATTCCTCGAACGAATCCCGGTCGAGCAGCATCTCAATGCGTTCGCGCGCGGTCAGCTTGCCTTTGGCGTGCTGGGCGTCGATGCGGGGTTGCCCACCGCCCAAACGGGCTTCGGCGCGGCGTTTCTCAAGCTCGTCGGTGATTATCATGGGCTTTGGTCCCCCTCAAAGTCTGGCGTCGAGTGTGCTGATTTCGGGCTTACCATGCGTTGGGTCCTCGAGCCAAACCAACGTTTCGCAGACGATTAAGGATGTTGGAGCTTGCAACGTTGGCGTGCCCAGACGATATCTAGGCTCCGTCCGCGTCTGAGGCTGCTAAAGCCCATGACCGCAAGAACTAAAAGCCGCCCAAAGCGGCCAAC